>JAOTWJ010000052.1 GCA_029862925.1 Gemmatimonadota bacterium
GGCTGGTCCAGATGTACGGGGACGTGGTCTGCGGACTCAAGGCCCAACCCGGTGAGGCCGATCCCTTCGAGGCGGGACTCGAGGCGGCCAAACGGGCCCACGGGGTCACCCGGGAGATCGATCTCCCGGCCGCCACCCTGCGGGAGTTGGTGGGCCAGTTCAAAGGTATGGTGGCCCGCAGCACGGGTGAGGGGTTCCCGCACGACGCCTGGGATCAGCTGTGGGGTGCCATCGAGGCGGTGTTCCTCAGCTGGCAGAACAGGCGGGCGGTGGACTACCGGCGGGTGCATCGGATCGCCGACGATCTCGGAACGGCGGTCAACATCGTCACGATGGTCTACGGCAACCTCGGCGAGGACTCGGCCACCGGCGTCGCCTTCACGCGCGATCCCTCGACCGGAGAGCCCGAGCTCTACGGCGAGTTCCTCGTCAACTCCCAGGGAGAGGACGTCGTCGCGGGGATTCGCGATCCCGAGCCGCTCCCGGTGCTGGCCGAGCGGCTGCCCGACGCGTTTCGCGAGCTCCGGCAAACCGCCGCCACGCTCGAGCGGCACTACCGCGATGTCCAGGACATCGAGTTCACGATCGAGCGTGGCAAGCTGTACCTGCTGCAGACCCGCACGGGGAAGCGCACGGGCAGGGCGGCGGTGCGGATCGCCGTCGACATGGTGCGGGAAGGCCTGTTGACCCGCCGCGAAGCCCTCCGACGTGTGGCCCCCGACCAACTCGACCAACTCCTGCACCCCACCGTGGATCCCGACCAGACCCTGACCGTGATCGCGCGTGGTCTGCCCGCCTCCCCGGGCGCGGCCGTGGGGTGTGCCGTGTTCGACGCCGACACGGCAGCCGAGCGCGGCGAGCGGGGCGACCCAGTGGTCTTGGTCCGCCGGGAAACGAGCCCGGACGATTTTCACGGGATGGCCGCCTCCCGCGCCATCGTGACGGCGCGCGGGGGCATGACCAGCCACGCGGCGGTGGTGGCCCGCGGCATGGGCAAGTGTTGTGTGGCGGGCGCCAAGGACTTGGACGTGGACGAGCGGGAGCGCCTGTTCCGGGCCGATGGGCACGTCGTGCGGGAGGGTGATTGGATTACGGTCGACGGCTCGGCGGGCCGGGGGATCCTCGGCCAGGCAACCCTGGTGGAACCGACGTTCTCGGAAGAATTCGCCGAGTTGATGCGCTGGGCGGATGAGACGCGGCTCCTGCGGGTGCGCACCAATGCGGACACTCCGGCCGACGCGGCCCGAGCCCGCGAGTACGGCGCCGAGGGAATCGGGCTCTGCCGCACGGAGCACATGTTCTTCGAGGGCGATCGTCTGCACGCCATGCGACAGATGATCGTGGCCCCGAGCCTTGGAGAACGCCGCCGCGCGCTGCTGGAACTGCTGCCCATGCAACGCAACGACTTCGTCGAGATCTTCCGCGCGATGGACGGGCTGCCGGTCACGATCCGTCTGCTCGATCCGCCGTTGCACGAGTTCCTGCCGCGGGAGCCGGACGAGATCAATGCGCTCGCCGCGAGCCTCGGCGTCCCGCCCGACCGCATGCATCACCTCGTGGACGTGCTCACGGAATCCAATCCGATGCTTGGGCACCGCGGCTGCCGACTGGGGCTCACGTATCCCGAAATCACCGAGATGCAGGCGGAGGCGATCTTCGAAGCCGCCTGCGATGCGGCCGCCCAGGGGGTTCACGTGATCCCCGAAGTGATGGTCCCGCTCGTGGGCGACGTGGAGGAGCTGCGGCGGCAGGCTGCGCTGGTGCGGAAGGTGGCCGAACGCGTCTTCACCGAGCGCAAACGGCGGGTGGAGTACCTGTTGGGCACGATGATCGAGCTGCCGCGAGCCGCCTTGACGGCAGACCGGATCGCCGAGGTGGCGGAGTTCTTCTCGTTCGGAACGAACGACCTCACCCAGACCACGTTCGGACTCTCCCGTGACGATGCTGGGCGCTTTCTGCCGTTCTATATCGAGAGCGGCATTCTGGCAGACGACCCGTTCCAGACGCTCGATCAGGAAGGCGTGGGCAAGCTGATCGCGACGGCGGTGACCCTCGGGCGGGGCACCAACCCCAAGCTCAAGATCGGGATCTGTGGAGAACACGGCGGTGACCCGCGCTCCGTCGATTTCTGCCACCGCGCCGGTCTCAATTACGTCTCCTGCTCGCCCTTCCGCGTGCCGGTCGCCCGGCTCGCTGCCGCGCAGGCGGCTCTGGAGGCGCCCCCCGGAACCCAGTAGGACCTCGCCAAGGGAGCCATACGGTGGATCGGATTCGCGTTGCGTCGCTGCAGTACTACATCCGGCCGGTCCAGACGTTCGCCCAGTTCGTCGACCAGGTCGAGTCGCTCGTGGAGACGGCCGCGGACTACAAGTGCCGCCTGCTCGTGTTCCCCGAGTACTTCACCGTCCAGCTCCTCACGCTCGGCGACGTCAAACGGCCCATCGACGAGCAGGTGCGCAATCTGGCCAGCCAGGTCCCCGCCTACCTGGAGGTCATGCAGCGGATGGCCCGCAAGCACGCCATGTATATCCTCGGCGGGACCATCCCGGTGATGACGGACGGGGACGAGCGCGTCTACAACCAGGCCTTCTTCTTCGGGCCCAGCGGTGAATACGGCGTGCAGGGCAAACTGCACATGACGCGGTTCGAGAACGAAGAGTGGAACGTGAAGCCCCGGGCCGGGCTCCGGGTCTTCGAGACCGACTTCGGGCGCCTGGCGATCGCCATTTGCTACGACGTCGAGTTTCCGGAGATCGCGCGCGCGGCGGCCTGGCTCGATGCCCACGTGCTCCTCGTGCCGAGCTGCACCGACGACCGCCAGGGGTTCCTCAGGGTCAAGTACTGCGCCCATGCGCGCTCCATCGAGAATCAGATGTACGTCATCGTGAGCCACACCGTGGGCTCGCTGCCCATGGTGCCCGCGGTGCACCTCAACTACGGGCAGGCCGCCATCCTCACGCCGAGCGACTTCCCCTTCTCGCGTGACGGCATCCTGGCGGAGGGCAATCCCAACCAGGAGATGATGGTGATCGGGGAGCTCAATCTGCGGACGATCGTGGAGGCCCGGTCCACCGGCACGGTGTTGCCGTTGCTCGACAGCCGGCGGACCACCGAGTTGGTGAGGGACCCCGAGGTGCAGATTCTGTGAAGCCCCGTCCGTCGCCGGTCGTCATCCGCCCCACTGAACCGCGGGATGCGGCGGGGATCATCGGGCTGTGTCGCGTCGTGTATCCCGAAAGCCTCCCGTGGTCCGATGCGCAGCTCGCCTCGCACCTCGAGGTCTTCCCGGAGGGACAGTTGGTGGCGGTGACCGAGCCGAACGAGCGCGTGGTGGGTATGGCGGCAAGCTTGATCGTTTGCTGGGACGAGTACGATCCCGCGGCCACTTGGCGCTCGTTCACGGGTGCGGGCACGTTTCGAAACCACGACCCGATGGGCCGCACCCTCTACGGAGCCGAAGTGATGGTGCATCCCGAGATGCAGCGTCGTCGGATTGGCAGGCGGCTCTACGCCGCCCGGCGGGGAATCGCGCAACGCTCGGGCTTATTGCGGATTCGTGCCGGCGCGCGGCTCCGCGGCTACCATCGGCACGCCGATCGGTTGGGGCCCGAGGAGTACGTGCTGAACATCCTCCACGGCCGGCTGAAGGACCCGACGCTCTCGTTTCAGCTGCGCGAGGGGTTCCAGGTCTTCGGCGTGGTGCAGGGCTATCTCGGCCGCGATCCCGAGAGCCTCGGCTACGCGGCGCTCATCGAGTGGCTCAATCCGGAAGTCGCCCGACCCGAAGATAGTGCGGCCCGCGATCCGCGCTGGGACGCGACACCCGGCGTCTTCTAACCCGTCGCGCAGTCGCGCAGGAGGGCCGCCGCGGCCCGCCGCCCCGCCGCGAACGCTCCCTCAGCGTTGCCGCAGCGACGACCGTCGCGTAGCGTGCGGTCATGATGGCCTCGTTCCAACCAGCGCCGGTCCTCGGCTCTTCCCCGACCGGCGCGTCGGCCTGATGCTGCACGCGCTCCTCTGGGCGATCTACGGCGTCATCACCGCCGTGCTCGCCGCCAACCTGTGGCACCTGGCGCACGGGCGTCGGCGGTCGACCCAGTCGTTCGCCGGGCGGGTCTCGATCCTCGTGCCCGCCCGGAACGAGGAGCGGAATCTCCAGCGGCTACTCCCGTCCCTGCTGCGCCAGCAGAACGTGGACTTCGACGTGCTGATCTACGACGACCAGTCCGAGGATGGGACCTTCGCCGTGGCGAGTGGAACCGGCGATCCCCGGGTGCGGGTGCTCCAGGGCGATCCCCCGCCTCCCGGCTGGGTCGGCAAGGTCCACGCGCTCTATCAGGGATCCCGGCTCGCGCGCGGCGACGTGTTGCTGTTCCTCGATGCCGACACGGCGTTCACCGATGACCTGGCTTTGGCCCGGATCGTCGGCCGGTTCGCCGCGCTTCCGACCGGCTCGGTCCTCACCGCCATCCCGCGGTTCCGCGGGGGCGGCGGCCTGCTGGTCTCCGTCGTGCCGTACGCCCTGCTGACGAGTCTCCCGCTCCCCCTGACCATGCGGCGCCCGAGCCCGCGCTTCTCCGCACTGAACGGGCAGTGCTGGATGATCTCCCGGGAGCTGTACCACGCCCATGAGCCGCATCGCGCGCACCCGGCGGAGGTGTTGGAGGACGTGCGGATCGGGCGGTTCCTCGCTGCCCGCGGAGTCGTCTCGCACTTCGCGGATTTCCAGCCCGAGCTCGAAGTCTGGATGTACGACGGCTTCGCCGACGCGTGGCGGGGGTTTCGAAAGAACGCCTTCCTGCTGATGGGGGGGGCGGTGCTGCCCTTCGCCGCCTTCTACGGCGGATCGCTGCTCATCTTCATCATCGGGCCCCTGCTCTCCCCGTGGTTTCTGGGGGCCGTTCTCCTGACCAAGTTCCTCTCCGATCGGTTCACCCGCTTTCCCGTCTGGATCTCCCTCCTGGCACCGGTTTCCTTCGTGCTCTGGTCCCTGCTCCAGCTCGACTCGGCGGGCGCGCATCTGCGGGGCCGCGTGATGTGGAAGGGACGGGACGTCGCGCTGCTCGGACGGCACCCGGCGGGATAAGCGCCTGCAGAACCGCTGCGTCAACCATCCACTCCGCCCACTCCGCCGGCCCTCGCGGCCAGCGTCCGGGAGCTTCTTCACCCTCGGTCCCAAAGGGACCTCGCACCGCGCCGGACCGACAGGCCCGTCCTTTCCACCATGTGCGTCCATGTGCGTCCAACACCGCGCGGAATGAACGGCTCATGCGTCAGAAAACGTGAACTATTTTAGCTGTTCAGATCTGTATGCTATTAACTGAAAGTCAGTTAGCACGGTTCATATAAGACACCACATCATGTGGATACCGCGTCATCGACATGAACACCCTTCTCCCCGCCATGCTCGGCGATGTAGCCCTTGACCCGGAACTTGCGTGCCGTATTGGCGGAACTCATGTAGCGGATCCGGCCGAAGATGGGGCGTTCGGGTGCCCAGGGCCGGTCGTAGCGGCCCAGGCACCAGAAGATCCCGCTGTAGGAGTTCGGGTCCCGTCCGTCCAATGCGTACTTGTTATTGAGCTCCACCATGACCTCGAGGGCGCGCTCCGGACTGGCGCTCCACTCCAGGATCTTCTTGCCCCACAGCATGCGCAGGTAGTTGTGCATCACGCCGTGGCGGCGGAGCTGATTCTGGGCCGCATTCCACAGCGGGTCATGCGTCTCCCCTGCCTCCAGCGCCGGAACGTCGTACGAGTTGGGACGGGGGTCGGCCGCGTGCTCGGCCAGCGTCCGTCGTGCCCAGCCCGGGAGCGAGTCGTAGGACTGGTGGCTCGGCATATGGAAGGCGGCGTTGAGGCCGAGCTCGCGCCAGGTCACCAGCTCGTCGAGGAACGCCTCGGCCGCTGCGCTCATGCCCCACCAGCCGGTGCGCTTCCCGGTGGCGCGCTCGGCCACGCGGTCGGGGGTCCAGCCTTCCCGGCCGGCGAGCGCCTGGAGAATCTCCTGGGTCGAGATGTGTCCGAAGTGGAGATAGGGCGAGAGCCCACTGGCTGCTGCGGCTTCCGGCTCATTGCGCTCGTCCAGATAGCGATCCAGGCGCTCGAGGAACTCCCGGAGACGGCGGCGGGCCGCGGTGGCGCCGCCCCGCAGCGGCACCGTCCCGACCGCGTGATCGAGCGGGAGGGTCTCGAGCCCGATCTGACCGGACAACAGGGCACCGTGAGCCGGCGGCCAGCGTTTGCGCACGGCGCGCGGAATCACGGCCGGTCCCGGAAGGCCACGGCGCGGTCGTTCGGCGGGCATCGTGTCCAGGTGCTTGGGCAGCGTACGCTGCAGCATGCGGCGGAAGGCATAGGCCGACGGCCAGGGGCGCTCCGTGGCCCGGAGCGGGAGGAGGCCGCATGCGTCGACGACTTCGCAGGCGGCCGGGACGGAGCCGGCGGCCGATAGCATCCGCGGATGGAAGAAGCCAGGCCAATCGTCGCCGACCACCGCACAGGCATGTCCCGCAAGGGCGGCCAGCAGTCCCTTCCCCGCCCCGGGACTGGTCTCCACATAGGGGAAGTACGTGACGCCCGCCCGCTCCAGCGCACGCCGATTGTCCTCCATCCCATCGAGTATGAAGCGGTGAAACCGGTCGGCTGCCCACGGGTAGGCGCACCGTAACGGCTCCAACACCAGTAGGGGTCGCCCGAACACGTGAGCGAGGTCGGCGGCCCGGTCGAGCGCGAAATTGCCGCGCACCCGGCGGAAGGCCGTCATCCAATACAACACGAAGTCGCCGTCGGGACGAAACGGGGCATCGTTCAGGGCGCGGATCCGGATTTCGGGTACGGTCGCGGTGGGGGCCACGGCGCTCACGAGCACACCCTGTTATAGAGCTCGGGCGTGAATCCCACCACGAGCGTGTCGTTGATGACGGCGGCAGGAGCCCGCAGATTGCCGGTCGGGCCAAGCAACGCGGCGGCCAGGACTCCGGCCGGCGGTGGGTCGCGGCGCATGTTGAACTCCCGCACCCGCCGGCTCTTCGCCACGATCACGCGACTGACGCGCCGGGCGAGCCGAAGGGCTGCTGCCCTCCCGATTCTGGTCGTTCTCGCGTTCACGTCCTCAAGGACAGTCGGCTCGCGGGGCGCAAGAGACTCCTGCGCGCGTCGGCAGGTCGTTCACCCCGGTCGTCGATAGAACCACGCGATGCGCGTCGACATCTGTCCCTCCCGCGAGCGGCCAAACAGATTCAAGTTGGTGCACGGAGGCTAACGGTGGGAGCTGGCTTCTGTCAAATGCGTGTCCACATAGTTGGTTGATAGAAACTTGACACTACATGGACGACCTAGGCGCCCGTCGTGGCGGCAGGCCGCGCAGTGGGGCGCGGGGGTGGCGCTTGTCGGGGCCGGGCTGCTCGGGACTCACGTGTGGCAGAGCTGGCCCGACGTCCCTCGGCTGGCGATCGAGAATCCGGCGCGCGTGTCTTGGGTGGAACGGAACCGGGCGACGCTCGGGTCGGACGCAATCGCATGGCGCTGGGTCCCGCTCCGCGAGATCTCGCCCCACCTGCTCCGGGCCGTGGTCGTCGCCGAGGACATCGAGTTTTACGACCATCGGGGCTTCTCGTGGTTCGAGATCAGATCGGCGTGGCGCGAGGCGCGGGCGGGCGGGCGGGCCCGAGGGGCGTCGACCATCACCCAGCAGTTGGCGAAGAACCTGTGGCTCACGCCGGACCGCACGGCGTGGCGCAAGCTGCGAGAGGCGATCCTGACCGTGGAGATCGAGCGCCACCTGTCGAAGCGGCGGATTCTCGAGTTGTATGTCAACGTGGTGGAGTTCGGGCCGGGAGTGTTCGGGGCGGCGGCGGCGGCCGAACGCTATTTCGGCAAAGCCCCGTTGTTTCTGACGGAAGCGGAGAGCGCGTACCTGGCGGCGGCGTTGTCCCGCCCGTCGCTGTGGCATCCCGGTGGTCCGGGAACGGGCAGCGACCCGTACCGGGCGCGCGTGGAGATGATCCGCCGCCGGATGGGGAATGCCGAGTTCTTGTGGCAACATGTGCTGTGGTGGTGAGCCGATGAGGACGACTGCGTGAAGCGATCCCAGGCGGAGCGGCGCCTACGGGACCTGCGCGCCGAGCTCCGACACCACGACTACCTGTATCACGTCAAAGACCGGCCGGAGATCTCGGACGAGGCGTACGATGCGCTGTTCGCCGAGCTCCGGGCCGTCGAAGCGGCGTTCCCGGATCTGGTGACGCCGGACTCGCCGACGCAGCGCGTGGGCGGTGCCGTGTTCGACCGGTTCCCAACCGTGCCGCATGCCGCCCCCATGCTGAGCCTCGATTCCGACCGGGACGAGGCGGCTGTGCGCCGCTTCGACGCACGGTTGCGCAAGGAGCTGGGCGACGCGGGCGTCCAGTACGTGCTCGAGCCGAAGCTCGACGGGGCGTCGGTGGAACTCGTCTACGAGGACGGTGCGCTCGTGCGGGCCGCCACGCGGGGGGATGGCGTGAATGGCGAGGGCATCACGGAGAACGTCCGCACGATCCCTTCGGTCCCGCTGCGTCTGGACCCGCGCGGTCCGGCCGTGGGATTCGTGGCGCTGCGCGGCGAGGTCATCATGCGGCTCAGCGGGTTCGAGCAGCTCAACGAGCGGCTGCTGGAGCAGGGTGGCGAGCCGTTCGCGAACCCGCGCAACGCCGCGGCCGGGTCGCTGCGCCAGCTGGATCCGACCATCACGGCCCAGCGCCCGCTGGACCTCTACGTGTACGACGTGCTGGCCGCCCGCGGAGTGTCGTTCGCCTCCCACGACGCGATGCTGACGGCCATCCGCACGTGGGGCTTTCCGGTCTCGGAGTTGATCCGGTCCGGCCGCACCGCGGACGACATCGTTGCCTACCATGCCGGGTTGTTGGCACGCCGGGACGACCTGGACTTCGAAATCGACGGGGTGGTGATCAAGCTCGATGATGTGGCCGCGCGAGACCGATTGGGGGTGACGGCCCGTCATCCCCGGTGGGCGTACGCCTTCAAGTTCCCCCCGCGCAAGGAAGTCACGCGCGTTCTCAAGATCATCGCGAGCGTGGGGCGGACCGGCGTCGTCACGCCGGTGGCGATGATGCGCCCCGTGGAGCTGGGCGGGGTGACGGTGAGCCGTGCGACGCTCCACAACCGCGAGGAAGTCGCCCGCAAGGACATCCGCGAGGGGGATCTGGTGCGGGTGCAGCGGGCTGGCGACGTCATCCCCCAAGTCGTGGAACGGATCGAGGAATCCGATCGACGGCGCGGGCCGCGCTTCCGCCTGCCCGACACCTGTCCCTCCTGCGGAACCGGCCTGATCGAGCGCGGGCCGTTTACGGTCTGCCCCAATGGGTTCCGGTGCCAAGCGCAACTGGCGGGGCGCATTCAGCATTTCGCCTCGCGCCACGCACTCGACATCCAGGGACTGGGCGAGGAGTCGTCCAAGCTGCTCGTCGCCGAGGGCCTCGTGACTCGCCTGGACCAGCTGTTCGACCTGACGGAGCAGGATCTGTTGCCCCTCGAGGGGTTTGCGGAAAAATCGGCGGCCAACCTGATTGCGGCCATTCAGGGGGCCGCTGACGTCGACGTCGCGCGCTTGCTCCTCGGCCTCGGCATTCCCGAGGTCGGCGTGGCGGTCGCCCGGGCTCTCGCCGCGCATTTCGGGACCTTGGTGGCCCTGCGCGCCGCCGACGAAGCGGCGCTCGAGGCGGTTGAGGGCGTCGGTCCCAAGATGGCCGAGCAGATCAGGGCCTTCTTCCGCGACGCCCGCAACGCCGAGGCCCTCGACCGCCTCGTCGCGAAGGTCCGGCTCCGGGAAGCCCCACGCGCGGCATCCGCCGGCAGCGCGCTGGCGGGCCGCACGTTCGTCTTCACGGGCGGGTTGGCGGCGCTGTCGCGGGACGAGGCTGAGGCCCTGGTGGGAGCGCACGGCGGTCGAACGGTCTCCGCCGTGAGCAAGAAGACCGACTACGTCGTCGCCGGGACGGATCCGGGCTCCAAGCTCGCCAAGGCCGAACGGCTCGGCGTCCCCGTGCTTGACGAAACCGGGTTCCTGGCGCTGCTCCGCGAGCACGGCATCCGGGCGTGAGCATGGAGAACACGGAGATAGCGCGCGTGCTCGCCGACGTGAGCACCTTGCTCGAGATCCAGGGCGCGAATCCCTTTCGGGTGCGTGCGTACGAGAACGCCGCCCGGACGATCGAGGAGCACCCCACCCCGCTCCGCGATCTGGTCGCGGCCGGCGCGGACCTGACCGAGCTGCCCAGCATCGGCAAGGACATGGCGAGTCACATCCGGGAACTCGTCGACACCGGCCGCCTCACCGTGCTGGAAGAGCTGCAGCGTGCCATCCCGTATTCGCTCATCGACCTCGTCCGGCTCCCCGGGGTCGGGCCCAAGCGCGCGCGGAAGCTCTGGGAGCAGTTGGGCATCGAAACGCTGGACCAGCTGGAAACCGCGGCCCAGGAGGCACGGATCGAGACCCTGGAGGGGTTCGGCAAGAAGACGCAGGCGCGCATTCTCGGCGGGATCGCGACGGTTCGACAGCGCGGCAGCCGGTTCCGGCTCGCCGATGCCGACCAGCTCGTGGAGCCGCTCCTGGCCCATCTGCGCGCCACGGCGGACGTGCAGCAGGTGGCGGTCGCGGGCAGCTACCGCCGCCGGCTCGAGACGGTGGGCGACATCGACATCTTGGCGATTGCGGCCCAGCCGGGACCGGTCATGGCCCACTTCACCAGCTATCCCCGCGTGCGGAAGGTGGAGATGTCCGGGGACACGCGCGGAACCGTGATTCTCGAATCGGGTCTCCAGGTCGATCTGCGGGTGCTTCCCGCGGCGAGCTACGGCGCGGCGCTGCAGTACTTCACCGGATCGAAGGCGCACAACGTCAAGCTCCGCAAGCGAGCCGTCGCGCGTGGGCTCAGTATCTCGGAGTACGGCGTGTTCGAGGTGGCCGAAGGAGACGAGGGCGCGGCAACCGGCGGCCGCCGGGTCAGCGGCGCCACCGAGGAAGACGTCTACGCGGCGGTGAACCTCCCCTGGATCCCGCCGGAGCTGCGAGAGGACCGCGGGGAGATCGAAGCGGCGGAGCGTGGCACCCTGCCCGCATTGCTGACCCTCGACGACATGCGCGGCGATCTGCAGATGCACTCGACGTGGTCCGACGGGAAGCAGTCCATCGCGGAGATGCTGCAGGGATGCGTCGCCCGCGGCTACGAGTACTTCGCCCTCACGGATCACTCCAAGAACCTGGCGATGACCGGCGGGTTGGACGCGGCGGGCGTACGGCGCCAATGGGCGGAGATCGCGGAGGTGACGGCCGGGCGGGACGACATCACGCTGCTCCGGAGCCTGGAGATCGACATCCTGCGGGACGGGTCGCTCGATCTCGAGGACGAGGTGATCGCCGAGCTCGACGTCGTGGTCGTGTCGGTCCACACGCTGCTCGACCTGCCGGCCGCGCAGCAGACGAAGCGCATCCTCACCGCGCTCGAACATCCCGCGGTGCACGTGCTGGCCCACCCGACGGGGCGTCTGATCAACCGGCGCGAGCCGTACGCGTTCGACCTGGACGCGGTGCTGCACTGCGCCCGGGAGCACCACGTGGCCGTGGAGCTGAACGCCCATCCGCACCGACTCGATCTGCGCGACATACACCTCCTTGCGGCCCGGGAGCTGGGGGTCCCGGTGGTGATCAGCACGGACGCGCATCAGGTGCCGGACCTCGCGTTCATGCGCTACGGCGTGGAGCAGGCGCGCCGGGCCTGGCTCGAGCCCGCCCACGTGCTGAATACGCGGCCCTTGTCCGAGCTGCGCCGGTGGCTGGCGGCCAAGGGGATCTGATCGATCATGCCCACACCTCCGCAGGCCATCGTGATCGGCGCAGGCTTGGGTGGACTGGCGGCCGCGCTGCGGCTGCGCGCGCGCGGCTACGGTGTCACCCCGGTGGATCGGCTTCACCACGACCTCGATCTACACCCTGATTCACTACCTCGAGCGGGAGTGGGGCATCCACTTCGCCATGGGCGGGACCGCGAGCATCGTGGCGGGCCTCGGCCGACTGCTGGCGGAGGAGGGCGTCACGATCCGGCTGGGTGAGGGTGTGGAGGAGATCACCTGTGCGCGTCATGACGGGCGGACGGGCAGCCGCGTCACCGGCGTCCGCCTGGCCGGGGGCGTGGGGCTTGCCGCGGACGTGGTGGTCGCCAATGCCGATGCGCCGTTCGTGTACCAGCGGCTGGTCGCGCCGGAATTCCGGCGCAAGTGGACCGATCGCCGTCTCCGGCGGCTCAGGTACTCGATGGGGCTGTTCGTGCTGTACTTCGGGACACGCAAAACCTATCCCGACCTCGCCCACCACATGATCCTGCTGGGTCCGCGCTACAAGGGGCTGTTGGCGGACATCTTCAACGGGCATCGGCTGCCCGACGACTTCAGCCTCTACTTGCATGCTCCCACCCGCACGGACCCTTCCATGGCACCGGCGGGATGCGAGTCGTTCTACGTACTCGCGCCGGTCCCCAACCTACAGGCATCGATCGACTGGTCGGTGGCGGGTCCGCGCCTGCGGGACAGGATTCTCGACCATTTGCAGGACACGGTGCTGCCGGGCCTCCGGGCGCATCTCGCCGAGCAGTTCTGCGTCACGCCCGAGCACTTCCGCGACACCCTCCTGAGCCGACACGGCACCGGCTTCTCGATTCAGCCGATCCTGCGGCAGTCGGCCTATTTCCGGTTCCACAACCGGTCCGAGGACGTCGACGGGCTGTTTCTGGCGGGGGCCGGCACGCACCCCGGCGCGGGGATGCCGGGCGTGCTGTCGTCGGCGAAAGTGCTGGACCGGCTGCTTCCGGCCGTCGGGACGGCGGCGGGCAACGTGGCGCCATGAGGAGCGGCTGGCGCTGCGTCCCGCTCGTAGTCGCGGCGCTGGCCTGCCGCGGAGGCGAGCCGCCCGTGCCGGGCGTCGTGACGGCCACCGATTCTGCACCGGTCGCCGCGGCATGGCCCGCCGACGCGCCGGACGACTGGCTCCTGGCCTTCGTGGACATCGAAACCACGGGCCTCGTGCCGGGCTTCCATGAAGCAGTGGATCTCGGCCTTGTGCTCACCGACCTCGAGGGGGTCGAGGTGGGCCGGTTCTTCGTGCGGATTCAGCCGCGGCACCCGGAGCGCACGTCGGAGGCCGCGCGACGGGTCAACGCGTACGAGCCAACGCGGTGGACCGCGTTGGGCGCGCTGCCACCGGTGCGCGCCGCCGACAGCCTCACGGCCTTCCATCACGGGATCGTCGGCGGACGCCATGTGATGCTCGTCGCCTTCAACAGTTGGTTCGACGCGGCGTTCCTCGATCATCTCTTCCGGGAATCCGGCCGCTCGTGGCGCGAGCTGTATCACTACTTCGTGCTCGACCTCCCGTCGATGGCCTGGGGTCGAGGCTACCGCGAGCTGACGGGGGGCCGCCTGGCGGCGGCGCTCGGGGTTCCGGACGAGCCGCATGCGCCGGAGCAGCACACCGGCCTCACCGGAGCGGACCTCAACGCGCGCCTGTATCGCGCGCTGCGCACGCTGCCAGCGCGCTAGGCGAGGTTCAGTCGGGTCCGCTCACGCGGCGGCGGTGGTGGGTGTTGGCCGGAGCACGGCGAGCGCCCGCTCGGCGTCGTGGCGCACCGCCGAGTCGGGATGGTCCAACAGGCTCGCCAGACTGCGTTCTGTTTCCTGGGGCGAGGCGGATAGCACGAGCAGCCCGCCGACAATCCACATGCGCACCGTGAGCGCGCCGCCGATCACGATCTCACCCCTGGCGGGCGTGCGGGTAGTGAGGACAGGCAGCGTCTCGGAGAGGTGCGGCGGTGGCGGCGGGGTGGGTCGCGGGGTCGGCGTCGCGGGGCGACGAGGGGTCGCACCCACCAGCGCGTGCGCCCAACGCCACAGGCGGCGGAGACCGTCGCGAATCGGCATGGCCCCGAAGCTACCGCCGACTTGACCATCCGGTAAGGACCCGCGGCTGGACGTGTCGGGGCCCGTTGTGAACGCGACTCAGCCTCCGGTGGGCTCTTACGGGCTCCGACTCCTCATGTTACAAGTGGCATACCCGAGCGAGCTCCTCGCAATGCCGAGGGTTCGTGACGACTGCCGCACCTCACGGGGAGGGTCCATGACGCTCCGCGCCTGCTTCGTCATTCTCGTTGCGGCTGCACTGAGCAGCCAGCCGCTCCACGCCCAGGGACGCACGGTACAGGGTCGCGCCGTCGATGCGCGCACCGGCGCCCCGGTCGACAACGTCAGCGTAACCGTGGTCGGAACGCCACTCGTCGCGTTCGGGGAATCCGACGGGACGTTCACGCTCCGCAACGTGCCGCAGGGGCCGGTGACGCTGCTCGTCCGGCGCATCGGGTATCGGCGCATCGAAGTGCAGCTTTCCGCGACCCAGAACTCGGTGTCCATCCAGCTGGAGCCCGATATCCTGCGCCTGGAGGAGGTCGTGGTGACCGGTCAGGCAACCGGGATCGAGCGACGCAACCTCGCCAACGCGGTGTCCACGGTGAGCGCCCAGGACCTGGAGCGGGCGCCGACGGCGACCGTCGAGCGGGCGCTGCAGGGCAAAGTGCCCGGGGCGAACATCCAGGCAAACTCCAATGCGCCCGGTGGTGGGGTGCAGGTCGAACTGCGAGGGATCACGTCGTTGCTCGGCGGTTCGCCGCTCTACGTGGTCGATGGAGTCATCGTCAGCGACGTCGCGGAACGAAGCGGCATGCCCTACTAGGGCTAGTAGGGGCACGCAATCCCGAGCGTTTTTCTTGTTGATCGACCGGCCCTGGTCCCGTATGGTGGGCTCAATTCACCAGGAGGAACCCATGCGAATGCGCTCTCTGTGCAGGCTCACCGCCGGTGCGCTCGCCGTGGCCGTGCTGCCGCTGACCTTGGGGTGCGGCGACGATGCCGGGCCGAACGGAACCACGATCGTCGCGAGTTGGGTTGCCACGAGCCTCACGGCTCCAAGCCAGCCGGGGTGGGGAGATGCCATCTCGGATGACGGGGTCTCGGTCAACTTGACCTTCACGGCGACCGGCACCTATACGTTCAGCGTGGCCAACGACGACCCGGCCGACCCCTGGATCTGTCCCAACCAGGCTACTTGCTCCTGGAACGGCACCTACGCGACTTCGGGGAACACGCTCACATTCGACCAGGGTACCGCGGACGAGATGTCCGCCACCTTCAGTCTCTCCGGCAACAACCTGACGGTCACCTTCTCCGCCAGCGCGCAGATCGTGGACCCCTACCGGTACGTGTTCCAAAAGACGACTTGACCCGTTGGGTGTGGCCCATGACCGACCGCTCGGCCCCGTGCCGGGCGGTTCGGTTTCAGGGTCGATCGTAATCAGGGCCCGCGGGGCGGCACGGCCAGCGACCCTCGGGGCGACGCCCCAGGGCCTGGAAAGACGACCGGCCCGGAGGGCCGGGCCGGTGAGAAATGGAGGCGCGGGGATTCGAACCCCGGTCCGAGCATCGATCCAGCCCGGTCTCTACGTGCGTAGGCTGCGCTTGTGGTCTCCGACAACAGGGGCACAGCCACCCAATTGCCGGACGAGCTCCCTTACATCTCGCGGTACGTGCGGAAGCGCCACGTCACGCCAGCTTGATTTTCCGATACTCCCGCGCCGCCTCAAGCGCGGCTGCCACGAGAGCAGGTGCGGTAAGCCGAAGCTTACGCAGCCAGGGCCAAGTCAGTATTGGCAGTTATGAAGTTTCCCAGCGGGTTTTACCAGGACACCGGGAACCTGGGCACGCAACTGAACCTTCACCAAACCCGTCGAAACCAGTCGCCCCCATTTGTCAAAGAACAACCGAAATATAGCCGGTTTCCCGGGGGGGGCTATGTGACCGGCATCCCCGAGTCCGCGGCCTCCCCTCGCCGGCCGACCTCCACCCGGTTCCGGCCCGCCCGCTTGGCGCGGTACAACGCGGCATCCGCCGTCATGTACAGCAACCCGATGGCGGACACGGTCGCCGGCATGCCGGCGACCCCGATCGAGCACGTGAGCGCCAGGTCGACTCCCCGCCATCGACACGGGGTTCCGGCCACAGCCGCGCGCACGCGCTCGGCGACCTCGATGGCCGAGTCGAGCGGGGTCTCCGGCAGCCAGAGCGCGAACTCCTCGCCTCCGATCCGGGTCGCGAGGTCCTGTTCCCGGAGACTCCGGGCCAGAACGCCGGCGACATGCCGCAGGGCGGCGTCACCGGCGACATGGCCATGCGTGTCATTGAGCTGCTTGAAGTGATCGAGATCGAGCATCAGTAGGGCCGCGCACCGGATCTCCGGGGTTGCCATGGCCCTGACGAGGCCGCGCCGGTTGGGCAGACCGGTGAGCTCGTCGGTGTGCGCGCGCTGCTCGCGTACCTGCACGGCCTGGAGGTGGGCCAGGCGCGGCGCGGCCCGCAGGAGGAGGCGCTGCACCTCCGACCGCGCGTCGGAGCGGAGCGTTGCCGGCGGGCCGAAGACGACGGCGGCCCCAAACGGCAGACGCCCGTCGGTCACTGGGAACGCGATACCCTCCGTCGCCCCCCGGCGCCGGTCGGCGCGCGGGTGCCCGAACAGTTCCTCCAGGCTCAGACCCGCGATGGGTGTGTCCCCTTCCGAGGCCCGGGCGACGGTGGAGCCGGGGAGCGCCGACGTGCCGGCCAACCGACGGTCGGCCCCGCCGGACAGGGCGACGACGCGCAGCGCCCCGCCGAGATCGTCCCGGAGCACGAGCACGACCGCGCGCTCGCTCTTGCGGCGCAACTCCTCGCACAGCGCCGTGCCGGCACCATCGAGGCTCTCGTGGACCAACAGCCACGCGTCCTCGTCCCAGGGGCCGGAGGCGCGGGTCGCGCCGGGCGTGCGGGCGCGCGCCAGCCCGGCCACCAGCTGCTCGAGGTCGGTGCGCACGCGATCGAGGACGTGCGGCGGCGACTCCGGCTCCAGCACCAGCGCGGCCGCCACCTCGTCGGTGGCGACGGCCACGATGGGCGTCGCGTCCTGGAGCGTTTGCGGCCGCCCGTCCGACCGGGCGAGCCGGGCGAGCGCGAGCGCACGGTCCACCACGGACGGCGGCACACCACGCGGATGGGCGGACGTAGCCTCTGAGCCATCCGCAGCCACGATGGCGCCGGCGAGCGCCCGATTGGCCCGGCGGGCGAGGTCGATCACGTACTCGAGGTCACCGGGAAGCACCGTGCCCGGGCGCGGCGCGGGGGACGTGTCCCGACGGCGCCCGGCGACGAAGCCCACCGCCGCGGCGACGGTCACGAGACCCACCACCAGTATCCAGCTCACAGCCGACGAGCCCGCGGCGGGAGAAAAGGCGCACGCGCGGAGTGCGCCCTCGGGGACGCGAACCGAGGGTGGAGCGAGAGCGACGACGAGGTCACGGGGCCACACCGGCGCCGCACGGCAGCGGGCGGTGTCGGCAGTGCGCCCTCGGGGACGCGAACCGAGGGTGGAGCGAGAGCGACACCGAGGTCAAAGACGCCCGCGGGGCGACGGCGGCGGCGCGCCGAGCTTCGCGCCGCCGGCAGTGCGCCCTGAGGGACTCGAACCCCCAACCCCCAGATCCGAAGTCTGGTGCTCTATCCGGTTGAGCTAAGGACGCGCGTACGAAGGAACATAGCATGCGCGGTGGCAGTCTCCACCGCGCTACGGCAGGTGGTTGATGCGGGAGGCGGCCACCGCCGCCCCGAACCCGTTGTCGATGTTCACGACCGTCACGCCCGAGGCACACGAGTTCAACATCGCGAGCAAGGCGGACACGCCACCGAACGACGCGCCGTACCCGACACTGGTGGGCACCGCCACCACCGGAACCTTCACGAGTCCTCCGACCACGCTGGCCAGCGCCCCGTCCATTCCGGCGACGACGATCACGACGGCGGCCTCACGCAGCGCGTCACTCCGCCGCAGCAGCCGGTGAATGCCCGCCACGCCCACGTCGGTGAGCCGCGCCACCCGATTCCCGAGGGCACGCGTGACGACGGCCGCCTCCTCGGCGACCGGAAGGTCGGCGGTCCCGGCCGTCACGACCAGCACCGTCCCCCGCCCCGTCGGCTCCGGTGGCGGATCGGGACCGAGGTACACCGTCCGCCCAAGGGGGCTCGCCTCGGCGCGCGGGAAGCGAGCGACCAGGCGTGTCTGCACGTCCGCACCGGCTCGGGTCGCCAGGAAGCTCCCGCTCGCCGCCACCAGGGTGGCGCAGATTCCTTCCACCTGCTCTGGGGTCTTGCCCTCGCACAAGACGACCTCCTGGTGCCCCTGGACGAGCCCGCGCGCGTGGTCGACCGATGCGTACGGCAGCTCCTCGACCGGAAACTGCGACAGTCGGCCGAGCGCGTCGCTGGGGGTCACCCGCCCGGCCGCGACTGCGGTGAGCAGGGTGCGGAGGTGCTCTGGCGTCACGCGGCGACCGGGCAGGCCGCGAGGTAGGCCTCGAAGATGCGCTCGACCTCAGCCATCGACTCGATCTCGTGCAGCTGCCGCCGGAGGTCCGCCGCGCCGGGCAGGCCGCGCGTGTACCAGCCGAGATGCTTGCGGAACTCGATGGCGGTCCGGCGCGTATCGCCCTGGATCTCGAGTTGAAGCCGGGCGTGGTGCAGGGCCACGGCGAACCGGTCGGCCGCCGCGGGCGGTGGCGCCGGCGTGCGTCCGTCCAACGCCGCCCGGGCCTGCGCAAACAGCCACGGGTTTCCAAAGGACCCTCGGGCGATCATGATGCCGGCACAGCCCGTCTCCCGCTGCATCCGGACCGCGTCGTCCGCCGTCCGGATGTCGCCGTTGCCGACGACCGGGATGTCGAGGGCCGCAGTGACGGCGCCGATCTCGTCCCAGCGTGCGTCCCCACTGTACATCTGCGTGCGTGTCCGCGGGTGCAGCGTCAGCACGCGGGCACCGGCGTCCTGGCAGCGCCGCGCAATCTCCACGGGGCTCCGCGTGGCTTCGTCCCATCCACTGCGGATCTTGGCCGTCACCGGCAGGTGCGTGGCGTCGCCAACGGCGCGCAGGATGCGGCGGACGAGGTCGAGGTCCTTGAGGCACCCCGAGCCCCCGTTGCGCCCGACGACCTTCTTGACGGGGCACCCGAAGTTGACGTCGATGAAGTCGGGCGCGTAGTACTCCGTGACCAGCCGTGCCGCCTCCGCCATCGCCTCCGCGTCGGCGCCATAGAGCTGGATGCCAATGGGACGTTCGGCCGCCGTGAAGAACGCCCCGTCGTGCACGGACTTGATGCCGCGGCGCAGTCCCTCGGAGGACAGGAACTCCGACACAACCACGTCC
>JAOTWJ010000207.1 GCA_029862925.1 Gemmatimonadota bacterium
GCCCGTTCAGGGTGGCTTTCGGACGGTGGCCCGCACGGTCACCCGTCATAAGGCGCTCCTCTCCCCCAGGCGCGCGGCACACGCCCACTGATGGAATCGATGGTCGCACGGTCGCAGGGCGGCACCGCGCCGCGACTCGACCGCGCGAATCCCAGATCGCACCAATGTCCCGCGCGGCGCGTGGCTGCCGGACGGAACGCGACACTTCCTCCGTGCGGTGCCCATCGGGCGTCGCACGGAGGAAGATAGGGGGTGAGCGGCGGTCCGTCAGCCCGCGCGGCGACGGGAGGCGAAGACGAGCGCGAGGAGGGCCGCGCCACCGAGTCCGGCGAGCGTGGTGCCCGCCGGCAGGCCCGTGTCGGGAACGCGCGACAGGGCGCTCCATCGGGTGCGCAGCATCGCGTCGATCTCGCGCGGTCCCACGGGCGTGGGAATCGACCAGCGGCCCCCTTCGGCCGAGCGGGCGGGCACGCGCACGGCGGCGATCTGCCCGTCCCGCGAGAAGTCCACCAGGACCTGGGCGCTGGCGTGCTCCTCGCGACTCGTCACGACGAGCATCCACACGCCGTCCGTTGGCACGGCACCGCGAATGGCGTACACGCCACCGCGCACCGCCGCGACGGCCTGGCAGGCGACGCTGCGCCGGTCGCCCTTCACGATGCCTTCCAGCATGCACGTGATGGGCTGCGCCACGGGGGTGCCGTGGTGATACGTATGCAACACGAGCAGCGCACCGCGGGTGGCCGGATCGTGGGGGTTGGCGGGCAACTCCACCGAAATCCACGGCGGGCCGGCGTGCGCGGGCGGGGCACTCAGCGCGAGCGCGAGCAGCCCCATCACCAGCGCGGGGGAGAGACGACGGGCGGGCAGCAACATGCGCGACCTCCTTGTGTGCGAAAGACCGTTTCGAACCCACGCTGTTAGGATGCCGCCCGCCGCAGCCGGGTTTAGCGCGTCGTCTTGGCGCTCGCGCGCAGCAGCCGGACGTCGCCCTTGAACGTGCGGACGATGAGGTCGGCGCCCCCGGTGCCGGCCGTGAACTCGAGCGCGCGGCCCCGCTGGTCCGGCAGCGGGCGCAGCGACTGGGATCCGAACGCGTTGTGGACCTCGCCCTGGAACGTCGTGATCGCGATCTCGGCCGACAGCGCGGCTGGCACCTCCACGGTCACCTGCCCGCCGTGGCTCTCGAGCTCGAGCCGGCTCCCGCGGGGCACCGCGCCGCGGAAGGTCAGGTCACCGCTCACCGATTCCAGCCGCGCGCGCCGAAACGCGTCCGCGGCATACGTGACCGCGCCGGTGACCGTCGCCACGCCGACATCTTCGCCCCCGGTCACCGCAATCGCCCCACTCGCCGTCTTCACCCGCGCCCAGCGGCCCGCTTCCACGGTCACCGCCCCGTCCATGGACTCGGCGGTGAGCTCGGCGGCGGCCCCGCGGACCGATACCCGCCCGCTCACCGTGTAGACGTCGAGCCCGCCCGACACCCCCTCGACCGTGATGTCGCCGCTCGCCGACTTGATCCACACCCGGGCACCCCGCGGCACGCGCAGTTCCAGATGCGCCGGCATCGTATCCGCCGGATCGGCCAGCTCCACACCGCCCTTCACCCCCCCCGCGCTGCCGCCGAAATACAGCGTCGCCCCGGCGGGCAGCGTGCCGGTGAGGACCACCGAGTCGTGCGCCCAGCCTCGCACCGTGGTGGAGCCCGTGAGATTGTGGACGCGGATCGGCGTACGTTCGCCCACGGTCAGACGCCGCTCGACCCGCTGTTGTCCTGCCGCGGGCGGCGCGAGCCCCACCAGCACGGCGTACGACACGGTGATCAACGAAATGCGCAGCATCGCTCGTCTCCTACAGCTTGGTCGCCCGCCCGAGCAGATCGAGCTTGGCCCGGTACGACGCCCAGAGCAGCGTTTCTAGATCAGGGTTGGGGCCGGCCGCGGCCAGTGCCGCCCGTGCCTCGGCGATCGCCGTGTCGATCACGGCGAGATTGCGGCTGACCACGGCCCGGGTCTCCGGCGGCAGCCGATCGTAGCGCTGCACGAAACTCGCTTCGAGCTCCCGCACCGCCGCAGCGTAATCGGCTGCGACCGCCGCGTATCGGGGCGCGGTCACCGCCGGCCCGCCGGCGAGCGGCGCCTGGGCTGGCGGCCGCGCCAGCTGCACGGCGACCGCCGCCGTGACGGCCACGAGCACGACCGCCGCCGCCGCGAGCAGGCGCGGCCGCACCCGGATGAACCGCCTTCCCGACCGCGCGGGCCTTTCTTCCTCCAGCCGGGCGTCGATCCCGCGCCAGAGGTCACGCGGTGGCGCGATGCTCCGCGGCAGGGCCCGCGCGTCGGCCAGCAGGCGGCGCAGCGTCTCCGCCTCCCGCGCGCAGGTGGGACACGCCTCGAGATGGCGCTCCACCTCCGTACGGTCGCCGGCGCGCAGCGTGCCGCTGAGGTAGTCGTCCAGCAGGACGCCGATCCGTTCGCAGTCGCTCATCGTTCCAGTGCCTCGCGCAAGAGTCGGCGCGCCCGGTGCAGGTGCGCTTTCGAGGTTCCCTCGGCAATCCCCAGCAGTCGGCCGATCTCCGCGTGCCCATACCCCTCGATGTCGTAGAGCACAAACACCTGCCGCGCGGCATCGGGCAGGGCGGCGATGGCCGTCTCCAGATCGAGGCGCGCCGCAATCCGGTCCCGCGGGGCCGGCGCCGAGCCGAGATCGTCGGTCGGCTCGACGCGCCGGAGCCGGCGTCGCTCCGCGCGGCGGTCCTGCAGGACCACGTTCACGGCGAGCCGGTGGAGCCACGACGAGAACGCGGCGTCGCCACGAAAGGACGCCAGGCGCTGCCAGGCACGCACGAACACGTCCTGCGTGTATTCCTCCGCACGCGTCGTGTCACCGGCGAGCCGCAGGCACAGGGCGTACACCCGGCCGGCATGCTCCCGGTAGAGCGTCTCGAACGCGGCCCGATCGCCCGCCGCCGCGCGCGCGACGGCGTCGGTTACCCGGGGCACGGGCACCGCGCGCCGCCCACTGAAGGCGTGCGGTGGGAACGAGAGGGCCGGATTGGACACATCGATAGGATGCCGCCCGGGCCGGGCGGGTTTAGCGGGTGGCGTGGCGTCCCATCCGGCACACTTCCGCGAACTCCGCGGCCGTGACCGGCTGGACCGACAGGCGCATGCCGCGCTTGACGACCATCATCTTCCGGAGCTTGGGATTCGCCTTGAGGTCGGCGAGCGGGAGGACGGCGGGGAACCGCTCCACGAAGGCGATGTCCACGCTGTACCAGATCGGCTTCTCCGGCGTCGCCTTGGCGTCGTAGTAGTCATCCCCCTTCCGGAACTGCAGCGGATCGGGGTAGCCGGCCGTTACGACTTCGGCGATCCCGGCAACACCGGACGGGCTGGCATTGGACGCGTAGAACAAGACCCCGTCGCCCACCTGGATCTCGTCGCGCAGGAGGTTGCGCGCCTGGTAGTTCCGCACCCCCTCCCACCCCGTGTGACCGTCCCGTTCGAGGTCGTCGATCGTGTAAGCCGAGGGCTCGACCTTCATGAGCCAGTGGCGTGGTGGCATGGCCTTGCCTTCACCGTTTCATCAGCCGCTTGATCAGCTGAATCTGCCCCGTGTGGTAGAGATCGTGCGCGGCGACGCCGGACACGAGCTGGCCGTAGGTCCACTTGCCCGACGGCGACCGCTTGCGCAGCCGCATGGCGGGGAGGGCGGCCACGGCCGCCCGCAGCTCGGCATGCATGCGCTTGAGCAGCTGCACGTCCGCCTTCCAGGTCTTGGCGTCGGGGTGGCCGGGCATCGACGGCCAGTTGCTCGGACTCCGTGGGAAGCCCCCGCGGACCTCGTCACCCGTGATCCGCCGGGTCACGACGTACTTCCAGTACGCCGTGTGAAGGGCCAGCTCCCAAATCGTGTGGCGCCGGGGACCCGGGCGCCACCGCGCCTGCGGCGGCGTCACGCCGCGAAGGGAACCGGCGAGCGTGGTCCCGTGCCAGCTCGTGCCGAGGAACGCGGCATCGAGCGCGTCCAGCAGCACACGGATCTCGGTCTGCATGCCATCCTCCCCCTCGGGCCGTCGCCTGGATCCCCGCCGTGCCATCACCCGTCGGCGGAGCGCCAGCGGTCGCGCTATCCGCCGAAGGCGCTCATCCCGGTGACGGCCTGCCCCAGAATGAGCGTGTGGATGTCGTGCGTACCCTCGTAGGTGTACACGCTCTCGATGTTGGCCATGTGCCGCATGGACTGGTACTCGGCCAGAATGCCGTTGGCGCCCAGCAGTCGGCGGGCCTCCCGGGCGCATTCGGCGGCCATGTCGACGTTGTTCCGCTTGGCGAGCGAGACCTGGTCCGGCGTCATCGTGCCGCGATCCTTCAGCCGACCGAGCTGCACGCAGAGGAGCTGGGCCTTGGTGATCTCGGTGAGCATGCCGGCCAGGCGCGCCTGCTGGATCTGGAAGCCCCCGATGGGCCGGTCGAACATGACCCGGTTCTTCGCGTACCGCAGGGCCTCGTCGTAGCACGCCATGGCCGCGCCAACGGCGCCCCAGGCAATGCCGTAGCGCGCCTGCGTGA
>JAOTWJ010000208.1 GCA_029862925.1 Gemmatimonadota bacterium
ACGCGCGATCCGCCGTCGGCCGTGCCGAGCGTGAAGTCGTCCAGCCCGATCGCCGAATCCGTGACGGTGACAGCCGACGGCTGGGCCAGGGTCCACACGTCGTCGGCGGTGCGCAGCACGAGCGAGTCGAACCGCACCATGCCCGCGTCGCTCCATGCGGCCACCCCACCCGCGCGGCCGGTCGCCTCCGGGCCCAGCCGGCTCTGGGCGATCCAGTGGAGCGAGTCGGGCCGGCCGATCAGGGCCGCGATCGGGTGGCCGTAGCGCCGTTCCCCCACGAGCAGCGAGTCGGCTTCGAGCTGCGCGGCGAGCACCGCCACCCGATCGGGCGCCCAGCGGCCGCCCGTGCGCGCTCCGAACGCCGTCCATTCGTTCCACGCGAGCCGGCGTCCCTCGAGCCACCAGTCGGCCGCGAGCCGATCGAGCGAGCCGAACAGGGTGAGTCGGCCGCGCACCGCGCCCGTCAGCGTGTCGGTGGCGAGGGCCGCGGTGTCACGCCCGGCGAACTGGAGCAGCAGCGGTGCGAGCGCGCCGAGCGAATCGGCGTCGAGCGCGAGGGCAAGCGAATCCGTCCGCGGCGCGGCCAGGCCGAGACCGCCGCGGCCCTCGAGCCTGAGGCCGCTGGTCCAGACCCGCAGTGTGTCGAACCGCAGCAGGCTGTCCACGACCCGCACGTCGGCCCGCATGCTGTCGATCGGCGACCCGCCGACCCGCGACCGACCCAGGTCGAGGGCCACGTCCAGGATCGGCGGACGCAGCGTGTCCACATCGACCGTCCCCCGCACCCGCCCGTTCAGCGCGGTGCCGCGGATCTCCCGCTCCAGCGCCTCGAGCGTGAGGTCGCGAAACGCGACGTCGAGATCGCGCGCCGCGAGGTGCGGGGCGAGCAGCACGAACGTGCCGCCGCCCTCGAGCCGGCCGCGCGGGCCGGCGAGCGTGGCCCGCAGCGAGAGGGCGTCGAGATACCCGGCGAGTTCGACGTCCCCGGCCATCGCGCCGGCGAACGGCACCTGGGGATAGCTCGGCCGCACGCCCGCGAACTGCAGGGAGTCGAGCTGCAGCGAGGCCCACACGCCCACCGTGTCGCGGCGCGTGTCGAGCCGGACGACGCCGCGGGCGACCGACACGGGCAGCGTGTCCTGCCGGTGGCGCAGCAGGCCGCTGAAGGTGGCGTCCTGCCACGGGCCGTCGAGCGTCCCGGCGCCCTCGAGCGTGCCGCCGAGCGCGACGGCCGGTGAAATCGCGTGCACGGTGGCGAGGGCAACGTTCGCATACGAGAGCGCGAGCTGCCGGAACACGATATCGCCGGGCACGCCGAACCCGATCTCGCCCCGGCCCCGCAGCGTCGTGGCGGCGGAATCGGCGCGGCGATCGTGAAACAGCCAGTCCAGGTCCACCTGCACCGCGCGCCGCGGGCCGTCCGCCCGGGTGCGTCCCGTGAGGCGCCCGTCCATCGGCACGGTGTCCAGCATCCCCCGCAGATAGGCGAGGTCAAAGTCCCGCGTCTCCAGGTCCACCCGCTGGACCGCCCAGTCCTCCCCCGGCCCCACCGTCATCCCGAACACCCCGCGCACGCTGCCCCCGTTGGCCGTGGCGAGGCGGAGGTTCTCCGCCCGTACCTGCACCACGGCGTCGGACCGCGAGACGACCTCGAGCGCGCCCGCCCCCGTGAGTCCCGGCGGCAGCCAGTCGAACAGGGGGGCGACGTCCGCGGAGGCGAACGTGTCCGCCGTGAACCGGAGGTCCACCAGCGGCCCGCGGTCCCAGCCCCACATGCGCCCGCGCATGGTGGTGACCGTCCCCGGCAGACGGCCGCGCTCGAGGTCCAGCCGCACGGTATCCCCGCGGATCTCGACCACGCCGCTGGCGTCGTGCACATCGAGGGCCGGATCGGACGCGACCGCCCGCAGCTCGGCGATCTCGAGCCGGATGGCTTCCTCGCCCGGAAACGGCGAGCTCACCCGGACGTACGGCAGGCGCGCGTGCCGCACCGCGACCGCCCGCGTCACGAGCCGGGACGCCTCGTCGCCGGCGGGCGTGCGAATCGTCACGGTCAGCCCTTCCACGCGGGCGTTGCGGAACGCGATCAGCGGCCCGGGCCGGCCGCCGCCCCCCTGCCCCAGCTTGAGCACGTCCTCGTAGTTGAACCGCTCGCCCGCGCGGCGCTCGAGGAACAGCGTGGCCCCGCGCAGGTACAGCTGGCCCAGCACGATGCGGCGCGACAGCAGATCGCCCACGCGGTACTGGAGCTGGACCCGCTCGATGGCGAGCAGCGGCCGGCCGTCGTGCCCCGTGACCCGGACGCCGTACGCGAACAGGCCGTCGTACACGCTGCCCCCGGTCGAGTCCACGCTCACCACGCCGTCGAGCGCCCCGTTGGCGGCACTCACCGCCGCGGCCACCACCACGTCCCGCCCATGCTCCGTCCCGAGGGCCGCGGCGGTGAGCCCGAGCACGATCCCGACCGCGCCCGTCACACCCACCGCGAGCCATCGCGCCGCGCGCCACATGGTCAGAACGCCTGCCCCACCGAGAAGTGGAGCCGCAGGCGGTCGAGAAACGACGTCTGGGGCACGGGATCGCCCTCCCCGGGATAGTCGTCGTCGAGCAGCACCAGCTGCGAGCCGACGCGCTCGTACAGCGGGCCGCGCGACGGGCCGTACCCGTTGTACCCGACGTCGAGCCGGATCGGCCCGATGGCCGTGACGAACCGGATCCCGACGCCCGGCGTGACCCGCAGGCCGGGATAGGTCCGGGCGGCGTCGCGCTCAATCACCTGCCCCGCATCCACGAACAGCGCCGCTTCGAGCCGGCCCGCCAAGACCGGCAGCGGCACGCGGACCTCGACGTTCGCCAACGCCAGCGCGTTGCCGCCCGAGGCCGAGCGCAGCGTGTCCACGATCGTCACGTTGTCCACCGTCCGCGTCTCGATCACGCGCACGATCGGCCCCAACTCGTTCTGCCCGTAGCCACGCACGCTGTTGGGACCGCCGCCGTAGAACCGCTCCTCCGGCGGCACGTAGCGCAGGCTCTGCGCGGCAAGGCCCAGCCCGGGCGGCACGATGACGCCGCCCTGCACGCGCCACGCCACCACGCTGCGCCGTCCGACGCGCTGATAGCCGGCCACCTGGGCCTGCGCCCGCGTGAACTGCGCCAGCGTGTCCGAGCCGATGGCCGGCGCCGCCCAGCGGACTTCGGCCGACGTCAGGCTTCCCCGGGTCGGGTCGAGAAACGAGTTGCGCCGGTCGCGGACGGCGAGCAGCGAGAGCGTCGCCTGCAGCAGCGGCTGCTGGAAGACGGCGATGTCCTCGTCGCGGCAGATGTTCAGGTAGACGCAGAACTGGGCCGGCTCGGCCTTCGTGCTGCCGCGCTCGAGCCCGTACGTGAGCGTGAACGGGATCTCCCACGGCGTGCGCAGCGTGAGGCTCAGGTCGCCGCCCACCGCTTCGCGCACGTAGGCCTGCAGCTCGCTGCGCCGCTCGGCGAACACGGACAGGGAGGCGCTCGTGCGCCGGCCGAACAGCGCCGGCTCGGTGAGCGTGGCGGTGAGGTTGTAGTTCAAGGCGAGCCGCGCGCTGTCCTGCTCCACGTCGAGGCTCGGGCACACGGAGTTCTGAAACCCCCACGGGAACGGATCGCCGGTGCCGATCTTCGAGAGGCGCGCCGTCACGTCGAGCGAACGGGCCGCCCCGGGGAAATGATGGGCGGTCAGGGCGGTGAGCAGCCGGAAGCAGTCCAGCGTGCCGTACCCCGCGCCCGCCCGCACGCGGTACAGCCGACCCTCGCGCAGCCGGACCTGCGCCGTCACCAGCGTGTCGTCCGGCCCGTCCGGCAGCGAGTCACGCAGCCGGACGTCGACGTAGTCGTACACGCCCGTGCGGTACAGGTCGCGCTGCGCCGTGAACAGCGCGTCCCGCCGGTACCACTGCCCCGCGCGGACGGGGATCAGTTTCCGGACCACGCCCGGGCTCACGCGTGTGGCGCCCGCGATGTCCACGGCGGCGATCCGGGTTCGCGGCCCGGGCTCCACGTCGAACGACACCGTCGCGCCGTGGGCCTGGCGATCCACGTCGAAGCCGCGGAACACCTGCGCAAACGGGTATCCGCGGTTCGCCAGAACGGTGAGAATCGTGTCCGTGGCCGCCCGCAGCCGGAACCGGTTGAAGGGATCGCCCACGGCCAGCGGGAGCCGGTTGCGGAGGGTCCGCTCACTGACGATCTCGTCGGTGCCCGTGACGATGAGCTCGGTGATGCGCACCGGCTCGCCTTCGTCGATCACGAACGTGAGCCGGACGCTCCCGCTGTCCCGCTGGACGAGGGTGTCGATGCTGGCCTCGAGGAATCCGCTCTGCGAGTAGAGCAACTGCAGCCGGACGAGATCGCGCCGGAACTCCCGCTCGTCGAAGTACCGCTGTTCGCCGAGCCCGAGCCACGAGACGAACCCGGTGCGGGCCCACCAGCTCGAGTTGGAGGTGGCGATCGAGATCGCCAGCGTGTAGTCGTCGAGCGCGCGGTTGCCGCGGAACGCGAGACCGCGGATCAC
>JAOTWJ010000209.1 GCA_029862925.1 Gemmatimonadota bacterium
CGGCGTCACCCTCTGGACGGGGATCTCCACGATCTCGGCCCCAGGGCTGCGCCGGTGGCTGGCGTCGTTCGGAGTGCGGCAGTTCGCGACGCAGGAGCCCTCGGATCTCGAGTACGACCCGCAGCTGGTGGTGGTCGCCGAGTGGCACGATCCGGCCACGCTGGCGCAGGATCACATCGACAACGCGGTGGTCGACGCGATGCTCGAAGGGGCCGAACGAGGGGACGCGCTGACGTTTCCGTGGTATCGTCTGCCGGTGGCCCGGGTGCTCAAGGCATACAGCTGGGTGCGGACGCGGTTCGGTGGGATCGGTCCGATTCCGGAAGGCATGGCGCCGGCTGCGGCACTGCGCAACGCCTCGTTCTCGACACGGCAGCGCCGGCTGGCCGAGCGCGTGCGGCGGGAAGCGGAGGCGCTTGCCGCGACGCGCGGGTATCAGGCGCCGTACTGGGTCCTGCTGGAGTTGGCACGCGACGCGGCGTCCGACGGCAGATGGTGACGAGCGGGGGCCGGCGCGCCGGCCCCCACCCTTGTGCGTCACGGGAGCTGCGGCTCCTCCTGCCGCGCGACCGTCACCTCCGGCTGTCGCCAGCCGTCAATCCAGCTCGAGAATTCCTGGGCCAGGACCGCGAGATCCACCGGCACCGCCAGCGGGTCGTCCGTCCGACCCTCCACCCGTGCCAGGTTCGCCGCGGCCTTCGCGTGGGTGCTGTCGGCGGTGACCGCGCGGCGGTACGTCTCCGTCGCCAGGCCGAAGCGGCCGGTGTGCTCCACTGCCATCCCCAGGTTGTTCAGGAACACGGCCACCGTGCTATCCAGCTCCACGGCCCGCGCGAGCGGGTAGAGCGCCTCTTCCGGCCAGCCCTCCGTGAGGTAGAGCAACCCGAGGTTGTTCATCGACCAGGCGTCGCGATCGTTCAGGGTGATCGCGTGCCGGTAGGCATCCACGGCCTCGTCGATTCGGTCGAGCGCGCCCAGCGCCCGGCCGCGCAGCCGATAGGCGACGTGCGACAGGGAGTCGAGGGCGATCGCGGAATCCACGCGGCTGAGCGCCTCCGACGGTCGTGCGGTCTCGAGCAGGACGCGCGCCAGGTTGAGGTAGCTCTTCCCGTGCGCCGGATCGAGCGCGAGCGCCCGCTCGAACGCCTCCTCGGCGCGCGCGTGGTTCCGGCTCTTCCAGGCGGAAAGCCCGAGCATGTAGTGCCCCCAGGGGTTCTCCGGCTTGGTCTCGACGTAGGTCGAGAAGAGCTGCGCCGCCTCACCGTAGCGCCCACTGCGGAACGCCGCCTCGGCTTCGTCATAGGTGACGACGCGCGGTGGCGCCGGCTCCGGCGGAGTGGTGACAGTGGGGATCTCGGTGCGGACCCGTGCGGCGGCGACCGCGGCGGCGTCGCCGCCGGTCTCTCCCGCATCACTCCCCCACGACCTGGGCGCATCGCAGCCCGTAAGCACGATCGCCCCCAACAGAATGGCGCCGACGACGGCGTCGGCGACCCATCGCTTGTGCCCCTCGCGGAGCGTGACAGTCCAGCGCATGCTCTCCTCCTCGTGGTGGCGCGTTCGGCGCCGGTGACGGTGTGTGACCGTCCGAGGAGAGGGCAGCGTGCGTACCACGCGCCGACCGTTCCGGCCGCCACCCCGCAACTGTCTTGGCCCGTGCGGGTTGCGATGCAGGGGGAGTGTGTCGGGCACGCGCCGGACGGGCGCGCGGTGTTCGGATGGACACGACCGCGCGGGGTGCCTCGTGTCCGCGCGGACACGTCAGTCGCGGGAGAGCTTGAGTCGCCGCATGATCTTGAGCAAACTCGCGTGGTCGGCGAGCCCGAGCTCGTGGGCCGTGCGCGTGATGTGCCAGTTGTTGCGCTCGAGCGCCTCGACGACGATCTGGCGCTCGGCCTCGACCTTTCGCTCGTGGTAGGTGCGGGAGGCAGACCCGGTGGCGGGGTCAGCGGTGCCGCCGATTTCCGGCGGGACGTCTTCCACGCCAATCACGTCGCCCTCGCTCTCGATGACCAGGCGCTCGATGACGTTGCGGAGCTCCCGCACGTTGTTGCGGTGCCAGTCGTGGGCCATGAGCGCCCGCACGGCGCCATCGTGCAGCCGGCGGCGCCGCAAGCCGAACCGCTCGCACGTCACTGCGAGGAGGCGATCGGCGAGCTCCGGGATGTCGGAGCGGTGGTCGCGGAGCGGCGGCACCGGGAGCACGTGCACGTTGAGCCGGTAGAGCAAGTCCTCGCGAAACCGCTTCGCCACCACCTCGGCGTCGAGATCGCGGTTCGTCGCCGCGACCACCCGAACGTCCACGGCGATCGTGCGCGTGCCCCCGACCCGCGTGACCTCCCGCTGCTCCAGCACCCGCAGCAGCTTGGCCTGGGCGGCCAGCGGTAGCTCGCCCACCTCGTCCAGGAACAGCGTGCCCCCGGACGCCGCCTCGAACGCGCCACGGCGCAGGGTCGCGGCTCCCGTAAACGCGCCGCGCTCGTGCCCAAACAGTTCGGATTCCACGAGATGTTCCGGGAGGGCGGCGCTATTGATCGCCACGAACGGCCCTTTGGAGTACTTCCCCAGCCGATGGAGCTCGCGCGCCACCAGTTCCTTGCCGGAACCGCTCTCGCCGACGATCAGGACGGGGCTCGGGACGGGCGCGAGCTTGCCGATCAACTCCCGCAGGCGTTCCATGGCGGGGCTCGAGCCCAGGAGCGGCGAGTCGGCGTCCAGCCGGCGGCGCAACGCCGCCACCTCGCCCGTGAGCCGCTCGCGCTCCACCGCGCGCGCCACTTCCTGGGCCACGCGCTCCATGGGCTCGCCCTTGTCGATGAACCCGTAGGCTCCCAGCTGCACCGCCCGCACGCAGCGGTCGTAGTTGCCGGTCCCCGTGTACACAATGACCGGAATGCGGAGCTTCCGCTCGTCCATGCCGCGCAGTACGTCGAACCCGTCCAGGTCGGGCATTTCGAGATCCAGGATCACGCAGTCGACGGGTTCCTGCGTGAGGAGGTCGAGGGCCGCCCGGCCGCCGTCTGCGATGAGCGTGTCGTACCCCCCCAGCCGCTTGAGATCGTAGGCGTACTGCTCGGCCAGCGGCCGGACGTCATCCACCACGAGGATCAGCGTCATGGGCCCGCCTCCTCCCCGGCCGCGGCCGGGAGATCGATGGAGAACGTCGTACCCCGGCCGGGTGCCGTTTCGACCGTGAGGGTCCCGCCCAGGTCGGTCACCAGGCGGCGGACGATGGCGAGTCCGAGCCCCGTCCCGACCGGCTTGGTCGTGTAGAACGCCTCGAAGGCCCGGTCCAACTGCTCGCGTGTCATCCCCGGGCCGGTGTCGGTCACGCGCAGCCGCACGCCCGCCGCGACCCGCTCGACCGTGAGCCGTACGCGTCCGCCGCGGGCTCCCAACGCCTCGACGGCGTTGCGCATGAGGTTCTCGAGAATCCGTCGGACCACCAGCGGATCGGTTCGAATCGTCGCCGCCTCGGCCGCCGTGATCTCCACGGCCACCGTGTCCGTGGCCACCCCGGCCGCCACCTCCTGCACGATCGCGGTCACGTCGCAGGGACGGCGGTCGAGCTGCGGGTGCAGCCGGGCGTAGTTGCCGGCCAGGTTCTCCAGGTAGGCAATGCCGGATTCCACCGTCGCCCGCCGTTCGTCGTACACCGACGCGAGCGTGGCGGGGTCCTGCGCGGCCACCTGCGAGAGATGGCGGAACACGTGCCGGATGGGGGCGAGCCCGTTCCGGATGTCGTGGTTCACCTGGCGGGCCAGCTCCCCCAGGGTGGCTCGCCGTTCGACGTCCCGCAGCCGGGCCGCGTCGGTGCGAAGTCGGGTCACCATGCGACCGAGCAGCCGGGCCAACGTCCCGACCTCGTCCCGTCGGTCGCTCGCGAACGCCACATCGCCCCGCTCGAGATCCACGCCCTCCGCCACGCCGGCGAGATCGCGGAGCGGTCGGCTGATGCGGGCCGCGAGCCACGCGGCGAGCAGGAGCACGACCACCGCCGTAACCCCTAGGGCGAGCAGGAACCACCGGTCCACGCTGGCGCGCAAAGCCGCCAGCGGAGCCAGCGGGTAGGCCACCAGCAGGTGGGCGGCCACGGTGTCGCCGGTGCGTGGATCGACGAACGGCATCGGCAGGGTATCGACGAGCGCGTCCGCGACAGACGAGAGCCTGGCTCCGCCGGAGACGGTGGTGTCGGGAAGCGTCAGCACGACTGCGACCGCGGGATCGCGTGCGAGGTTACCGAGAAAGGTCGAATCCACGCGCACCCCGCCCACCAGCGTGAATTGGCGGCCGGCCAGGCGCACCGCGTCGGTGCGGGCCAGCGCCAGGAATCCGCCCTCCGGCGCGCGGGCCCGCACCAGGGCGGCGCGCGCACCGAGCGCGCCGAGGCCGTGGACGGGTGCGGGGTCGAGCCGGTCGAACTCGTTGCGGAAATGCCCGGAGCTGAGGATGCGGCCGGCGCTGTCCTGCACCTGGAGCATGGCCAGACCGGCCAGGCGCATGGCGCTGGCGGCGTAGTCCAGCAC
>JAOTWJ010000210.1 GCA_029862925.1 Gemmatimonadota bacterium
GGTTCCCGCGAGTGAGGGTCGTCTGCACCACGAAATCCAGTTTCAGCCGGCCGAGGCGCTCCACCGCCGCGAGCGTCGCGTCGAGCGAGCCGTGCCCGCGCCGGAACCGATCGTGGTAGGCGGGGCGCAGTGACTCGACGCTCACCGCAACGCCGGTGACGCCCGCGTCCTTGAGCCGGCCGATGCGCTCGTCGGTGAGCAGCGTACCGTTGGTGCCCACCACGACCGTGGCACCGCGCTGCGTGGCGTGGGCGGCAACCGTTTCGAGGTCGTCGCGCAGCAGCGGTTCGCCGCCCGACAGGATGAACAGCGGCGCCGGATTGAGGGCGAGGATCTCGTCCGCGATGCGGAGGACCTCGGCGGTGGACAGCTCGTCTGCCGCCGATTCCGCGGGGCCCGCGGCGATGTAACAGTGGGCGCACTCGAGATTGCAGCGACGGGTGAGGTTCCAGGCGACCACGTGGGGCACGTGGTCGCCGGCGGTCGCCGCGTCGGCGCGGGGCTCTCCCAGCACGGCGAGCGACGTCACGCGGCTACGTCCCCCCGTGCCCACGGTCGGTCAGCATGCGCTCCACCGCCGCCTTGGCTTCTTCCGGTGTCACCGTCTTGAAGTCCACCGGGCACTTGTCCATCTGCTCCTCGATGTCGCGGATGGGACAGCGGGTGACGCCCGACGCCTTGGCCTCTTCGATGAACCGCCGCATGTCGGGGCCGAGCGCGTCCCGGCCCTCGGCCTCGGCCCGGATCTGCTTGGCCCGCAGCTCGCGGAACATCCCCATCATCGTCTCGGCGTCGAACTCGTCCGCCTCGATCATCGCCTGCTTGTTCTCGTCCATGACCGTCGTGGTGATGCGCCACAGCTCGTGGGTGCGCGCGAACCGCTCCACCGTGTTCCGCGCGAGCGGCCGGGCTACCAGCGGCACCACCCTGAGCCGCTCGAACGCCTCGGCCGTCCAGACCGGGGGGTCGGCCACCGTGCGGTCACGCAGGGTCACGTGATGCGTCATCGGGCAGCGCACCTCCACCTGCCGCCCGGCGGGCTCCGCCTCCGCCTCGCTCCCCAGCACGACTGTCTTGGCCATCTGCTCTTCGGCCTTGAGCTCGGCGCGCGCCAGCTCCTCGGCGTCGCCGATCCCCATGATCAGCTGCATGTGCGTGGGGAGCAGCTTCCGGATGGCCTCGTCCAGCCCGCGATTCGTCACGATATCGCCGCCCTGCTCCAGCACGAACTCCTCCACCGCGCGCCGCGCGATGCCCTGCGCGAATGGCGGCACGCGGAGGATCCGTACCTCGGCGTCCGGGGCCCACGGGAGCCCCGCCTTACCGTCCTCCTCGATCCACGGGATGTCTTCCGGCCGGATGCCCGTGGTGCCGGTGACGAGCAGGTTGCAGGGTGCCAGGCGCAGCAGGTTGTCGCACTGCGAGCCGAGGTCCGTCCCGTCGATCCGGTGCGCGCCATGCCGGCCCACCACCATGAGCGACGGCTTGATCTCTTCCGCCCACTGGAGCACCACCTGAAACGGCTTGCCGATCAGGATCTGGGTCACGAGCGGGACGTCGGCGAACTCCTCCGCCATCACCTCCGCGCGCCTGAGATTGGCCTGGCAGAGCTTGAGGAGCCCCTTGTCGATGATGTTGTTGTGCAGCTCCTCCTGCTCCTCGAACTTGAACACCTTCTTGGCCGTGATTGACAGCACGTCCTTGATGTTGTGGAACACGGCGTGGTGGTACTCCACGTCGAACGCGCTGCAGACGTAGAGCGTGCCGCCGAAGTCACGGGCCAGCTCGAGCGCCACGCGCATGGCACGGTAGCTGTAGGCCGACCCGTCCACGCACACCATGATCCGACCGTTGGCGAACGGCGCGTCGTCGCGCACGATCAGCATGTCCCGCTCGACGCCCCGCGCCACCCGGGCCACCACACCACCCAGTTGCGAGTACGCTTGCCGGCCGATGCCGTGCGCCCCGATCACCATGAGGTCATACTGGCGGCCGGAGCTGCCGGCGACCTTGTCGGCCTGATCCTCCTCCTCGCCCACCAGCCGGCCGTCCGCGCCCACCTGCACGTCGCTCCGCACCTTGTCGCCGCCGTCATAATGGGAGGCGATGTTGGGATCGAACCCGATCAGGCTCGGCAGCTGCCCCGTGCCGCCGTTCACTTCCTTCACGATCTCCTCATAGTTGATGCCCTCGAGCAACTGACGCCGCAGCGGCACGCGCGCGCGCGCGCAGCGCTGCTCGAGCTGGTCGAGGAACGAATCGGAGATGAGCTGAAGGCCCTTCTCGATCAGCTTGTCGTGGATCTTGCGCTGGCGCTTGATCTCGTCGGGCGTCTGGAACTGGGCGGGGAGCCCGGTCTCCAGCTGGCGAAAACGGACGTCGTGGAGGCGCGCGGCATAGACGTGATTGCCGGTGAGCCGCCCGCCGGACTTGGTGCAGATCTCGATGGCCCGGTCGGCCGCCCAGTCGGAATGCTGGGAGTTGTCGACCGGAACGAACACCTCACGGTACATGCCACAGCCCCGGGGAATCGGTGGGCTACAGGGATGCGCGCGGCATCCTCATGTGCTATGACAACGGCGCTGCCTTCCCCACATCCTCCCGACCAGTTCCCGCAGCGCCGGATTGCGATCGTGTTCGTCGGATTTACGACCCCGCGAGTATGCGGGCGGGCTCCGGACCTGTCAAGGGACCAACGGCTGTCCCCTTGCGTCCGTCACCGCGAGCGCATCCACCGGGCACATGCGGCACGCCTCCAGCAGTACGTCCGGCGCCACCTGCTCTGGCGCGGTGAACTCCACGATCCCCTCGCCGTTCAGCATGAACGCGTCCGGGGCGGCCGTCACGCAGTCACCGAACCCCACGCACAGCAGCTCGTCGATCACGATCCGCATGCCGTGCACCAGCCGCTCGGCCACCGCTACATCCCCTCCAGCCCCAGCTCGGTGCGCGCCCGGTCCATCACCTCCGGCGTGATCTCGGCGATGCCCCGCTCGACGGCATATTCCCCGTAGATCTTCTTCACCATGCCGCGCACGAAGCCCGGCACGCGCGCCAGCCGCTCCTCGGCGGCCGCGCTCCAGGCCGGCCGTCTGCCGGTCGCTCCGGCGGCCGGGGCCGTCTCGGCAAAGGCGTCGTCGCGGCCCACCACGTTGCGCCGCACGAATTCCATGGGCTGCTCGTCCAGCTCGCGCCCGCCGATCTTGACGCCGAGTGCCCCCACGAGCTGGGTCTCCGCGGGGTTCGCGAGCATCGCCACCTCGTGCCCGCAGCTGGGGCAGGTGAACGAGGCCGCGAACGTGCCGTCCCCCGGCTCCTGCCGCTCGCGGAACTGCATCTGCTCGTCGCATGCAAGGCAGAGGAACTTCATGGACCCTTCCCCCTTCCCCCTTCCAGCAGCACGGCAGCGATGGAGCGCCACGTGTCCGCGGGCGCAGCGGGTTGCGCCGAGCCATCGAACGGAATCCGCGCCAGGAGCGGAACCCGGAACGCGTCGGCCAGGGTGTCGCCGGCGTGGCCGGCAAAGAGCGGCCGGTCCGCGCGGCACGCGTCGCAGTGGTAGCCGCTCATGTTCTCGACCACGCCCAGCAGCGGGATGCCCGCGTCCCGCAGCGCGTGCATGGTGCGGGCGACCGAGCGGCCGGACTCGTCGCTGGGGAGTGTCACCGCCAGCGCGCCGGAGAGCTGCGGCACGAGAGCGGCGAGGTCACTCACGCCGTCCGCCCCGGGCGGCAGATCCACCAGCAGCAGATCCAGCCGGCCCCACGCGACGTCCCCCAGGAACTCCCGCAGCGCCGCCGCTTCGAGCGCGCCGCGCCACACGAAGCGGTCGCCCTCCGGCTCGCGCCACGCGAGCGGTCGGCCGTCGTCGAGCAGGAAGTCGCTGGACACCACCCGCACTCCCTCCGCTCCCGACGCCGGAACCACGCCGTCATCCATCACCGCCAGGGGGCCCGCGGCGCCGAGCATTCGCGCGACCGTCGGACTCTTGAGGTCCGCATCGACGACGCCGACTGCCGCATCGTGCCGCGCGGCCGCGGCGGCCACCGCCGCGCTCACATAGCTCTTCCCCACCCCACCCTTCCCACTGACGACGGCTACCACCCGCGCGACCGACGCCAGGCGCCGAGCCACGCGCTCGCGCTGCGCGGCGACCTGGTCGCCCAGACCCGAGCGGTCGGCGCCCGGCACGTCGAAATAGGTCCGGAAACTCACAGGTCCCACCCCGCGCGCGCGAGCATCCACATGGAGATGAGCACCACGATCAGCGCCGCGATGTAGAACGCGGGCGGGAGCCGCATCTCGGCGAGCGTGAAGAAGAACCCGCGCCTCACCAGCGGCGGCAGCCGGAACGCCTGGATGGCCCAGACGACTCGCGCCACCCATTCGTTGCGCCACCAGTAGAGCGCCGCGAACACGCCCAGGGTGATCACCGCGCCGAGCACGAAATACGGCGCGGTCGGGCCGAACCGCTGAGGGAGCAGGCCGTAGCTCCGCATCACCCACGCGGCCGACTCGTAGAGC
>JAOTWJ010000053.1 GCA_029862925.1 Gemmatimonadota bacterium
GGCCGCGCCCGCAATGGTGCGGCCGGAAGCGCACGTCACGGGGTATGACCGATGGATGGGGATGCGCAGGCGGGCCACGAATTCGTAGATCACATGTCGGAGCTGGCGCTGCGGCTGCGGGCGCCGGCGTTCGACGCACTGCTGGCGGAGGCGGTGCGCGCGGTGGGCGGGTTGCTGGTGGCCGAGGCGGGCGCCGAGGGCCCCGGGGCCACTCGCACGATCGAGGTGGTGGCGGCGGATCGGGAAGCGCTGCTGGTGGATCTGCTGAACGAACTCGTGTTCGTGGCCGAGACGGAGCGGTGGGCACCGCAGGGCATCGCAGCGATCGAGGCGACCGGCACGCGGGCCCGGCTGCGACTCTCCGGCGTGCGGTTGGCCGGCACGCCCAGCCGGATCAAGGGGGCGACCTTCCACGGCCTGACCGTGCAGGCGAGCGGCGGGCAGGTGGAGGCGGAGGTGATTCTCGACGTATGAGCGCTACCTATCCGTTCACACGCCTCGACCGGGAGCTCGTGGAGATCCCGCAAACCGCGCGCGCCGACATGCGGGTGCCGGCGCGGGTGTTTGCGGACGACGCCCTGTGGGATCAGATCCGCGGGGACCGTACGGTGGAGCAGCTGCTCAACGTGACGACGCTCCCGGGGGTGATCGCCCCCGTGTTTGCGATGCCGGACGCGCACGAGGGCTACGGCTTCCCGGTGGGGGGCGTCGCCGCGTTCGGAGAGCGAGACGGCATCATCTCCCCCGGGGGCGTGGGGTACGACATCAACTGCGGCGTCCGGCTGCTCGCGACCGGCATGGCGGCGGAGGCGCTACGGCCGCAGGTGCCCAAGCTGATGCACGAGCTGAGCCGGCGCGTGGCCTCGGGCACGGGGCGCGGCGGCCGACTGTCGCTCGAACCGGCCGAGCTGGATCGCGTGCTGGCCGAGGGGAGTCGTGCGCTGCTGTCGCGCGGGCTCGCCGCCGAAGACGACCTCGACCACACGGAGGCGAGCGGCTCGCTCCAATCCGCGGAGCCCGATGCCGTCTCGCCACGCGCCAAACAGCGCGGGCGCGACCAGCTCGGCTCGCTCGGCTCGGGCAATCACTTCGTCGAGGTGCAGGTGATCGGTGAGGTGTTCGACAGCGAGGCCGCTGCGGCCATGGGACTCGCGGTGGGCGACGCCGCCGTCCTGATCCACACGGGATCCCGAGGGCTCGGCCATCAGGTGTGCACCGACTACGTGCGGCAGATGGATGCGGTCATGCGGAAGTACGGCATCCGGCTGCCGGACCGCGAGCTGGCCTGCGCCCCGTTCGACTCGCCGGAGGGGACACGCTACTTCGGCGCGATGTGCGCGGCGGCGAACTACGCCTTTGCCAACCGCCAGGTGATCACCCAGCGTGTACGCGAGGCGTTCGGCCAGGTGCTGGGAAAGCGCGTCGAGCTCCGATTGGTGTACGACGTCGCGCACAACATGGCGAAGCTCGAGCAGCACGGCCGGGAGCGACTGATCGTGCACCGCAAGGGGGCAACCCGCGCATTCGGGCCGTCGCATCCCGAGACGCCCACGCGATATCGCGCGGTCGGCCAACCGGTGCTGATCCCGGGCAGCATGGGGACGGCCTCGTATGCGCTGGTGGGGACCGACGCGGCGCTGGAGCGGAGCTTCGGGAGCTGCTGTCACGGGGCGGGCCGCGCGATGAGTCGACGGGCGGCCAAGCGCTTCAAGCCCGGTCACGAAGTGCGGCAGGCGCTCGAGGACCAAGGGGTGGTCGTCACCGGGGCCGGCAACCAGGAGCTGGCCGAGGAGGCGCCGCACGCCTACAAGGACGTCGACCGCGTCGTGGACGTGGTGCATGCCGCCGGTCTCGCTCGCCGAGTCGCCCGGCTCGCGCCGATCGGCGTGCTGAAGGGCTAACGGAGGCGGTGCGCGGCCACCGCGCGACACTGGCGCCCGCGTGCCCCGCGGCTCAACTTGACGAAGCCGTCTAGCCAGGGAGGAACGATGACCAAGATCTCGAAGCCGACCGAGGCCGAACTCGCGCGGAAGGAAGAGATGGTCCAAGGCATCGTCTCGGTCCTGGACCGCACGTTTTCGGCCGGTGGACGTCCTGCGGCGCTGCTCCGGGTGGCGGAGTTCTTCCGCGGGCTGGATGAAACCACCCTGCGCGCCATCGCCTATCGGCAGGGCGTGTTCGACGAGGATCTCGAGCCGACCGACGAGGATCGCGACCGGGGGGCGTGATCTTCATCCGACCTTCACGCAAACTTGTCGTACCGGCGGGTATGCTGACACAGGCCATCGGAGGATCACGCCGGGCGCGGACACCTGACAGGGAGGGAGCCATGCGGGTTGCCGAGCTGATGGTGACCGACCTCAAGACGGTAGAGCCGGAAGCGACCGTCGCCGAAGCAGTGGCCGCCATGATCGAGACACACATCTCGGCCCTGCCGGTGATCGATGCGCACGGGCGACTCGTCGGGGTGTTGTCCACGACGGACGTCCTGCAGGCCGTGGCGGAATGCAAGGACGCGCGCACGCGGGACGAGCTGTTCGAGGGGACGCCGGTCAGGGATCTCATGACCGCGCGGCCCGCCACGGTGGATATCGGCACCGACGTGAAGGAAGCCGCACAGCAGATGCTGTATCTGGAAGTGCATCGGTTGTTCGTGGAGGACGACGGCATGCTCGTGGGGGTGATCTCTCAGAGCGATATCGTCCGAGGAGTCGCGACGGCGAAGATCTAAGGCTCCCGGATCTTCCCGCGCGTCAGGGTGCGTTCACGGGGTAGCAGAGTTCCGGGGACGCACCCTTTTTGTGGACGGGAAACGGGAAACGGAGCGCTTCGTCACCCCAGGGTAGTTCGTCTCACGTCTCACGTTTCACGCTTCCCGTTTCCCATTTCCGTTCCCTGATCCGGACACGAGGAGGCACGATTCCCGCCCCGTTCGACCTCACGGCTGCGGTGAACCTCGGGGTCGCGACGCTCGTCGGGCTGGCCGTCGGCATCGAGCGCCAATGGTCAGGCCACGCCTCCGAACAGTTCGCCGGCGTGCGGACGTTCTTCGTGCTCGGGCTCCTGGCCGGGCTCGCGGGCTGGTTCCTGGGAACCGGGAGCGAAGCGGTCGGCGTGATTCTGCTGGCTGCCGGCGCGGGCCTCACGCTGGCCGCGTACGTGCTCACCGCGCGGGTTGGGGGCGAGGGCATCCACGGGACCACCGAGGCTGCGGGCCTGCTGGTGCTCGGGCTCGCCGCCGCCGCGGGACTGGGCTACGTGAAGCTCGCCGCCGGCGCCACCGCGCTCACCGTGCTGGTGCTGCACGAGAAGACGCGCATCCACCAGCTGGTCGAGCGCGTTGGACAGCGCGAGATGTTGGCAGCCTTCCAGTTTGCCGTGCTCGCGCTGGTGGTGCTGCCGCTGCTCCCCGAAGGGCCGTACGGTCCGTTCGGCGGCGTGCGGCCACGAGGGCTGTGGGCGGTGGTGCTGTTGTTCACCGCCATCAACTTTGCGGGCTACCTGGCTCGGCGGGCGGTGGGGGATGCCGCGGGCTACAGTCTGGCGGGACTCCTGGGCGGGCTCGTCTCGTCGACCGCCGTCTCGCTCACGTTTTCTCCACGCAGTCGCAAGGAACCCGACCTCGCCCGCCCGCTCGGGGTAGGCGTGATCGCCGCCTCGACGGTGCTCGTCCCGCGGCTCGTGGTGATCACGCTGCTGCTCAACGTTGAGGTGGCGCTCCGGCTGGTGCCCTACGTGGCGCCGATGTTCCTCATGGGAGTGGCGCTGATCGCCCGGCCGGTGATCCGCGGGCTGGGGCAGCGGGCGCGAGCGGACCTCTCGTCAGTGCGGAGCCCGCTGCGCCTCTGGTCGGCCATCAAGATGACGGTCGCGTTTGCCGTCGTGCTCATGATCGTGCACGAGGTGGAGCGTCTGTTCGGCTCAAGCGGTGTGCTCTGGTCTGCCGCCATCGTCGGGCTCACCGATACCGACGCGCTCACGCTCGCGATGGCGCGGCTGGGCCAGCGTCCCGACCTGCTGGCCGTCGCGGCGAAAGCGATCGCCATCGGTGTGCTGGCCAATACGATGTTCAAATTGGGTGTGACGATGACGCTGGGCACGCCGGCGTTTCGCAAAGTCGCGTCGCTCGGGCTCGTGCTGCTGGCGCTGGGTGCCGCGGGGGCGTTGGTGGTGGGGTGGTGAGACGCGAGTCTCACCGTTTCCCTTTCCCCCGTCCCGTCAGCACCACCGTCTCCCGATCCGCGGCCGGCCGCGCCGTCCAGCCCAGCTTCGCTTCGAGCGTCGCCGCCAGCGTCTCGGCCGCGTTCGGCTCGGCGTGCACGAGGTAGGTCTTGAGCGGGGGTCGCGTGAAGCCGCCGAGCCACTGGAGGATTTCGGTCCGGTCGGCATGGGCCGAGAAGCCGTCGAGGGTTTCGACGCGCGCGCGCACCCGCAGCTCGCGGCCGAACATCCGGATCTTCTTCGCACCGTCCTGCAGGGCGCGGCCGCGCGTGCCCATGGCCTGGAAGCCCACCAGCAGCACGGTCGTCCGCCGGTCGCCGATCCGGTTCTGCAGATGATGCAGGATGCGCCCGCCCGTGATCATGCCGCTCGACGAGATGATCACGATGGGACCGGTCAGCGTGTTGATCTTCTTCGATTCGGCGGGTGACCGCGCCAGCGTGAACTGCCCGGTCTGAAACGGCGACCCGCCCTCGCCGAGGACTTCGTTCATTTCGAGGTCGTGCTCGTCCGCATGTTGGCGGTAGATGTCGGTGACGTTGATCGCCATCGGACTGTCCACGTACGTGGGCAAGACCGGAATGTCACCGCTTTCCTCGAGCTCCCGCAGACGATACAGCAGGCCCTGCGTTCGGCCGACGGCAAACGCGGGAATGATGAGCGCACCGCCGCGTTGCGCCGCCTCGCGGACGATGCGCGCCAAGTGCTCGTCCGCATCTGGCGGATGGGACCGGTTGCCGTACGTGGCTTCGCACAGCAGCACGTCGGCGTCCTCGATGGGCTCCGGATCGAGCAGGACGGGGCGCTCCCATCGACCGAGATCGCCGGAGAAGGCGACCCGGACGCTCGCGCCGTCGAGGTCGAGCCCCACGGTGGCGGAACCGAGGATGTGACCAGCGGGCCGATACGTGACCGCCACGTCTCGTGCCGCCGCGAACGGCTTGTCGTAGGGGCGGGGCTCGAGCAGCCGGAGCGTCGCCTCGGCGTCTTCCACGGTGTAGAGAGGGAGGGCCGGCTTGTGGCGGGAGTAGCCGTGCCGATTGGCGTCTTCCGCGTGCTCCTCCTGGAGGAACGCGGCGTCCCGCAGCATCACGCCGAGCAGGTCGGCGGTGGCGGGCGTGCAGTAGATGGGATTCGCATAACCGTGGCGCACGAGCACGGGCAGGTAGCCCGAGTGATCGATGTGCGCGTGGCTCATCACGATCGCGTCGAGTGTTGCCGGATCCACCGGCGGCGGTGCCCAGTTCCGCTCGCGCAGCGCCTTGAGGCCCTGGAACAGGCCGCAGTCGAGCAGGACCCGGCTTGCGCCGGTTGTGATGAGATGTTTGGAGCCCGTGACGGTTCCGGCAGCGCCGAGGAACTGGATGGAGGGTTGAGGCATGGGGAGATAATACATTGAAAGCACGGCACCGGGAGCAGCGGTCGTCGCGCCCCGGGAGTGGGGAGTGGTACGTTGCTGGGTAGGTCAACGCTTCACGAGGGGGATTGACGATGCGCTGGTCGTGGCAGATCGGGCGGATTGCGGGGATCCGAGTCCAGGTGCATTGGACGTTTCTGATCATCATCGCCTGGGTGATCCTGGTGCACGTGGCAGACGGTGCGACCCTGCTCGCCGCCGCTGTGGGTGTGGCGCTGGTGCTCGCGGTGTTCGCGTGCGTGGTCCTGCACGAGTTGGGACACGCCCTCACGGCGCGGCGGTTCGGCATCACCACCCGCGACATCACGCTGCTCCCGATCGGCGGGGTGGCGCGCCTCGAGCGGATGCCCGACGAGCCGCGCCAGGAGCTGCTGGTGGCCATCGCCGGCCCCGCGGTGAACGTGGTCATCGCGACGCTCCTCGCCGTCGGCCTGGGGTTGGCCGGTCAGCTGCGCCCGATGGAAGACGTCACGCGCGTCGGCGCGGGGTTCCTGTCCCAGTTGCTCTGGATCAACGTGTTCCTCGTGCTGTTCAACATGCTGCCGGCCTTTCCCATGGACGGGGGGCGCGTGCTGCGGAGCCTGCTCGCGTTCAAGCTGCCGTATGCGCGCGCCACGCGAATCGCTGCCACGGCCGGCCGCGGGATGGCCGTGCTGTTCGGGCTCGCGGGCCTCCTGCTTCCCAATCCGTTTCTCGTGTTCATCGCAATCTTCGTGTATCTGGGCGCGGGGGCCGAGGCGCAGGTGGTCGAGATGCGCGTGGCCCTCGACGGCCTCACGGTGCGCGACGCAATGATGACGCGCTTCACGGCGCTGCGCGACAGCGCCACCCTGGGTGACGCCGCGGAAGAGCTGCTCGCCGGTGCGCAGCAGGACTTCCCCGTCGTCTCAGACGGCCGCCTGCTGGGCGTGCTGTCGCGCGGCGCGCTGGTGAAACACCTGCGTGAACACGGTCGAGATCCGCGGGTGGGCAACTTCGTGGAAGGCACCTGCCAGACCGCGGTGGAACACGAGCCCCTCGAGCGCGCCCTGCAACGGATGCGGGCAGCGCGCTGTGTGACGATGCCGGTGGTGCGGGCCGGAATCGTGGTGGGGCTGGTGACGATGGAGAATGTGAGCGAACTGCTGCTCGTGCAGGGAGTGGGGAGCGGGGCCGTCCGATAAGGGCGACCGGTTGCTCCCCGCTCGCTGCCGCGTTGTTGCTAGGTCCCCGGCCTCCGCATCCCCAGCACCTCCACCAGAAACGCCCACCGGTCCGCCTGTTCCTCGATGATCTTGCTCGTGGGTTTGCCCGCGCCATGGCCCGCCTTGGTCTCGATCCTGATCAGCACGGGGGCCGGCCCGGCCTGTGCCGCTTGGAGCCGCGCCGCGAACTTGAACGAATGACCCGGCACCACACGGTCATCGTGGTCGGCCGTGGTGGCGAGGGTCGCCGGGTATTTCGTGCCCGGCTTGAGGTTGTGGTACGGCGAGTACTTCAGGAGATACGGGAACTGCTGGACGCTGTCGGCGGAGCCGTACTCGGTGACCCACGCCCAGCCGATCGTGAACCTGTGGAACCGCAGCATGTCCATCACACCCACCGCGGGCATCGCCGCGCCGAACAACTCCGGCCGCTGCGTCATCACTGCTCCCACCAGCAGACCGCCGTTGCTGCCGCCGCCGATCGCGAGCTTGGGCGTCGAGGTGTACCCCTGCCCGAGCAGGTACTCCGCCGCCGCGATGAAGTCGTCGAACACGTTCTGCTTCTTGTCCAGCATGCCGGCCTGGTGCCACTCCTCGCCGTACTCCGCGCCGCCACGGAGATTGGGGACCGCATACACGCCACCCATCTCGAGCCACGGCAGGACTGACGGGGAGAAGCCGGGGGTCAGGCTGATGTTGAAGCCGCCGTAGCCGTAGAGGTACGTCGGGTTCGAGCCGTTGCGCGCGAGTCCCTTCTTGTGCGTGATGAACATCGGGACCCGCGTGCCGTCCTTGCTCTGATAGAAGACCTGCGTGGTCTCGTACGCGTCGATGTCGAAATCCAGCGCGGGCTGCTTGAAGACCGCGCCCGTGCCCGTGGCCAGGTCGTGCCGGAAGATCGTCGTGGGATAGAGGTACGACGTGAACGCATAGAACATCTCCGGCTCGTCGGGTTTGCCGGAGATGCCACCCACCGAGCCCAGCGTGGGGAGCGGGATCTCACCCTTGGGTGCACCGTCCATCGCGAACAGGCGCAGCGCGCTGTGCGCATCCTGCAGGTACTCGGCGACGAACGTGCGGTGCACGAGCGCGACGCTCGTGAGCACGTCCGTCCCCTGCGGGATAATGGTGCGCCACCGCGCGCGTGCCGGGTGGCGCGTATCGATGGCGATCAGCCGACCGCGCGGGGCGTCGAGATCGGTCCAGAAGTAGAAGACCGGTCCGTCGTTGCCGATGAAGGTGTAGCCGGCGTCGAACTCATCGAGCAGCGTCACGATAGGCGCTCGGAGATTGGGTCGCGTGGGGTCGCCCAAGTCTTTGTAGTAGATCCGATTGCGCCGATCGGTGCCGAGCCACACGCTCAGGATGGCGTAGCGGCCGTCGTCCGTCACGAACGCCCCCACCCCGCGGTCGGGGTGCTCGGGTTGCTCGAACAGCAGGGGATCGCCGCTCTGCGGCTGACCTACCGTATGGTAATAGAGCTTCTGGTTCCGGTTCACGCCCACGAGCGTGTCGGCGGTCGGCTCCGGATAGCGACTGTAGAAGAACCCCCTCGCGTCCTTCGTCCACGACGCGCCGGAGAACTTCACCCAGCGAAGGTGGTCGGGCAGGTCCCGACCGGTTTCGATCTCACGGACCCGGAACTCCTGCCAATCCGAGCCGCTCGCCGAGGTCGAGTACGCGAGGTACTTCCCGTCCGGAGAAACGGCGAGGCCCGAGAGCGCCACCGTCCCGTCCTCGGACAGCGAGTTGGGGTCGAGCAGGACGGCCGGGTCGGCCGCCAGCGTACGCTGCGTGTACAACACGCTCTGGTTCTGGAGTCCGTCGTTCTTCGAGAAGAAGTAGCGGCCGCCTTCCTTGAACGGCACACCGAACTTGGGATAGTCCCAGATTTCGGTGAGCCGCCGCTTCAGCGTTTCGCGCTCCGGAATCTTCTCCAGGAAGGCGAACGTGGCGCAGTTCTCGGCCTCGATCCAGGCTTTGGTGTCGGCGGCGTCCACGTCCTCGAGCCAGCGGTATGGGTCGGCGACCGCGGTGCCGTGGTGAAGATCCACCACGTCGACGGCCTTCGTGACGGGGACGGTGCAGGTCTGGGCGTCGAGGGTCCGGGCCAATGGAAGGGCGAACGTCAACGTCAGTGCTCCAACGGCGAGTGTGCGCATGGGTTCAGGTCCCTGAGGGGAAACGGGGAAGACTCGCGGGGCGAGCGGCACTCGGTCAAGCCGTCGGCCCTCTCACGCGCGCGTACCCGTCAGTTGGGCTGCAGGTTCCGCAGCTCGTAGGTGATCCCGCAGTCGGCCACGGCGGGGGTGCAGCGGAGCGCGATGGCGCGCGGGTAGCCGAGCGCGGCGTCGTAGGTGGCGGTCACGTCTTCCAGGATGTCGTCGCGGTCGGCCTCGGCGATCGTGGTGAAGAGCTGGCTCACCGTCCGCCACCCCGCGAGATCGGGCTCGGCGCCGCGCGGCAGCGGCTCCAACGGCTCGGTCGCGACGACCGAATCGCCGCGGATGGTGAGCCGCGTCCAGGCCAGCAGATGGGGCCCGCAGAAGCAGAGGTACCGGCTCTCCACGGTGTACGCCGTGATGCCACTTGCCTCCCACCGCGCCCGGGCCGCCTCGAGCGCGCGGCGCTCGGCGGGCGAGAGCACGAGCTGGCATGCCGTCACGAGGGCGACGGCCGTGAGGGCGAGGGCCGTGAGACGGCCACGCGTCATGCGGTGGGCGGCTCCGTGCTCAGCAGGCCGTCGATCTCCCGGATACGTTGGGCGGTCTCGGGAAAGCCCGATGGCAGCACGGCGGTGGGTTCGAGCAACCGATACAGGATCCGGGCCTTGCCGAGCTGGAGCGCCGCATCCTCGGCCCGGCCGTCGAGGTGGGCGTCGAGCCCGTCGAGAAAGAGAATCTCCGCGGCGAGCCAGGTGCGGGACGGATCGGTCTCGCCCGTCGGCGCGATCAGGTGTCGCAGGCCGTCGGCGTCGCAGATCCGCAGAATGTCGAAGTCGAATGCGCCAAGGTTGGCCGCCCGGCGCAGGTCCTGCGCGACGCGGGCCCGGTCGGCGTCTCCCGCGCGCACCCGTGCGAGGAGCACCTTGAGGATGGTGCCCGCCTGCTCGATCAGGCGGAGGATGTAATCACGCTGCACGGCTCGGCGTCCCCGGGGCCGGCGCCAGGCCAGCCCCGGGAACGGGTCCGCACTACATCCCGCGCGTGCCTTCGTACCGGCCGCGCAACACCGAGTCGGCGCTGGTCGTCTGGTATCGCGCGACGAACGTGCCGACCATCTTGCCGTCCTGCAGCCGGCCGGTGAACCGCGTGGTCACCATCACTTGGTTGCGAAGGGCGCTCTCGTAGGGACCGGCCTCCGTGATCACGCTGTCACCGGCCAGAGCGACGACGCGCACTGGGATGGGGTTCCCGTTGGGGAACGTCATCGTCCAGCCCGCCGTGTCGGCGGTGGCGACCATCGTGAACGTGACGAGGGTGCTGTCCCCCACCTGGGGCATGGCGCGACCGTTCCACGTGCCGGCGAGATCGGCGAGTGTCAGCATGGCGGGCATCGGGGTCTCCGCCATTTCGTCAGTGCGCTGCTCCGATGGGGTACAGCCAGCCAACGCGGCGACACAGAACAGCAGGGCAAAGCGGTGCATCTATCCTCCGGACGAAAAGAAGAAAACCTCTTGCTCAGCCATATAAGGTACCTCAAGGGCACGCCCCAGGCAAACAGCGTTACAGGGCCAGATCGCCTGTGGCCGCCTTGGTGAGCGAGACCGACACGAGCCCATCGCAGCGGGCGCACGTGGTGCCCGCCTCATCGAGGGCTTCGGCGGCGATGAAGATGAGGGTCTTGCCGACCCGACGGGGCCGCCCGACGACCACGAACCGGCGGCCGTGGAGCGGTTCCAGGAACTGGATGTTGAGCTGGGCCACGCCCACCCGGCGGCCGAGCGCGTGCAGGTAGCCGGTGAGCCCGACCACGAGGTCGAACACCCCGGCGATGGTGGGACCGTTCACCGCTTCCGTGCCCATGCCGCCCCGGTGATGGGGCTGAATGGGGTCCACCACGGCCTTGAGGGCACCCGCGTCCCCCAGCTCTAGCGCCACTCCCAGGCGCTGCACGCCGGGGTGGTCGTTCCAGCGCAGGGCCAGCTCGCGAAGCACCGCGGCGGATGGCGGGGCGTTCGAGCCGTCGTGCTCGTCGGGCGAAGGGTGTGTCGACATGCCCGAAGGCTCGCCGCGCGCCGGCATTACGGTCAAGGGCCGCGGCGGCGAAACACCCGCGCCGTGCTCGGGTACGGTCGGGGAACTCCGAGGAGCATCGCATGGCTGTGTCGTCGTTCCGCCGCGTGGTCGGGTTGGCCGCGCTCGCTGCGCTCGCACCTGCCGCCGTCACGGCGCAGGAGTTTCCCAGCCGTCAGGGCCGGATCCGCGTCGTGACGGTCGCCAGGGGTCTCGAGCACCCGTGGGGACTCGCGTTCCTGCCCGACGGGCGGATGCTCGTGACCGAGCGCCCGGGCCGTGTGCGTCTCGTCGAGCGCGATGGCCGACTGTCGCCGCCGCTCGTCGGCGTCCCACCGGTGTGGGCGCGCGGCCAGGGCGGGCTGCTTGACGTGGTGCTCGCGCCGGACTTCGCGCAGAGCCGGATCCTCTTTCTGAGCTACGCGGAACCGGACGGTGGCGACGCCGGCACGGCGGTCGCCCGGGCGCGGCTCGGGGCGGCCGGGCTCGAGAACGTGACGGTCATCTTCCGCCAGGAACCCAAGGTCAGCTCCGGTGTGCACTTCGGGTCACGGCTCGTCTTCGCGCGCGACGGCCTGCTGTTCATCACGACGGGGGAACGGGGGCGGCGCGATGATTCGCAGAACCTCGGCCGCCACATGGGGAAGGTGATCCGCGTCCGGCCCGACGGTGGCGTTCCGCCGGACAACCCCTTCATCAATCGCCCCGGGGTCCGGCCCGAGATCTGGTCGTATGGACATCGCAACCTGCAGGGGGCGGCCCTGCATCCGCAGACGGGCCAACTCTGGACGGTCGAGCACGGAGCGCGCGGCGGTGATGAGGTGAACGCCCCCAAGCCGGGCCGCAACTACGGGTGGCCGGTGATCACGTATGGACGTGACTACTCGGGCTCGAAGATCGGCGAGGGCCCGGCCAAGGCGGGGATGGAGCAGCCGATCCACTATTGGGATCCGTCCATTGCGCCGAGCGGGATGACCTTCTACATGGGTGACCAGTTCCCGGCGTGGCGCGGGAACCTGTTCGTCGGGTCGCTCAAGTTCGGCCTGCTGGTCCGGCTCACGCTCCAGGGCGAGAAGGTGACGAATGAGGAGCGGCTGTTGCAAGGCCTCGGCGCGCGGGTGCGCGATGTGCGGCAGGGTCCGGACGGCTACCTCTACCTGCTCACCGACGAATCGAACGGGCGCATTCTCCGGATCGAGCCGGCGCGGTGATCCGGCGCGGACTCGGCAGGCGCGCGATCCACACGATGATCGCGAGCAGGGTCGCTCCCATCGCGAGCCTCGCCCACGGATGCGCGATGAAGAACACGAGCGACGAGCCGCCGACCAGCACGATCATGCCGATGGCGGTCAGCTTTACCCGAGTCCGCACGGTGCGGCGTTCGCGCCAGTCGCGGATGAGCGGGCCGAACACCCGGTTGTCGAGCAGCCACGTGTAGAGCCGCGGGGACGACCGCGCGAAGCACGCCGCCGCCACCAGCAGCAGCGGCGTGGTGGGGAGGCCCGGCACGACCACGCCCACGGCGGCCAGTGCCACGAGCGCCAGGCCTGCCGCCCGCAGCAGCCCGCGCCGCGGGCGGCTTACGGCGACGGCTGGCACGGGATGGGGGGACTCGTCAGCGCGCGACATACTCCAAGTCTATCGTCCCCGATTCCCTCGCTCCATCCGGAAGACTACGGAGGGGAATGCCGGGTCGCGCAGCGCCGAACAGGAGTCTGGTCGATCGTCACGTGCTCGGTCCGGCCGCTTCCGGGCGTGGCTCGCCCACGTGTGCCAACTCCGCCGTGAGGGCCCGCAGGGTCTCGCGCAACTGGGCTTCGTTCTCGGCCGCGATCCACCGGCTCACGAAGTCGTCGAGAGACGCGACCGACGAGACGGCCCACAGCACGTACAGATAGGGCTTTCGTTTGGCGGGATCGCTGGCGATCGCGAAGAACGCATGCACTGGGGGCTGGCCCTCCGCAAAGACGATGCCGTCCCGCGACCGTCCAAGCACGAGCGACGGATGCTTGAGTCCCGAGATGAGCACGTGCGGAATCGCGATGCCGCGCGCGACGACCGTCGTTTCGTCCCGCTCGCGCTCCCACAGGAGATCGGACACCTGGTCCTCGGACAACTCTGTGAAGAACGCCAATCGCCGGGCCAGCGCGCGGACGACGCCGTCGGCATCCCGCACGTCGGCAAGGTCGACCACCTCGGCGTTCGCCAGGAGCCCCAGGGCCCGGGCGCGCGGTTGCGCCAACTCCACGTGCTCTGGGCGCTTGAGCACCCAGACGGTCGCTCCTGGGTGCAGGGTGGCATCGCGGAACAGCGGTCGGGTGAGGCCGTCCTGCCGGAACGCCAGAGGAATCGCCTCTCCCTCGACGGCGAACACGAGCGAGGTCTCGTCTCCCGTCATCAGGTCCGGGGCCACCTCCTGACTCGGCTCGTAGCGCTCCAGATCGCCCCGATCCTGCAGACGGGTCAGCTCGGCGCTCCCCAGGAGGAGTCGCCGCAATCCCAGGCGCTGGACCTCCGACTCCGTCGCCGATTCCTTGAGCGGCGCGCCCGGTAGGAAGAACTCGGGGACGCCGAACTCCACCAGCGCGTAGCGTGCCAGGGCTACCGACCCCGGTTCGTCGCTCAGCAGCGAGAGAATCAGGCGGGCGTCGTGCGCTCCCGCGTCGCCCAGCGTGTCGCGGTCCAAAACGTCGCCGAGCACCGTGCGGAAGCCCTGCTGCTCGGCGTCGCGACAGCGACTGGGATTGCGATCGACGAACGTGACTGCCTCGTTGTCGGCCGCCATGAGCGCGGCCAGCTTGAGGCCGACGGTCGTGACCGGAGTGATGATCACACCGCGCCGCCCGGTTTCCGCCGGGGCCAGCTCGTTTCGTCCCCGGAGCCACCGCACCATCCAGGTCAGGAGGAACGGTACGGACAGCGTCGTGAGGAACGCCATGACGACGAGGATGGAGAACACCTCGCGGGAGATGAGTCCCATGGCCAACCCGATTTCGGCCACGATCACCTCGACCGCGCCACGCCCGTTCATGCCGGCCCCGACGGTGATGCCCTCCCTCCAGCCGTGTCCGCTCGGCAGGTAGAACAGGGCGGTGCCGACGATCTTCCCCAGTGTGGCGAGGACGACGACGAAGACGAGCAGCTCCCAGTTGGCGATGATCGCCGTCAGCGAGATGTGGAATCCTGCCGACACGAAGAACACCGGCGCCAGGAAACCGATCGAGAGATCGTGCACCACATCCGTGACTTCGTACGACCACTTGTGCTGTAGAATGCCTTCCTGCAGAAAGAGGCCGGCCACGAACGCTCCCAGAATTGCGTGCAGGCCAGCGAGCTCGGCCAGTTCCCCGAACAGCAGGGCCACGATCAGGACGATGGTGAAGTTGCTGGTGCGTTTGCCGAGATCCCAGCGCGCCAGTCGCTGTCCGATCCAGGGAAACACCCGCATGCCGACGAAGATGGCGACGGCGAAAAAGATGATCGCCTTGCCGCCGGTGACGAGCACGCCGGACCAGATTCCGGTGTTCCCCACCTGGGAGGACATCGTCAGAATCGCGGCGAAGGTCACCAGCGCCAGCGTGTCGGCGAAGATGGCGCCGACCAGAAGCACGCTCGCGATGCGCGTACCGAGCAGGTTGAGATCGACGAGGATGCGGGACTTGGTAGCCAAGGAGGTCACGCCCATGGCCATGCCCATGAACAGCGCCGCCGCCGTGGAGTAGTCGAGTGCCAGCATGAGACTGACGCCCGCGGCAAACGGCACGGCGAAGCCCCCGATGGCGGCGAGCAGCCCCGCCCGCGAGGCCGAGAACAGCTGCCGGGGCTGGATCTCCATCCCGATGTAGAGCATCAGGAGGTACACGCCGAGATCGGCGAGGACCTTGACCGACGCGTTGGGCGCGAGCCACCCCAGGAGCGCGGGGCCGAAGACCACCCCGGCCGCGAGCTCTCCCAGAATGGCCGGGAAACCCATGCGAACGGCGAGGAGCCCGCTGCCCCACGCCGCCATGAGCACCATCAGCAGGTGAATCAGGTCGAGCTGCACACAGTCGCTCCGCTCTTGAGGATGCCAGCCCGGCTACAGTCCCGGTTCCACCACGGCCCGGCGATCAGGGTCGCTCCTGTTCCAGGACCCAGCTATCGCTCTCGCGCGTGCCCAATCTGAAGTAGAACCGCCGCCCGTCGTTCGCGAACCCGTCGTGGATGTGGTGCCGGTTGGGGTGGTCGAGCCGGACGACGAGACTTCCTCAGGCGTGAGCTCGCCTGAGGTGCGCCACCGACTGATCTATCAACCGCTGCAGAACGGCGAGGTCCACGTCCGCCAGCTTCTTGACGTAGAGACACGACCTGCCGGTCTTGTGCGTGCCGAGCTTCTCGAGCAGCGCATCGTAGCGGGAGAACCCTGCCATGATGTAAAGCGTGAGCGCCTGCTTGCGGGGCGAGAACCCGGTGAGGAACCAATCCCCCTCGCGGCCGCTGTCGTAGCGGTAGTGATACGTCCCGAAACCCACGATGCTGGGCCCCCACATCTTCGGCTGGGCCTTGGTGGCCTGCTTCATCATCCGCACGAGGGTGCGACAGTCCTTGCGTCGCGTCTCGTCCTTGAGGGCGTCGAGAAACGCCGTCACGCTCGCGGTGGTCGGGGTGGTCTTGAGGGTGGCCATCCAGCAAGCCTCACAGAAGCGAGTGGGGAAAGGCTGAGCGGAGCTGCCTATCGCAGTTCGCTAACGGTGTAGTGGGCGGACCGCGCGTCGAACCGGTCCAACAGTGCTCGGGCGGCGGGCGGGATCACCGCGGCCTCGTAGTCGGACCCGGCGAAGGCCCGCACGGCATCCAGCGAATCGAACCGCATGATCGTGACGAACTCCACGCCGTCGTCCAGGGTGCGCCGCAGCAGTTCGATGCCACGGAAGCCCGGGCTGTTGCGGGCGGCGATGGCGGGGAAGATCTCGCGTTGGAGCAGCCGTTCGTACGCATCGGCGTTGGCCGCTGAGGTCCGGCCATGCCAGATGCGCGCGATGCCGGGCTGCCCAGGCGCGCCGACGCAGCTCATGTCCTGGCCCGATACGGCATGTTCATGTAGCGGTCGCCGCCCGCCAGCTCGTCGAGCATCTGAGCGAGCCGCTTCTCGCGGGTCTCGGGCTTCTTGGCGCGGGTTATCCAACCCAGGTAGTCGTTCTGCTGATACGGCGGGCGCCGGGTGTAGGCTGCCATGAGGTCGCGTCGCCGCAGCGCCTCCCGGACGTCGGGCGGCATCGGGTGGCGGGGCCGGGGCGCGCGCGCGCGGCTCCGGGCGGCCATCGTCTCAGCGACCTCCCCGACCGACCCCAGTCGGCTGGGTCACCAGCACAAGCACGAACAGCAGCAGCACGATCGCCATCACGGTCCACAGGACCTGTTCCCGCGAGATGCGACGGAGTCGCTGCACGAGTGCCGCGTGCGCCCCGGCGACCCGCGGGCGGATGGCGTGAACGACTGGCGCGATGGTCAGGCGCCAGGCGAGGGGCGCAGCGAGGCGAACGTGCATGCTCCCAAGCTGTCACGCGGCGGCGGCCTGCGCCAGACGGCCACGACGGGTGGCGACAGCGCCGGTCCCTGATACAGATTGATCCGAGCCGGCAGGGCGGCGATCGGGAGCAACGACCACGGGGACGGGGAGCGGTAGCGATGAGCGGAATTCTGGTGACCGGGGCGAACGGGAAGACCGGGTCCGAGGCGGTGCGCCGCCTCCGGGCGGCGGGGGCGCGGGTGCGGGCGATGGTGCGGAGTGCCGCCAAGGGCGAGGCCCTGCGGGCGACGGGCGCGGAGGTCGTGGTCGCCGACCTCACTACGCCGGCCACCATCGGCCCGGCCCTGGAGGGCATGGATCACGTGCTGCTGGTCACCAGCCCCAGCCCCGACCAGGTGGCGGTGCAACACAACTTGATCGAGGCGGCCATGCGAGGCCCGCGCCGGCACGTCGTGAAGGTCTCGGCGGTCGGCACCGGTCCGCGGTCGCCGTTCGCCCTCGGTCGCTGGCACGCCGAGATCGAGGCGGAGCTCGTCGCGTCGGGCATGGGCTGGACGTTTCTCCGGCCGCAGTCGTACATGCAAAACCTCCTGATGGCCGCCCCCACGATTCAAACCGAGGGGAAGCTCTACGCGCCGATGCGGGACGGCCGCACGCCGCTGGTGGACGTGCGAGACGTCGCGGCGGTTGCGGCGGCATGTGTGCTCGAGCCCGGACACGAAGGGATGACGTACGACGTGACCGGCGGCGAGGCGGTGAGCTACGCCGAGGTCGCCGCGCACATCGGGCGCGCGATCGGGAAACCGGTGACGTACGTGGACGTGCCGCCGGCAGCGGCGCGGGCGGGCATGCTCCAGGCGGGCCTGCCGGATTGGCTCGCGGACGACCTGCTCGTGTTGTACGGCATTGCGGCTGCGGGGAAAAGCCGGGGCCCGACGACCGTGGTGCGCGACGTCGGCGGCAAGGACCCCGTCACGATCGCCGAGTTCGCGCGCGACCACGCGGCGGCGTTTCGCGGCGGGTGACCAGGTGTCGACCGGCCTCGTTCAGCGTGCCGCCGCGCGCGACCGCCGGCCCAGCTCGCTCGCGTAACGCCGCCCGAGGGTATCCCGGTGCGCCGTCGCCCACTCGGTCAGCGAGGTAGTCCCCGTCGGCGCGCTCTCGACGTGCAGCAAGCCAGCCATGAGTCCTTCGATTTCCTCGCGGGTGATGACGACGTCGCGGACGAGTACGCCGAAGGCGCGGCCCGCCCAGTAGCCGACCCTGGGCGGCACGGACAGGATGGGGCGCGGCCGGCCGATGGCGCGGCCGATGGCCTCCACGAGCGCACGGTACGTGAAGGTCTCGGGCCCGATCGCGTCCACGGTCACGTCGGCGGTGCCCGCGCCGTGCCGAACCGCGAGCGCGGCGAGGTCGTCCACGTAGATCGGCTGCAACCGATAGTCCCCGGACCCAAACACGCCAAACACCGGAACGCGACGCAGCATCCACGCGATGTTGTTGATCAGGATGTCTTCCTTCCCGAACAGCACCGTGGGGCGCAGAACGGCGTTCGACAGGCCGCTCATGTGGAGCGCGGCCTCGAGCTCGGCCTTACCGCGGAAGTACTCGAGCGGGGAGTGCAGCGACGGGTTGGTGATGCTGACGTGCACGACGCGCCGCACACCGGCCGCCTTGGCGGCCTGGAACAGCGTTCGCGTATTGGCGACGGCCGTGGCGTGTGTGAAGCGTCGGTGGTTGAACCGCACCCAGTACGTATTGTAGAGGACCGCGACGCCCGCGAGCGACTCGGCAAGGCGCGCGGGATCCGCGAACGCGAGCGGGTAGGCGGTCACCCGGCCGGCGAAGGGATCGTCCCGCGGCGTCGTGTTGGTGAGCGTGACGACCCGGTGGCCGGCATCGAGCAGACGTCGGGCGATGTAACGGCCCGAGTAGCCGAACGCGCCGGTGACGGCGTGGAGTTCGGCATTGATCCCTCGATCGGTCGATCTGTCGGTCACTCGGCGCCCCGGGCCGTGAGCCACGCGGTCGTGATGCCGTGCAGGACGAACAGCAGCGGGAAGAGAACGGCACTCAGTGCGATGAACGCCGGTGGTGCCACGATCCGGCCCTCGAATCCCAGGACGGTGCCCACGATCAGCACCGCCAGGCCCAGCACGATCGTGCCGAAGAGCGGGCCCGTCCAGCGTCGTCGGCTACGCGGGAGGCGCGCGAGCAGCAGCAGGATCGGGCCGGTGAGGCCTCCCCAGGCGGCGCCAAGGGCGACGACCTGGAGCGTCCCGCCGAGGGTGAACCGGAGCGGGTCAGACGCCGTGTACGCGACCACACGCATCGCGATTCTCCCGCCGACGCCGAGGATCAGCACGCCGGAGGCGAGCCCCGCGCCGATCGTGCTCGCGACCTGCCGCTTCGGTATCACGGCGCCTCCAGACATGAGGGGTACGGCCACTCGCCACACCGGCCCGCGTGCTTCCCGAAAGTGCATGCTGAG
>JAOTWJ010000054.1 GCA_029862925.1 Gemmatimonadota bacterium
CGCCCGCTCCACCAGCCCCACCACGTCACCCTGCTGCAGAATCCGCCCGGCCATCCGCGTCGGATCGAACACGTCGAGCGCGTCGATCCGCTCGCCCGTGCCCACGTACTTGATGGGGGCGCCGGTCACCCCGTAGATCGACAGCGCCGCGCCGCCGCGCGCGTCGCCGTCGAGCTTGGTGAGAATCACGCCGGTGATCCCCAGTGCGTCGTGGAAGCCGCGCGCGATGCGCACCGCGTCCTGCCCGGTCATGCCGTCGGCCACCAGCAGTATCTCCTGCGGCGCCACCGCGGCCTTGAGGCGCACCAGCTCCGCCATCATCTCGTCGTCGATCTGCAAGCGGCCGGCCGTATCGACGATGACCGTGCGGGCGCGCTGCCGCGTCGCCTCGACGATGGCGTCCCGCACCAGCGCGACGACGTCGGCGGTTCCATCCGCCCCGCCGCCCATCCGCCCATCCGACCCATACACCCCTACGCCCACCTGCTCGCCGAGCTGGCGCAGCTGTTCCGCGGCCGCGGGGCGGTACACGTCGGCCGCCACCAGGAACGGCGCCTTCTGCTCCCGCTTGAGCCGGGCCGCGAGCTTCGCCGCGGTGGTGGTCTTGCCCGAGCCCTGCAGGCCCACGAGCAGGAACACACTCGGTGGCACCGACGCGAACGCGAGCGGGGCCCGCTGCTCGCCCAGCAGGGTCACCAGCTCGTCGTGCACGATCTTGACGAGCTGCTGCCCCGGGTTCACCGCCTTGAGCGCCGCGACGCCCACCGCGCGCTCGCGCACCCGCTCGGTGAAGCTCCGCGTCAGCTCGAAGCTCACGTCCGCCTCGAGCAGCACGCGCCGGATCTCGCGTAGCCCTTCCTTGACCGCGTCTTCCGTCAACACCCCGCGGCCGGTCAGGTCGCGGAGCACGGTGGTCAGACGCTCGGACAGGGCGGCGAACATAGAGCCTTGCAATATAGACACTTCGGAGGGGTGGTGGGAGGGGAGGGACGCGGCGTCGCCGGGAGCGGGAGCCCTGCCGTGCTGCCTCCCCCCTGCCTTGACCGTAAATTCCGGCGTGCCACCAACCTCCGGGCTCCCCATCGACCCCCACCGCCCCACCTGATGGCCGACCTCAGCGCCGTCCAGGCGCTCGTCACCATCGGGTTCGGCGCCCTCGCCGGCGGGCTCACCAACGCCGTGGCGATCTGGATGCTGTTCCATCCCCACGAGCCGTGGGGGCCGGGCCGGTTCTCCATCCAGGGCGCGATCCCCAAGAACCGCGCCCGGCTCGCCAAAACGATCGGCCGGACGGTCGGTCAGCGGCTGCTCACCCCCGAGGACCTGGGCCAGCAGCTGCGCTCGCCGGGCGTGCGCGAGGCGTTCGACGAGACCGTCCGCCGGCTGGTGCAGGACCTGCTCGAGACCGAGCGCGGCTCCCTGCGGTCGGAGCTGCCGGCCCCGCTCGCGGCGGAGCTGGACACCCTGCTCGTGGGACTCGGCCCGCGGCTGGCCGACCGCCTCGCCGCCTACGCCCGCAGCGAGGGGTTTCAGCCCGCCGTGGAGGGGTTCCTGGGCCGCCTCACCGGCGCCGTGGGGGAGCGACCGCTCGGCGAGCTGCTCACCGATGCCCGCCGGGCCGCCCTGCGCGAGCGCGTCGAAAAGTGGGTGGCGCAGACCGTCGCGAGCGACGACCTCGAGCACACCCTCCGCGATTGGCTGGACCGGCAGCTCGTGCGGGCCGCGGGCGACCATACGCCACTGCTCGACCGGCTGCCCGCCACGCTGGTGCCCGCGGTCGAGCGCGCCATCGCGGGGTATCTGCCGGTGGCCCTGGAGCGTCTCGCCACGGTCCTGCGCGATCCCGAGGCCCGCGCGCGCATCGAGCGGACCCTCCACACCCTGTTCGAGCGCTTCGTCCGCGACCTCATGCTGCACGAGCGGATCGTGGCCCGGCTTGTGGTCACCGAACGGACCATCTCGCGGCTGCTCGACAACTTCGGCCGGGAGGGGACCGACCAGATCGGGCGCCTGCTCGAGGAACCCGCGATGCGGGAGCACGTGGCGCGCAACGTGAACGACGCGGTGCTCACGTTCCTCCGGCGTCCGCTGGCCGATCACGTCGTGTCCCTGGGGCCCGAGCGGCTGGAGGGCCTGCGCGACACCGCGGCGCGCTACATCGTGGGCGCCCTGCGCGACGAAGGCACGCGCACCTATGCGATCGACCGGCTCGACCGCGCACTCGCCGGGGCCGAGAGCCGCACGTGGGGCGAGCTGCTGGCGCGGCTGCCGCCCGAGCGGGCGGCGCGCTGGCTCGGGGAGACCCTTCAGGGCCCCACGGTGCAGAGCTGGATTGCGGAGGGCTGGACCGGGGCCGTGCGCGGGCTGCTCGACCGTGAGATCGGCCGCCCAGAGTCGCTGCTCGGCGAGGGCGCGGCGGAGCGGATCGCCGACCGCACCACGCCCGCCCTGTGGTCGTGGATCGAGCGACAGGTGCCCGTGGTGGTCTCCCGGCTCGACATCCAGACCATGGTCGAGCAAAAGGTGCTCGGGTTCTCGCTCGACCGGATCGAGCAGATCGTGCGGCAGACGACCCAACGGGAGCTGGACCTGATCGTGCGACTGGGCTTCGTGCTCGGTGGCTTGGTGGGAGCGGCGGCGTGGGGGGTGCAGGTACTGGTGCCGTAGAGGGAACCTCTGCACAAGTCGGGCGGTGGTCGCGGAGGACGCGTCAGTGAGGCCGCGCCCAGGGCGGCCGGCCCGTCGTCTGCGCTCACGGCAGCGCCCGGAGCGAGCCGCCGCCGACTCGTGCCGAGCTGGTCTAATCGCTATCGCACCTCCACCCCCGGCACCCGCATCCAGCCCACCCACGCGTCGCGTGCCTCGACGAGCCGCACCGCCGGGCGCCCGTCGAGCGTCGCCCGGGCCACCGTCCAGCGCCGGCCCGGGCTCACCCTGCCGCCCCAATAGCGCTCGAGCATCGACGCGAACTTCTCGGCCGCCCGGTCACCATCCCACACACTCCACCACACCAGCGCGTGCTCACCGTCGTCCGCGAACACGGCAAAGCGGTCGCCGTCCCAACCGAGCGCGCCGGCCGTGGCCAGCGATTCGCTGCCAGTGCGCACCTGCAGGACCAGCCGCATCTCGAACTCGCCCCACGTGTCTTCGTACACCGACTCGCCCACGGTCGCCTCGGGCCGGAACCGGAGCGTCGTGGGCGCGTCCCCCGCGCGGTACCGGTCGGGGTGGAGCACCTGTTCGGTCGAGGTCGGCAGCCGCGGGCCGAAGGGCAGCGTATCCGGATAGGTCTGGCCGAACCAGCGGAGGAAGTCGGCCCCCGCGAGGTACGGGAACAGGAGCCCCTCCCGAATCACGAGCGGCGCCGCCGCGAACACGGGCATCCGCTCCTGTTCCTGACGGACGTTCTCGCGCAGATCCCGCCAGAAGTTCTCGAGCCGCGCGATGTGCTCGTCCGACAGCATGGCCGTGAGCGACGCCAGGGTGGCCTGCCCCTCGAGCACCGCCTGGGCGGCCATCCGGCGGTCGTTTTCGCCACCCGTGGGATCGACCGCCTCGCCCGCCTGGAGCAGCGAGTCGAGCGGCACGTACTGTCCCTGCAGCGCATGTACGAGTTCGTGCGCGAGCACCAGCCGGAGCTGGACCGGATCGGTCCCGTCTACGACGTACAGGGTGGTCGAATCGGGGTCGTAGTAGCCGACGACCTGTTCCGAGAGCACGGCGAGCAGCAGGGCGCGCAGATCGAGGGTGTCCGGCACCAGGTGAAACAGCCGGTACGCCACGGCGATGTCCGCCATCAGCGCGGGTGGATACTCCTCGTCCAGCCGGCGTACCAGATAGGCGTGCACCTGGTCCCGGGTGCGCACGGCCACCACCGGGGGCGTCAGAAAGCGGAGTCCCACCGCTTCCTCGACGCGCGGCATGACGTCGTCGGTGATGCGGCGGACTTCCTGGGCGGTCTCGGGCGCCCGCGGCCCGCAGGCGGCCACGAGCAGGGCCACGACCGCGACGAGCGACACAGAGGGCGGCATGCTCCAAGCTACAGCGGCGCGCCGGCCCGGTGACAGGCCAGGGCCCTCAACGCGGGCGGGCCGCCCCACCCGAGTGAGCTGGGGGAGCGGCCCGGACGCGCGGCGGAGCGCGCTCAGCCGGCTTTGCGCAACCGGATGGACCCGTTCACCGTCTCCAGCTCGAGCTCACGGCCGCCCGTCCCGATGGTGCCGCGCATCCGCTTGGCCGAGAAACGCCCCTGCACGGTGATCGGGAAGTCGGTCTCGATCGCCCCGTTTACAGTGGACGCCTCGATCTCCGCACTGAGCGACGCGGGGACGTCGAGCGTGATCCCGCCGTTCACCGTGTGGAACTTCATCGTACCGCTCCAGTCCGCGCGACCCATCGCCGCCCGGATGGAGCCGTTCACGGTGTTGGCCTCCACCAGGCCGGCGGCCCGCACGTCCACGCTGCCGTTCACCGTGGTCGCGCGCACGTCACCGCGCACGTCCTTGACGTCGACGTCGCCGTTCACGGTATGGACGCCGAGCCGGACACCGGCGGGCACGCGCACGGTGAATTCGACGTTCACGTCGTTGTCCCGCGACGAGTTGCGGCCGCCTCCAGGGCGGCATTCATTGGGCCGGTCGCCCCGGGACTCGGGGTAGATCGCGCAAATCGTCACCCCGCCGTCATGCGGCACCACCTCGATGCGGACGTCGTCGGGGTTGCTGCGGCGGGCCCGCTTGACCGCGATGACCTCCGCCTCGGCGCCGCTGGCCGCCTCGGCGCGGATACTGCCCGAAACGCCGCGAATCTCGAGCGTCTGCCCGCTCGCAAGCCGGCCCGTCCACCGGAAGTCCTGGCCCGATTGGGCGCCCGCCTCCGCAGTGCCGAGTCCCAGGGTCCCCACCGCCATCCCGAGGGCGGTCACGATCGTCACAGTTCGCATGGGTGTCTCCTCGTCAATTAGCGGCGCTGCAGCCGAATGGACCCGTCGAACGACTCCAGCTCCACCTGGGCGGACCCGTTCCCGAGCGTGAAACTGAACCGCCGGCCCGGCCGCGCCTCGGTGATCTGCACGCGGAACGCGGGGTCGGCCTCGAACGAGCCGTCGAACGTGGCGACGCGGACGGTGGCGTTGAGCCCCGGCGGCACGGCGAGGATCACGTCCCCGTCATGCGAGGTGAGCCGGTAGCGGCCGCCATCGTGAATCACGCCCCGGTACGTGACGGTCCCGTCCACCGTTCCCACATCCACGTTCGTGGCCTCGATATTTTCCAACGTGACGTCCCCGTCGACGGTTTCGACGAGCACGTCCCCCGTCATGTCCCGCAGCACCACATCCCCGTCCGTGGCACTCGCCTTGACGCGCCCGCGGATGGCCTCGAGCAGCAGGTCACCCTCGATCGACCCCACGGTCACGCTGCCGGTGGCGCGTCGCACGGTGATCCCGCCTTCGACACTCTGCGCGCTGACGTCGCCGATCGGGCCCACGACAACGATCTCGGTCTCCACCCCGTTGAGGTCGAGCGCCATCCCGGACGGAACGGAGATCTCGTACTCCACGAAGGCGGGCATGCCGTAGCGGCGATGCGCATCGATCCGCACCACCGATCCCCGGATTTCAACGTTCACCTGGTCGCGGCTGCCGTGGTCCGCGCGCACCCGCATGCCGGGGCGATCCCAGGCGGTCACGCGGATCGACCCCGCGTGGTTCTGCACCTGGAGCCGTGCGCCCGCGGGCACCGCGAAGGTCGTATCCGTTTGCTGCACTACCGCGCCGAGCGCGAGCAGCGCGAGCGACACCGTCATGGACATGATCGTGCTCCTTCCGTCAGGACGCCGCAGTCGCCAAGGCGGCCGCGCGTCGCATCAATTCCAGTTTCCGCCGCATCGTTTCCGCGAGGTGCGCGTTCAGGTACGCGTCACCCGGCTCGGCCGCCAGCGCGGCCTGCGCGTGTTGGATCGCCCGGTCGATGCTGCGCAGGCTCTCCTCGAGCACCCGAATCGTCGACGTGTCGAGCTGCGCGCGATTCGCATCGAGTACCCGCTGGAGATCCGCGATGGCGGCGTCGTACGACGCCACCGCCGTGAGCCGCACGCGCGGCCCCGGCCGGCTTTCCGGGCCCGACCCGACGGCTACCGGCGTGCCGGTGCGCTCGACGTCATCGCCGACGAGCGCGAGCCACGCCGTTCCCGCGCCCACCGCCGCCACGAGCAGGCCGGCTGCGGCGAGCTGCGGCAGGGTGAACGTGAAGGCCCGCCGCTGGGTCCGGAGGGTCGGCGCGGCGGGCGTCGCCCCGGCCGGGACTCCGATCCGGGCCGCGATGCCGGGCCAGAGGTCGGCCGTCGGCGGCCGGTCGGCGAGCGCGTCCGCCCGGATCTTCACGCGCCGCAACTCGGCGATCGTGTTCCGGCAGTCCGCGCACGCGGGCAGGTGCCGTTCCAGCTCTGCCCGCTCGCCGGGTGCGAGCGCGTCATCGACGTATTCGGACAGCCGTGCCGTCCATGGATCAGCGGTCATTGCCGCCCCCGTTCCTGCGTCTTCGGTTCCAGGTGGCCGCGGAGCAGCATCCGCGCTCGGTGCAGCTGCGCCTTGGAGGTCCCCACCGCGATGCCCTTGAGCCGGCCGATCTCCTCGTGCCGGTACCCTTCGACGTCATGCAGGACGAACACGTGTCGCGCGCCCTCCGGCAGCCGCCCGATCGCCATCTCGAAGTCGATGGCGAGTTCCGGGGCGCGTTCCCGATCCGCCTGCCGGTCCAGCACCTCCGCGCTCCCGTCGAACCGCTGGCGGTCCACCCCGAGTCGGGTTCGCCGGGAGAGGATCAGGTTGATCGCAAGGCGGTGCAGCCAGGTCCCAAACGCCGACGCGCCCCGAAACGTCCCCAGCTTCTCCCACGCCCGTACGAACACGTCCTGCGTCAGCTCGTCCGCGTGCTCGGGCCCGGTCATCCGCCGGGCCAGCGAGTGGATCCGCGCCACGTGGGCCCGGTAGAGGCGCTCGAACGCGGTACCGTCGCCGCTCTGGGCGAGGGCCACGTCCACGGCGTCGTCCGGCGGGCTTTGGGTCAGAGCGGCCACTCCAGCGCGCGGGTCGTCCATGCACCCGATTGGACGGCCCGGCGAACGGAAAGGTTTGAAGGACCTAGAACCCCAGAATCTGGGTCTTGTACCACGCGATGATGACGTCTCCCGCCACGAAGGCCACGGCCGCGCCGGCCGCCAGGAAGACGCCGAACGGCACGAGTTTCTTGGTGCGGAGACTGATGGGAACGAACACGAGCGTGCCGAGCAGGGCACCCCCGAACACCGTGAGCAATACGCCCTGCCAGCCCACGAAGGCGCCGACCATGGCCATCATCTTGATGTCGCCGCCGCCCATGGCCTCCTTGCGGAACACCTTCTCGCCGGCCCACGCGATGCCGTAGAGCAGCGCGAATCCGGCGGCCGCGCCGATCAGTCCCTGCGCCAGACCGGACCACCCGCCCGGAATGCGGAGCGCCAGGCCGAGTGCCAGGCCGCCCCAGGTGAACTCGTCGGGGATGAGGTAGTGCCGGGCGTCGGTGAGCGCGATCCCCAGGAGCAGGGTGCCGAACACCGCCGCCGTGAGCGCCGTCCAGGAGGGACCGTACGCCCACGCCGCGGCCCCCCACAGGGCGGCCACGAGCGCTTCCACGAGGGGGTACTCGACGGAGATCGGCGCGCGGCAGCGGCGGCAGCGCCCCCGCAGCCGCAGCCACCCCAGCACGGGGACATTGTCGTACCACGGGATCCGCTGCCCGCAGCCCGGGCACGTGGACGGGGGGTGCAGCACCGACTGATTGCGGGGGAGGCGGTAGACGCAGACGTTGAGGAAGCTCCCGATCGCGGCGCCGAGCCCCGCGGCGAACGCGATGACGACGCCTTCAGGCACCGCGCACCGCCTCGTAGAGGAGAATCCCGGCGGCGACGGCGACGTTGAGCGATTCCGCCCCGCGCGCCAGCGGGATGGCCACCTGCTGATGGGCGAGCGTCCGGAGCTCCGGCCCGACGCCCGCGCCCTCATTGCCAACCACCAGCGCGAGCCGCTCCGGCCCCGCCGCCCGGGTGAGCGGCGTCCCGTCGCTGGCCGTCACCCACACGGCGAGCCGCTCGCGGCGCGCCCACGCGACGAACTCCGCGGGCTCCGCGGTGACCGTCGGCAGGCGGAACGTGGCCCCCATGCCGGCGCGCACCACTTTCGGGTTGGCGAGATCAGCTGTCCCGGTGAGCAGCACGGCCCCGGCGGCCCCGAGCGCGAACGCGGTGCGGACGAGCGTGCCGACGTTGCCCGGATCCTGCACGCCATCCAGCACCAGCACCGGCGCGCCGCGGCCCGGCGCGAGGTCGGCGAACTCCCAGTGGGGTGGCTTGATCACGGCAAGGACGCCCTGGGGCGCGTCGGTCTGCGCCACGGCCGCGAACGCGCGGCTCGGCAGTTCCTCCAGGGGTACCGCGTGCCCGGCCAGGCGTTCGAGCAGCGCCGCGCCCCGCGGCGTCTCGCTCAAGCCGGGTCCCACCAGCACGCCGCGAATGGACACGCCCGCGGCGAGCGCTTCCTCGACGAGGCGCACGCCTTCGGCCAGGGTCAGCCCGCGGCGCCGCCGTCCCTTACGCTGTTGTAGATTGCGAACCACCCCGACCAGTTGCGAAGCCATGCGTTCCCTCGCCGGACACCAATCTCACCACCCCGCGCCCATTCGGAAAGGCACGCCGTGCGCATCGCGTTGACGATTGCCGGCTCCGACTCCGGCGGCGGTGCCGGCATCCAGGCCGATCTGAAGACGTTCCATCAGTTCGGCGTGTTCGGGACGTCGGCCCTCGTGGCGATCACGGCCCAGAACACGCGCGGCGTCACGGCCGTGCATCCCGTTCCGCTCGCCACCGTCACGGCGCAGCTCGCGGCCCTGGCCGGGGACCTTTCTCCGGCGGCGGTCAAGACGGGGATGCTCGCCACCGCCCAGCTGGTCGAGGCGGTGGCCGACGGGATCGCGCGACACCAGTTCCCCAACTACGTGTGCGATCCGGTGATGGTGGCCACGTCGGGCGACCGCCTGCTGGACGCCGATGCGGTCGAAACCGTCCGCGCCCGCCTGCTGCCGCTGGCGGCCCTCGTCACGCCGAACCTCGACGAGGCCACGATACTCGTGGAAGACCCCGTGGAGACCGAAGCGCAGATGGAGCGCGCCGGCCGCGCGCTGGTGCTGCTCGGCGCCGACGCCGCGCTGATCAAGGGCGGCCATCTGGCCGGCGACGAGATCGTGGACGTGTACGTCACGCCGACGGAGGTCGTGCGGTTCCGGCGCGCGCGCCTGGCCACCACCTCCACCCACGGCACGGGCTGCACCCTCTCGGCGGCCGTCACCGCCGGGCTCGCCCTCGGCCGGCCGCTCGCGCGGGCCGTCGCCGACGCGCTCGATTTCGTGCATCGCGCCCTGGCGGCCGCCCCGGGCCTGGGTGGGGGCCACGGGCCGCTGAACCACTTCGTGTCGGCGCCCGCCGGCGAGGCGTCGGCATGAGCCAGCCGATCGCCGCCCGACCCCCGCGAGCCCGGGGCGTCTTCTGCAATCGCACGCTCAACCTGCGGGCGATTCGCGCCATCGGCTACGACATGGACTACACGCTCGTCCACTACCGCGTGGACGAGTGGGAGCATCGCGCGTACGCGTACCTCAAGCGGAAACTCCTCGAGCTGGGCTGGCCCGTGGACGTGCTCACCTTCGACCCCACCTTCATCGTGCGCGGGCTGATCATCGACATCGAGCTGGGCAACATCGTCAAGGCCAACCGGTTCGGCTACGTGAAGCGGGCGTTCCACGGCATGCGCCAACTCGACTTCGAGGAACAGCGCCGCGTCTACGCGCGCACCATCGTGGACCTCAACGAACGCCACCGCTACAAGTTCCTGAATACGCTGTTCGCGCTGTCCGAAGCGTGCATGTACGCCCAGCTGGTGGAGCTGCTCGACCGGCGCGCGCTACCGGAAGTGCTGGGGTACACGGACCTGTACGCGCGCGTGCGGCAGTTGATCGACGAAGCCCATGTCGAGGGGATGCTCAAGGCCGACATCCTGAACGACCCCGACCGCTTCGTCGAACTCGATCCGGACACGCCCCTCGCGCTGCTCGATCAGTATCGGGCCGGGAAGAAGCTGCTCCTGATCACCAACTCGGAATGGCCGTATGCGCACGCGCTCATGCGCTACGCGTTCGACCGCTTCCTGCCCGACGGCATGACCTGGCGGGATCTGTTTGAGATCGTGATCGTCCAGGCGCGCAAACCCGAGTTTTTCAGCAGCCGCAGCCCGGTCTTCGAAATCACCAACCCCGAGGGCCTGCTGCGGCCGGCGCTGGGACTCACGCGGGGGGGCGCGTACGTGGGCGGCAATGCGGCCCTCGTCGAGCATCATCTTGGCCTCTCCGGCGACCAGGTGCTCTTCGTGGGCGACCACCTGTTTGCCGACGTGCACGTCTCGAAGAACATGCTGCGCTGGCGCACCGCGCTCGTGCTGCGGGAGCTCGAGCAGGATCTCGTCGCCGAAGACGGGTTCGAGGCCGATCGGCGCCGGCTGCAGGAGCTGATGGCGGCGAAGGAGGACCTGGAATTCGGTCTCTGTCAGGTGAGACTGGCCCAGCAGCGCGCGCGGGGCGCCTACGGGCCCCCACCCCCTCGCACGCCGGAGGCCGTCGAGGCACAGCTGGCCGAGCTGCGTGCCCGTCTCGAGGCGCTGGACGGGGAGATCGCCCCGCTCGCCGCGCGCGCCGCCGAGATCAGCAACCCGCATTGGGGACCGCTGATGCGCACCGGCAACGACAAGAGCCATCTGGCCCGCCAGGTCGAACGCTACGCGGACATCTATCTCTCCCGCGTGTCGAACTTCCTGCACCTCACACCGTTCGCCTTCCTCCGCTCCCCCCGCGGCACGCTGCCCCACGACGCGGACGCGGCGGCGCTGGAGGAATAGGCGGCGCGGGGGAGCACGTCGTGAAACTGGTGATCGTGCGACACGCCATCGCCGAAGACCGGGTCGCCTTCGCGGAGACCGGCCAGCCGGACAGCGCGCGGCCCCTCACGGACGCGGGCCGCAAGAAGATGCGCGCCAACGCCTGCGGACTGCGCACGGTGGTGCCGTCGCTGGACGTGCTCGCCACCAGCCCGTACGTGCGCGCCCGGGAGACGGCGGACATCCTGGCGGAAACCTACGGTCGGAGGGTCGACGAGGTCCCGGCGCTCGCGCATGGTGGGTCCCACGCCGCGCTGCTCGCCTGGCTCCAGGAAGAGACGGCCGAGACCGTCGCGCTGGTCGGCCACGAGCCCGATCTCGGTCTCCTGATCGGCTGGCTGGTGACCGGAGAGGCCGCCCCCATCGTCCCGCTCAAGAAGGGGGGCGCGGCGCTGGTCCTCTTCCCGGACCTGCCCCTGTACGGCGATGGGGAGATTCGCTGGGTCCTGACGCCCAAGCTGCTGCGGCAGTTGGGACGCTGACGTGGCGCGCCGGCTTCCCCCTCTGCTCGATCTCCCGACCGGCACCGCCGTGGCGCGGATCGCCGGCGGATACCTCGACGATGCCGCCGCCGCGCTGCGGCGCGTCAAGGGGGGGAAGGACCCCGAGGCCCTCCACGATTTCCGCGTCGCCATCCGCCGGCTGCGCTCGCTGCTGCGCGCCTACCGGCCCTGGCTCGGGCGCGCGGCCGGCAAGAAGGTCCGCCGGCGGCTCCGCGATCTGGGGCGCGCGACGAACGCCGCGCGCGACGCCGAGGTGCAGATCGTGTGGCTCGAGGCGCAGCGGCAGCACCTCGCGCGGCGCGAGCGGGCCGGACTCAACTGGCTGGTGCGCCGCCGGCGCGACGAGAAGCGCCAGGCGTACCGCACCGCCCGCCGGCATGCGGCGAAGGACGTCGAGCGCACGGCGCAGATGCTGCGGGACAGGTTGGCAACGCTCGAGGGGCGCGAGCCGATGCGCTTCCGGGAGGCCGTTGGCCTCCTGCTGCAGGAGCAGGCGACCGAGATCGAGCGGCGGCTGGCGGCCATCGCGGGCGCCGATGACGACGAGGCCGCTCACGAAGCGCGGATCCACGCCAAGCGGTTGCGGTATCTCATGGAGCCGCTCCAGCGGGAGGTGCCCGAGGCTCGCGCCGTCGTGCGCCGGACGAAGCGGCTCCAGGACTTGCTGGGCGAGCTGCACGACATGCACGTACAGGAAGCGGATCTCGCGACGGCCGTGGAGGAAGCCGCCACGGAGATGGCGCGGCGTCTGCACACGCTCGCCGTGAGCGGCGACCGTGCGTCCCTGGCGCGGGCGCGGCGGCGCGACGAGCGTCTCGGGCTCGTCGCCCTGGCCGCGCGCGCCCGCGAGCGCCGGGACGAGCTCTTCGCCGAACTCGCACGCACGTGGCTCCGGGGCCGCGGCCAAGCGCTCCTCGCGCAGATCGCCGCGCTCGCCGCCGTCACCGCCCCCCCCGACGACAGTGTCGAGATCGAGCGGAAGTTCCTGCTCACGGGGCTCCCGCCCCAGGCCGACACCGCGCCCGCCCAGGAGATCGAGCAGGGATGGCTCCCCGGGAAACGCCTGCGCGAGCGGCTGCGGCGCGTGCAGGATGGGGCGGGCGAGCGGTTCTTCCGCACGGTCAAGTTCGGCGCGGGCGTGGAGCGGATCGAGATCGAGGAGGAGACGACCGCCGACCTATTCGCGGCGCTCTGGCCCCATACGGTCGGCTGTCGCGTGCGAAAGCGGCGGCATCGGGTGGCCGACGGATCACTGACCTGGGAAGTCGACGTGTTCGCGGATCGGGAACTGGTGCTGGCGGAGGTCGAGCTGCCGCACCCGGAGACGACCGTGGAGCCGCCCGCGTGGCTGGAGCCGTTCGTCGTTCGGGAGGTGACCGGCGAGCCGGCCTACGTGAACCTGAATCTGGCCCGCTAGCGCGTCAGCCCGTCTTGCGGCCGGCGACCACGCGCAGGGTGCGACGCGCCTCGGTCGCCTGCCAGGTCACCTGCAGCGACACGTCGAAGGTCTCGCGGAACAGGCCCGACTTGCGACGCACATCCCACAACTCCACCGACGGCTCCTCGGCGGCGTGCACCGTGAGCGAGACCTTCCCGCGGCGGACCGCGCATTCGACACCCCACACGAGCTGCTGGTGGCTGCGGTTCAATGCCACCCCGAGCCGCAGGATGCCGGCGAGCTGGCGGACCAGGCGCCGGTCCGCCTTGTCCAATCGGCGGAAGGTGGCATGCGCCTTCTTGGGGTAGGCCCGGCGGTGATAGCGCGCGACGTTGGCGATCAGCTCGATCTCGCGCGCCGAAAACCCCGCCAGATCGCTGTGCATGATCAGATGGTAGGCATGCTTGTGATGCTTGGCGTGGTTGACCAGGAATCCCACGTCGTGCAACAGGGCGGCGGCGGTCAGCAGCTCGCGCGCCGGTGCGGGGAGCCGGTAGCGGACGCGCAGCCCGTCGAAGATCTGGCCGGCCAGCAGCGCCGCGTGCTCGCCATGCCGCTCGTTGGAGCGGCAGCGGCGCGCGAAGCGACGCACCGCGTCGAGGCGTTCCGGCGGCACGGTCGGTCGACCTGCCGCCGCGAGTCCGAGATCGCCGACCATCGTGAGCAGGAGCCCATCGCGCACCCCGCCGTCGTTCACGACGATCTGGCGGCAGCGCAGATGCTTGGCCAGCCGCGCCACCGCCGCCGCCCCGGCCACGATGATGTCGGCGCGCTGCGGCGGCATGCCCGGAATCTCCCGCCGCTGCGCCTCGGGAATCTCGAGCAGCCGCGCGAGCAGGCGGGTGACCTCCGCGCGAGTCACGAAGTACCCGTGCGGGTTGCCTTCCTTGCCCTCCCGCTCGAACCGGATCATGGCCCCGAGCGCCGAGAACGTGCCGCCGGATCCCACGATGAAATCCACCGTGAGCGACGGCTTGCCGATCTCGCGTTCCAGGGCGCGGTCGATGTGGCGGCGCAGTTTCTTCCAGTGTTTTCCGCGCAACGGATCAGACCGTGCGTAGCGTTCGCTGAGGCGCACGGCGCCGAGTCGGAGCGAGTGAACCTGGTCCACGACGAGGCCGGCCGAGAGGACCACCTCCAGGCTGCCGCCACCGATGTCCGCGATCGCTACCGAGCGGCCTTCGAGGTTGAACCGTCGGGCGGCGCTCTCGAACGCGAGCCGGGCTTCCTCGCTCGCGGAGATGACCTCCACGCGGACGCGGTGACGCCGCCACGCCTCGCGCCGGAAGACGCCCCCGTTTTCGGCCTCGCGCACGGCGCTCGTGGCGGCCGCCCGGAGCTCGGTGACGCCAAAGCCATCCGCGATCGCCTTCATCCGACCGACCGCCTCGAGGGAGCGCTCGATCGCGTCCTGGGCGAGCCGGCCGGTCCGCACGAGTCCCGCGCCCAGACGGGTCATCTCCCGCTCCTCGTCCAGGACGCGGTACGCCCCGTCGGGCGACACCTCGGCCACGATGAGCCGGATGGAGTTGGTGCCGATGTCGATGGCCCCGAGGCGCGGGGCGGTGGCCGTATCGTGCGGAATGGTCATGGCGTCGTTCCCCCCGGAGGCGACCGCCGGGTTGGGACCATCCAAGCTATGCAGTTTCAGGAGGGGAGCAATGCCGCCGGGCTCATTCCGCCGCGACGCGGCCGGGCGCATGCCACAGCAGCATCGCGACACCCCACCCCACGGCCAGCACGAGCAGCAGGCCATCGCCGGTGACGAAATGCAGCACCCCGCCGGCGATGCCGACTCCTTCGGGCAGGGCCCACAGCGCGATCACCTTTCCGCCATGCCGCCCCCACCAAGCGTCGCGATCGTCCCGCCGCCCGAGCGGCGGCAGGGTGGCGCGCAGGATCCGCAGACCCAGCGTGGCCCCGACGACGAGCGCCAGCACGACGACGCGCATCACCATCAGCGGCGGCGCCGTCGCCGGCTCCGGCCCGCCAAGCTCCGTGCGCAGCACCACGAGCACGCCGACCACGGTCAGCATCCCGGCGAGCAGCGCGAGGTGCACGACCCGCCCGGCGCGCTCGGCCGGTCCGGGTGACGGGTTGGTCACGGCACCCCGCCCAGCGACAGATACACCAGGGCGACGAACCGCCGGCCGGCGGCCGCGGCGCCGAACCGCCCGTCGTACGGTGCGGTCAGGTGCAGCGCGACCGTTTCCTCGAGCGACCGTCCCGCCGCCAAGGCGTCGTGCACGCCGCCCCGCACCGCCACCAGCATGTCTCGATACGCAGCCACGTCCGCGCGCGACGACGGCGGGCCGTGCCCCGGCACGATGACGGTGGCGTCGTCCGCCAGCGCGAGGACGCGTTCCGTGCCCGCGAGGAGCCCGTCCATGGTCCCGCCGGCCCAGACATCGAGAAACGGATAGGCGCCGAGTTCCACGATATCCCCCGCGTGCAGCACGTTCTGGGCGGGAAGCCACACCAGGAGGTCGCCGTTGGTGTGCGCGCGGGGGGCATGGAGCAGCTCGATCCGGAGTCCGCCGACCGTCACGCTGGTGTCACCCGCGACGGTCGCCGTCGGGAGCGCCGCGGGCGCCGCCGAGGTGCGATGCCAGTCGATCAGCCCGATCAGCGTATCCTTGCGTGCCTCGTCCGGCACGGAGGCGTGCGCCAGCACGGTCGCCGTCGGCGGTACCAGCACGTTGCCCGCGAGATGGTCTTCGTGATAATGGGTGTTCACCACGAGCCGGACGCGGGACAGCGCCGGCCCCAGCAGGCGGCGTAGCGCTCCGTGCGCGGCGGGTTCCCGCGTATCGACGAGCACCAGGCCCTCGCCGGTAGTCACGGCCAGCACGTTGCCGCCCCAACCCCCGCGAATCAGGACGACGTCCGGCCGGAGCCGCACCGAGTCGAGCTCGCGCTCTTGGGCACTAACCGGCACCGCGGAGGCCAGGGCGGCCGCGAGCAGCCCTGCGGCCACGAGCCGGGGGGGCCTCACCGGATCGCCTGGCCGACCACCCGCTTGGCGAGGTTGCGGTTCATGAACCGGCCGCCTGCGTCGATCTGATTGATCAGGGCCAGCTCGTCAGCCGAGATGGGCCCCGGATACCGCTGCGCGAACTCGGTGGGGGTCATGGTGCGATCCACCCGGACGATGTCGATGCGCCACGGCTGCACCGCGAGCGCGGTCGCGTCCGTGAGCGGCCGGAACGTCTGCAGCGATGCGCCCACGATGTTCTGGTACGGCCCCCACCGGGCCTGGGCCGCATACCCCATCACCCGGAACAGGACGTCGCGGTGCATGAGGAACAGCACGCGTCCCTGCAGCACGCCGTTCTGCGTTTCGGCCACGAACCCGCCGCCCGCGGCCGGCAGACCGTTCACGGTCGTCGAGGACGGAGAGCCGGACACCCCCTGCTGGGCGAAGAACGTGCGCGCGCCGTCGGCGGGTGACGTGCCCTGCCCGGCGCCGATCATCAACACCACTTCCTGATTCGGGCCGACCGCCCCGACCACCGTCTTCTCGTTCACCGTTTTCCAGCCGGTCGGGAACGTGAACTCGAACTGGAGATCCGGATGCAGGAACCGGCTCTCGCGGAAGAAGCCTTCCCGCGGGTTGGGGCCATACATCACCGCGTCGAGCCGCCGCAGGTATTCCTCCCGGCGGACGATCGCGTCGCTCAGTTCCTGCGCGGACAAGGTCGCCGCCCGCTCGAGCGTCTTCTCCTTGCGGCCCACGGGGTCTGGATGCGTGGACTGCCACTCGGGAAGGCGCGCCCCCGCGGCGGCCGAGACCCGCGACAGCTCCGCAAACATCTCCGCCATCTCGCGCGGGTCGTAGTTAGCCCGCCGCATGTAGCGGAATCCGAGCTCGTCCGCCTGGGCTTCGTCGTCGCGCGAGAACTTGAGGAACAGCACTTGCAGCGCCGCGCCGGCCAGGCCCGCGTAGTCGGCGAGCTCCGGCTTGAGGATCACGCCGGCGATGAGGCCCGCCTGAAACAGCGTCTGCTGCGTCATCTGCTGCACGGTGTGCCGCGCCGTGATGTGCCCGATTTCGTGCCCCAGCACGCTCACGAGCTGGGCCTCGGAATTCATGTGGGCCAGGATGCCGCGCGTGATGTACACGTGGCCGCCCGGCACCGCAAACGCGTTCACGGTGGGATCGTCCATCACGCGGAATGTCCAGGGCAGACCGGGTCGCTCGGACAGCGCCGCCAGCTGCCGGCCCAACCCATCCACGTACTTGGCGAGCGCCGTGTCCGGATACTCGCCGAGCTCCTGCACGAGCTGTTGATCGTACTGGAGCCCCATCTGGATCTCCTGCCCTTCGCTCACCAGCGACAGTTCCCGCTTGCCCGTGGCGGGATTCACCGCGCAGGCGGCGGCAAGCAGAATCGGGGCGACGACAACGAATCGACGGATCATCCACAACTCCCAGCTAATGAAACCGAGGCGGCCGGAGCCTTGGCTCGAAAAGTAGCCAGGCGCCGGCCGCCATGTCACTTGGCCCGAGACCGTCACTGTTTCACGAGCAGCTCCTCGAAGAGCGCGAGCGCCCGCGGATCGCCCGACTGCCCCAGCCAGAACAGGGCGGCCTTGCGAATCGCGGGATCGCGGTGCTCCCGAGCGATCCGCAGCAGCGCCGGCACGGCCTCGCCCCCGCGCTGGGAGAGCGAGAACACCGCGTGCTTCTGGATCTCCCGATCGCCCGCGTCCTCCACGAACGCCGCCAGCTCGGCCGTGATCCGCGCGCCGGCCGCCTGGCCCAGCCAGAACACGGCGTGCTTGCGCGTCTTTGTCGCCAGCCGCTCGGTGCGTGCGATGGTCAGGAGGCGCGGCCAGACGTCGACGCTGTCGGCGATCGTGGCGGGGAAGATCGCCGCGGCGCCGGCCTCGGACCGCTCCGCCAGCGACAGCAGGTACGCGGCGGCCACCGGCGCGGAGACAACCCCCAGATCCCGCACGCCCGGACCCCGGCTCTCCCGCCAGCGGCCGCCCACGTACGTGTCCACGTCCACGAGCTGCCCGTCCCGGAACGTGACCAGCACGTGCGCCGGCCCCGCTTCGCAGTCGGGCTCCCAATCGTCCGTGTCCCGGACCGTCATCACGTTCCGGCCCGAACCGCAGACTCCCGGGCGCGTGGCGTAGGCCAAGCGGACCGCGCCGTCGCGCATCTCGCCCACGCGCGCGGCCAGGTCCTGGCCCGCGGCCGGCGGCGGCACCGCCAGGGCACCAATCCCAAGCACCACGGCGAGGCCCCTCATTTGTTGATCAACTCGAGCAGGAATTCGGCTGCCCGCTGGTCCGACGACTGGCCGATCCAGAAGATCGCCTTCTGCCGCAGCTCCTTGTTCGTTTCGGTCCGGCCGATGTCGAGCAGTTTGTCGAGGGCCGCTGGCTCGCTGCGCTGGGAGTAGACGAAGATCAGCTGCTCCTTGAACTCGGGGGACGTGGCGCGCCCGTACAGCGCACCGAGGTCAGTCATCGACACCGCCTTCATCTGCCCCGCCCAGAACAGCGCCTGCTTGCGGAGGTCCACCGGCTCCCGCTCGTTCTGCGCAATGTCCAGGATCCAGCGCGCCGTCTCGGCCCGGTCGTCCTGCGCCATGCTGAAGATGATCCGCTCCTTGATCTTCGCGCTGGTCGCGCGGCCGTAGTGCCGCCGCAGATACTCGCTGGTTTCGGCGTCCCCGCGCTGCCCGAGCCAGAAGATCACCTTGCTCTGGAGCTCCTCCGGCGTGTCGCCGCGCTCGAGGAACGCGCGCAGCGCGCGACCCGCCGCCGGGCTGTCCTGCTGCGACAGCGCGAAGATGGCTTTCTCCTGGAGCGCGCGATCCGTCGACGTGCGCAGCAGGGAATCGAGCGCGGCGACCGCCTCGGGGGCGTCCACCTGCGACAGCCAGAACACGGCCTGCTCCCGCACTTCGGCGTCGGGATCGGTTCGCACGGCGCCGAGCAACAGGGTGACGGTCTCGGTCGCGCCGTGCTGCGACACGAGGAACACGGCTTTCCGCCGCAGACACACGGAACCCTCGTCCCGCCGCGCGAGCACCTGGCGCAGGATCGGCAGCGCCTGCTC
>JAOTWJ010000055.1 GCA_029862925.1 Gemmatimonadota bacterium
CCTGGGCGGCGCCGCGGCGCTGTGGTGCGTGCTCCTGTTCATCGTCGCGGGAGGAGGCACGCCCGCGCCCTTCGACCCACCGCGCGCCTTCGTGGCCGCCGGACCGTATCGCTGGGTGCGAAACCCCATGTACCTCGGGGCCTTCGGATTGCTGCTGGGATTCGCCCTGTGGGGCCAGTCCCCGGCGATGCTGGGGGTCGTTCCTGTCGCCGGCGGGCTCGCCCACCTGTTCGTGGTCCTCGTGGAGGAGCCCGGTCTCGAGCGGCGGTTCGGCGTGGACTACGTCGCATACTGCCGGCGGGTGCATCGCTGGTGGCCGCGGCGCCCAAGACAAACGCCGCTCGAAGGCGGCGTGTAGGGAAGCGCGGGGCGCCGGGCCTCGTTGAATCGTTCAACAGAGATGCGGCGCCGTCTGGAGCGGTCAGTCGTCCCGATCCTAGGCTCAGGCGTGACGTCCCGTCCGGAACGGGCAAACCGCGTGTGCTCCCAGATGGTTCAAGCAGGAGCCGCGGCGCCCCGCACTATTGGAAAGCTATGTCCCGCCCACCCGCCGTCAAGCAACCTCACCCACCCCAGAGGTCGCCCACCGTGAATCCTTCCGGGAACGGATCGCTCGGGTCCAGCGCGTACTGCGCGAATCCGGTGATCCACGCCCGACCGGTGATGGTCGGGACCACGGCGGCGTGCGGACCAACGGCGGTTTTTCGCACGAGGCGCCCGGTAAACGTCGTGCCGAGAATGCCCTCGTGCACGAAGTCCGTGCCGAGCGGCAGGTCCCCCCGCGCGTGGAGCACGGCCATCAGGGCACAGCTCCCGGTTCCGCAGGGGGAGCGGTCCAGCACCCCGCCGACCGTTTCCGGCCGCGTGGGGTCCACGTCGCCCGTCGCGACCGTGACCGCGTTCTTGCGGTGCGCATCGGCGACGGTCGGCGGGCCGGAGAGCAGCGCGATGCTCGGCCCGACGATCGTCGGCGCGTCGGGGTGGCGCACCGGAAACCGGTCACGCGCCGTTGCGCGGATCAACTCGCTCACCCGCGTGATCTCACGCGCATTCTCCGGAACGAGGTCCACGCCCAGGCGCGCCGCGTCGGCCAGCACGTAGAACATCCCGCCGTACGCGATGTCCACGCGGACCGTGCCCACGTGCGGCACGTCGAGCCGCTGATCGAGATGCACGGCAAACGCCGGCACGTTCTCGAAGGTCACGGCACGGACCATCCCGTCGCGCACCTCGCACCGGGCCCGCACGACTCCCGCGGGTGCTTCGAGCACCAGCTCCGTGACCGGCTCGCTGACGGGGACCATCCCGGTCTCGATCAGGACGGTGGCGACACAGATCGTGTTGCTGCCCGACATCGCGGGATATTCGGTCTGCTCCATGATCACGAACCCCGCGTGCGCCTCCGGCCGGGTCGGCGGCAGGAGCAGATTGCAGCACAGCGCGGGATAGCCCCGGGGCTCGCGCAGCATCAGCCGCCGCAGGTGGTCACCGTGGGTCGCCAGCCAGTCGCGTTTCTCCAACATCGTGCCACCGGGAACATCGAGCACCCCGCCCGTGATCACGCGGCCGGGCTCGCCGGCGGCGTGGGCGTCGACGGCCGTGATCATCCGCGCGAGACGCACGGTCGCCTCCGAAGATCCGCTGCCACGGTCAGCCGGTCCCTTCCGTCGCGGGCTCGACCTCCTCGGCGACGATGCCCACGTGACGCCGCAGCAGGTACACCCCCAGGTAGAAGAACGGCGTGTCGAACAGGGCAAACGCGAACTTGAACGTGTACGAGCTGACCATCAGCGACACCAGCGCCCCGATTGAGCTGATCTCGGCGCCGAGGCCACCGGACGCGTAGAGAATGGACAGAATCAGGATCGTGTCGACGAGCTGGCTGCCGATCGTGGACGCGTTGTTGCGCAGCCACAGGTGCTTGCCGCGCGTGAGCCGCTTCCAGAAATGAAACGCCTGGACGTCGATGGACTGGGCCACCAGATACGCGATCATCGACGCGACCACGTTCGGCTTCATGAAGGCATAGACCGTGTCGAACGTCGAGGCCGCACCCGACACGCCCGCCGCGTCCGGCAGGGCATGGCCGAGCGCCATCAGCCCGAGCATGAAGAAGTTCATGGTGAACCCGATCCACACGAGCTGCTGGGCGCGCCGCCGGCCGTAGATCTCGCTCATGATGTCGGTGGCCAGGAACGTGATGGGATACGCGAGCAGCCCGGCGGGAATGACGAACAGACCCAGGTCCACGAACTTCGTGACCCCGACGATGTTGCCGACGGTGAGCGACGTTAGGAAGATCCCGCATAGTAGCAGGTAGAAACGGTCGCTGAACCGCGCGGCCCTGCTGGGAGCGTACTCGGCCGTGGTCGCCATACCCGACGAGTATAACGGCGCTCGCCGGGACATGCCCGGTGCCCGCGCTGGCCGTACCGATCTCCCGCGCGTAGCATGGGAAGAATCCACATCCGAGGGAGGCCCACCGTGAACCGCGTTCGCACGCTCGCCCGCCTGTCACTGGCGCTGGGCGTCGGCTCGACACTCGCCCTGGTGGCCGCGTTCCTCGCGCTGACCGACATCGGGCACGGGGAGCCGGACCTGGCACTCGAGTGGACCGTGCTCCGGGCCGCGGCGATCGTGATCGTCGCGTTTCACGTGGCGGCCCTGGTCACGCTCGTGGGCTGCGCACGCCGGGGGTAGAACGCCCATGACCGCGCTGCAGCCGGCAACCGGGGAGTCGGTAGGGCACGCCGCCCCCGCGGCTGCTATCTTTCGAGGATGACCCAGCGACGCAAACTGGCCATCCTCGTGGGGGGCGGCCCGGCCCCGGGCATCAACAGCGTGATCGGCGCCGCCACGATCCGTGCGCAGCTCGAGGGCGTCGAGGTCCTCGGCCTGCGCGACGGGTTCGAGTGGATCATGCACGGTGACGTCGAGCACGTGACCCCGCTCGCCATCGACGACATCAGCCGGATCCACTTCCGGGGCGGCTCCCACATCGGCATCTCGCGCGCCAACCCCACGAAGAACCCGCAGCACCTCGAGAACGCGGTGATCTCGCTGCTCCGGCTCGACGTGTCGCAACTGATCACGATCGGCGGCGACGACACGGCGTTTTCCGCGCTGAAACTCGCGGAGAAGGCGGCCGGGCGCATCCGGGTGGTGCACGTGCCCAAAACGATCGACAACGACCTCGACATGCCGCCGTACGTCGACACGTTCGGCTTCCAGACGGCCCGGCACCACGGGGTGGACATCGTCAAGAACCTCATGGTGGACGCCTGGACCACGTCGCGCTGGTATTTCGTCATCACCATGGGCCGAAAGGCGGGACACCTGGCCCTCGGCATCGGCAAGGCGGCTGGAGCCACGCTCACGTTGATCCCGGAGGAGTTCCAGGGCCGGCGCATCCGTCTCAAGGCGATCGTGGACACGCTCGTCGGGGCCATCGTGAAGCGGCTGTCGTATACCCGGCGGGACGGCGTCGCGGTCATCGCCGAAGGGCTCGTGCTCGACATCGATCCCGAGGATCTGGCCCAGCTTGAGGATGTGGAGCGGGACGCGCACGGGAATCTGCGGATCGCCGAGGTGAACATCGGCGAGATCCTCAAGTCGCAGGTGCAGAAGCGCCTCCGGGAGCTCGACCTCAAGACCACGATCGTCGCCAAGAACATCGGCTACGAGCTGCGTTGCGCCGACCCCATCCCCGCCGACATGGAATACACCCGCGACCTCGGCTACTGCGCGGCCAAGTACCTCCTGGGAGGCGGGGACGGCGTGATGATCTCCATGCAGGCGGGCTCCTTCGTGCCCGTGCCGTTCAAGGAGATGATCGATCCCGAGACCGGGCGCACCCGCATTCGCCTGGTGGACATCAACTCCACCCGGTATGCCATCGCGCGCCGCTACATGATCCGCCTGCGCCGCGATGACTTCGAGGATCCGCACGAGCTGGCGCGGTTTGCGGCGACGTGCGGGATGACCCTCGCCGAGTTCCGCGCGCAGTTCGAGTACCTCGTGCAAGCCGAGCCGCCGCCGCTCAACATCGAACCTCGACGGGCAGCGGTACGCACGGACGGATAGAGCCCGAAAACCCGGCTCGCATGCAAATCAGCGTCCTGGACCTCTTCAAGATCGGGATCGGCCCTTCCAGCTCCCATACCGTGGGACCGATGCGGGCCGCCCGGCGCTTTGCCGACGACCTCGAGTCGCGCCAAGTGCTGGGCGCCGTGTCACGCGTGCAGGTGGACCTCTACGGGTCGTTGGCGCTCACCGGGCGCGGCCACGCCACCGACCGCGCCCTCGTCCTCGGTCTGCTGGGCGAACGGCCGGAGACCGTCGATCCCGCACGGATCGAACATCTCGTGGGAACGGTGCGCGACACCGGCCGGCTGGCCCTGCTCGGCCGGAACCCCATCGTGTGGGTCGAGTCGCGCGACTTGGTGTTCCAGCAGGGAGAAGCCCTGCCCCCGCACCCTAACGGCCTGCGGCTCACGGCCAGCGACGCGGCCGGCGCGGCGCTGCACGCCGAGGAGTTCTTCTCGGTGGGCGGCGGGTTCGTCGTCACACGGACTGAGCTCGAAGCCGGCGAGACCGGCGCCACTCCGTCGCCCGAGCCGGTCCCTCATCCGTTCGGGACGGCCGCCGAGCTGCTGGCCCTGGGGAAGGCGCACGGCCTCGCCATCGCCGACATTCTGCGGGCCAATGAGACGGCGTGGCGCCCGGCCGCCGAAACGGACGCGGCGCTCGACCGCCTCTGGCAGGTGATGGAGGGCTGCATCGAGCGCGGCTGCCAGGGGGACGGCATCCTGCCAGGCGGACTGCGGGTGCGCCGGCGCGCCGGCAAACTGCTGCGCAGCCTCCAGGCCCGCGGAGCAAACCCCGATCCGCTCACGGCGCTCGACTGGGTGAGCCTGTTCGCGCTCGCCGTGAACGAAGAGAACGCCGCCGGCGGCCGGGTGGTGACCGCGCCCACCAATGGCGCCGCCGGAGTCATTCCGGCGGTGCTCGCCTACGCCGTCCGATTCCTGCCCGGCGTTTCCGGGCAGCAGATTCGCACGTTCCTGCTCACGGCCGGCGCGATCGGCATGCTCTACAAGAAGAACGCCTCGCTCTCCGCCGCCGAGATGGGCTGCCAGGGCGAGGTGGGCGTCGCCTGCTCGATGGCCGCCGCCGGCCTCGCGGCCGTCATGGGCGGCACCAACGAGCAGATCGAGGAAGCCGCGGAGATCGGCATGGAACACAATCTCGGCCTCACGTGCGATCCCATCGCCGGGCTCGTGCAGGTGCCATGCATCGAGCGCAACACGATGGGAGCCACCAAGGCCGTCAACGCCGCGCGCCTCGCCGTGCTCTACGGCGACGGCACCCACCACGTCCCGCTCGACCGCGTGATCGAGACCATGCGGCAGACGGGCGTCGACATGCAGGCCAAGTACAAGGAGACGTCGCAAGGCGGCCTGTCGGTCAACGTGATCGACTGTTGACCCGGCCGCCACTCGCCGAACCCCCGGTGCCCCGCGGGCGCTTGCTCGCCGGGGCCGTCGCCTTCGAAGGGGGCCTCCTGGTGCTGGCGCTGGTGCTCGACCGGGTGCTGGGCGTGTGGTCGCTGGCGAGCGTCCGTGTGACCGTGCGCGGGATCCTGCTCGGGCTCGCCGCCGTTGTGCCGCTGCTGCTCGGCCTCGCGCTGACGATGCGCGCCCCCACCGGCCCGCTGGCGCGGCTGCGCGACGACGTTGATCAGATCGTCACCTTGCTGTTCCGGCGGGCGCGGCCGGCCGACATCGTGCTCATCTCCCTCCTGGCGGGACTGGGCGAGGAAGCGCTGTTCCGCGGCGTGATGCTGAACGGGCTCCACCGGGCGTTCGGACCCGCGGTCGCCTTCTTCGGCACCGCGCTCATGTTCGGCCTGGGCCATGCCGTCACGCGCCGCTATGCGCTGTACGCCACGGTCGTCGGCGCGTACTTGGGGTGGGTGGTCATCGCCAGCGGCGACCTCGTCGTCGCCGCAGTCGCGCACGCCGCGTACGACGCCCTTGCGCTCGGCTGGCTGATCGCGCGTCACCGGCCGCCGGCTCTTGCGCGTTCCGGCGATCAGTGAAGCTTTGACGGAACCCGCACCGGCGGAGTCCCCATGACCGACGACGCGCTCGCCCCTCCGGAACCACCGACCGACGACCCCGCCTCCCCCGTCTCCGGCGACGACACGATCCACCGCGCCCTGTTCGCCGGGCTCGCCGCCGCCATCGCGGGCGGCGCGCTGTGGGCGGCCATCGTGCTGCTCACGAAGTACGAGGTGGGCTACGTCGCCTGGGCCGTCGGTGGACTCGTGGGGTTCGTCATGGCCCGGGCGACGGCAGCCCGGGGGCCTACCCCCGCGCTCCTGGCCGCCGTCATCGCCACGCTGGGTCTTCTCGCCGGCAAGGCGGTCATCGCGTCGGTCACGACGAGCCCGCGCGCGGTTGCCCGCGAAGTCCAGCGGGATGACGAGTTGATGCTGCAGGCGGCGATGTTCGATCTGCATTCCACCGAGACCTGGCCCGAGCCCGTCCAGGCACGGCTCGACGAGCTCGCGACCGACGATACCCTCCCCGACGCGCTGTGGCTCGACATGCAGACCGCCGCCGCGACCCACGCGTCCAACGCCGGCCCCGACGGACGCCAGCGCATCGCCACGGCGTACGCGGGTCGCATGCTCAGCGGAACGACGTCCTTCGAGCTGTTCCGTGCCCAGTTCGGCCTGTGGGACGTGCTCTGGTTCGGGCTCGCGGTCGTGACGGCCTGGCGTCTGCTCCGCGGCGGCGGCGCGCCGGCAACCGCGGAGCCGGCGGCGGCGTAGCCCTCGCCGTGAGCGTCAAGCGCCGCCCGGGTCCACGCGCCGGCGCCGGGCTGTGGACGTGCCCGCGCTGCGGGCACCGGTTCGTCACGCGCAACCTCTGGCACTCGTGCGGGACGTTCCGCCTCACCGATCACTTCACCGGCCGCGATCCCGCCGTGCGCCGATTGTTCGATCGGTTCCGACGACTCGTGCGCAGCTGCGGGCCTGTCACGATGTACGCACAGAAGACCCGCATCGTCTTTCAGACGGCCATCCGCTTCGCGGGATGCGCCACCCGGCGCGACGGGCTCGACGTCGGCTTCCTCCTCACCCACCGTCGGCCCGGACCACCCGTGCGACGCATCGAGTTCATCCCGCCGCGCTACTACGTCCACCACGTGCGCCTGACGTCCGCCGACGCGTTCGACGCCGACCTCCGGGCGCTCGTGCGTGACGCGTACGCGGGCGGCTGCCGCGCGCACCTGCGATCCCGCGGAGGACGGTGAGTGAAGCCGCGCATGACCCTCTCCGACCATCGCGTGCTGGTGACCGGCGGCACGGCCGGCATCGGATTGGCGCTCGCCCGGGCATTCCTCGCGCGCGGCAACCGGGTGGTCGTCTGCTCACGCTCCGCAGAACGCATCGCCGCCGCCCGGCAGACCGCGCCGGATCTCGTCACTCTGCAGGCCGATGTGGGCCGATCTGCCGACCTCGAGCGCCTCGTACGGGACGTGACCCACCGGCTCGGCGGGCTCTCGATCCTGGTGAACAACGCCGCGGTGCAGTTTCCGTTGCGGCTGCCGGAGACGCCGGCCGCCGAGGTCGTGCGGCTCGCCGACCAGGAGGTCGGCGCGAACCTCACGGGCCTCATCCAACTCACGGCGCTCGCGTTGCCCGCGCTGCGCGCGGCACCCGAAGCGGCTATCGTCAATGTGTCCTCGGTCCTGGCGCTGGCGCCCAAGGCGAGCGCCCCCGTCTACTGCGCCACCAAGGCTGCCGTGCGGTCGTTCACACAGGCGCTCCGGTTCCAGCTGGAAAACGCGGACAGCCAGATTCGCGTGTTCGAGCTGATGCCGCCGCTGGTCGACACCGACATGACGCGCGGGCGCTGGCGTGGTGAGCTCACGCCCGAGCAGGTGGCAGCGTTTACCCTCGACGGCATGGCCGCCGGACGCTTGGAGCTGCGGCCCGGACTGGCCCGGCCCTTCTACTGGCTGCACCGCCTCGTTCCCGGAGCGCTGGCGCGGCGGATGCGTCGCGCCTGACGGGCCACGCCGCGGGCGGAAACCACGCACGGGGAGGGAGAGCATGGAGACCTCGGACGTCACTGCGGGCCCGCGCGACCGGGAGCGCCTGCGCACCGAGATTGTGGTGGACCATGACGACCTCGCGCGGCTCCTCGCCGACCGCATCGTCGTGACGATCGCGCGGGCGGTGGCGGAGCGGGGCCGCTGCGTGCTCGGCCTCGCCACCGGCAGCACCCCGCTGGGGATCTACCGCGAGTTGATCCGCCGGCATACCGCGGGCGAGGTGGACTTCACGCACGTCGTGGCGTTCAATCTGGACGAGTACTACCCGATGCCGCCCGATAGTCCGCAGAGCTATCGGCGCTACATGCACGAAAACCTGTTCGCGCACGTCAACATCCCGCCCGCCAACGTCCACATCCCCGACGGGAGCGTGCCGCGCGACCGGCTCGCCGGGCACTGCGCGACCTACGAGCGCGCCATTCGCGACGCCGGCGGCATCGACTTCCAGCTCCTCGGGGTCGGCAAGAGCGGGCACATCGGCTTCAACGAGCCGGGGTCATCACCGGAGTCCCGCACGCGCCTGGTGACGCTCGACACGATCACACGCAAGGACGCGGCGGCCGACTTCTTCGGCGAGGACAACGTCCCCCGTGAAGCCATCACCGTGGGCGTGGCCACGATTCTCGAGGCACGCGAGATCGCGCTCATCGCCACGGGGGAGCACAAGGCGGCCATCATCCAGCGAGCCGTGGAGGGCGACATCTCTGCGGAGGTCGCGGCGACGTTCCTCCAGCGGCACCCGAACGCGACCGTCTACCTCGACCTGGCCGCGGCCGCAGACCTCACGCGCATCGCCACCCCGTGGCTGCTCGCCTCGGTCGAGTGGACACCCCGGCTGACGGATCGGGCCGTGGTCTGGCTCGCCGAAGAAGCCGCCAAGGCGATCCTCAAGCTGAGTGCGCGGGACTACGCCGAGCACCACTTGAGCGCGTTGCTGGCGCGCTACGGAGCGCCGGGCGTGATCAACGGCGACGTCTTCAACCGCCTGCGAGACAAGATCCGGGGCAGGGCGTTGCTCCCGAAGAAACAGCGCGTGCTCGTGTTCGCGCCCCATCCCGACGACGACGTGATCTCCATGGGCGGAATTCTGCGGAAGCTGCACGAGAACGGCAACGCGATCACCGTGGCGTACATGACGAGCGGCAACATCGCGGTGTTCGACCACGATGTGCGCCGGCACCTGGATTTCGTCGTGCGCGCGACCGGCCCCCTCGGCCTCGACCCCGCCACGATGGCCGACGTCCGCGTGACGGTGGAAGAGAGCTTCGCCCGCAAGCGACCCGGGGAGGTGGACGTGCCCGTGGTGCAGGACCTGAAACGGGTGATCCGGGAGTCCGAGGCGGTCGCCGCTCTGGAGGGCGTGGGGCTCGCCGCCAGCAGCGCGCGGTTCCTGAACTTGCCCTTCTACCGCACAGGCGAAGTGCAGAAGCACCCCATCGGAGACGAGGACGTGGCCCTCGTGCGCGCCTTGCTCGAGGAGGTGCAGCCCCACCTCCTGTTCGTCGCCGGTGACCTGTCCGACCCGCACGGCACCCACCGGCTGTGCAAGCTCGCCATCGAGCGCGCGCTCGCCCAGACGGTCCTCCACCCGGAGGTGTGGTACTACCGCGGCGCATGGCAGGAATGGCCGATCACCGAAGCCGACGTGCTCGTCCCGCTCTCACACGAGGAGTTGCGCGCTAAGATCCTGGCCATCTTCAAGCATCAATCCCAGAAGGACACGGCGCCCTTCCCCGGCGGACACGACGACCGCGAGTTCTGGCAGCGGGTCGAGGCACGCAACATCGAGACCGCCGCGCGGGCCGACCGGCTGGGCCTGGCGGAGTACTACGCCATCGAGGCGTACGTGGTGAAGGGACGGAAAGACGGAAAGACGGAAGGACGGTAGGTTGGTCGCGGGCGGATAGGGGTCAGGGACCGATCACCGCCCCCGCCCGCCACATCTGCCGCAGGCCCTTGTACTTCCGCCGAAACTCGGCGGGATCCTGCCCGATCGCCGCCCCGGTGAACCGCGGCAGCACCTCCGCCGCCACCGCGTCCAGCCCCTCGAGCGTGAGCCAGCCGTGCTCCAGATAGCGGAGCGTGACCGCGTAGTCCGACGCGTCACCCCGCGTGATGAGCCGCAGGGCCACGCTGTAGGGATCGAAGTGCAAGAGCGTGAACCGGCCGCTGCCCGCGGGCCAGTCGAGGTCCGTCGCGCGGTTCCGCCCCTCCCAGCCGTCCGGCAGCGGGATCACGTCGGCCGGCGACTCCCAGACGAGCTCCACCTCGGCGGCCGTCGCCGCCTCGCGTGCCGCCGCCGCCAGGTGCCGAGCGTCGGGTGACGGGCCCGCCGCCAGCTCGACCTGCGGCACGCGGTCGCACCAGCCTTCCAGCAGCTGCGAGGTCCCGGCCACCAGGTACAGGTTACAGGGACGCACGCCGCGCCCTGCGAGATCGGCGAGCAGCGCTTCGAGCGTCGCGCGGGTCACCTCACGCATGCGCGGCGCTCACTTGTAGCGGCGCTTGGGCGTCTTGTCGTGCCAGCCGGTCACCCAGAAGCAGTACGCGTAGGGGAAGATGGTCTGCACCACGTGGAACGGCTCGTATTCGAACAGCCGCCGCATGGCCCACGAGAAGCGGTACCGTGGATCTTCCGTCGTGATGATCTCCACCACGCAGTCCACCTGGAAGCTCACGAACACCGGCGAGTTGCCCGTCCACAGCACGGAGGCCATCGGGCGGCGGGCCAGATTGCGGTAGGTCTCGCCCTCGAAGATCTCAAGCAGCCCCAGCCGTCTCCAGTCCACGTGCTCGGGGTGCGAGTACAGCTCCCGCGCGGTCCGGATCCGGAGCTGGCGTGTCTCGTCCACGGCGTGCGGCGGCAGCGCCTGGATCTGCTCCACCGCATTCTCGACGAGCGACAGGTAGTGCTGGATGTGCTCGTCCTTGGGCGTGAACCCGACCCCCTTGTTGGCGAGATTGGGCACCAGGGCGTCGTCGTTCCACGTGCCGACCACCGGCAGGTGTCCCGCGTTGAACGCGACGTACTCGTCCCGCTCGATGGCGTCGTAGATCCGCCGCTTGTACTCCAACTGCCACTGCACGAACTTCTCGGGCAGTTCGCGAACCTCGAACTCCCGGGTGGCCGCACCGTCCTCGACGAGGCGCGCGGTCCCGTCGATCATTTCGATCCGTCGCGCCGGGGCTCGGGTTTCGACACTCGTCATCGTCACTCACTCCCGTTCGAAGGAGATTGCATGCGTCGCGTGGTCCACGGCCTCTTCGTGTTCGCCCTGGCCCTGCCGCTCGCGGCTCGGGCGCAGGTGGCGCTCACGCCGCCTGCCTTGGAGCCCGGGGCGTTCGAGCGGCTCGCGCTCCGGGTGGCAAACGCGGCTCCGTCGCCGGTGGTGCACGTCCGGCTTGTCGTCCCCGACGCCGTCGCGGTGCTCGGCGTCGACGCACCGCCCGGGTGGACCGGCCGTCTGATTCCGGTCACCGACTCGACGCCGCAGGCCGTCGAATGGACCGGCGGCGAGCTCCCCACCGGCGGGTTCCGCGAGTTCGCCGTGTTCGCGCGTCTGGCCGCCGACGTGCGCCGCGCCGATCTCGTCTTCCTCCTCCAGCTCACGCGCCTCGACGGCTCGACCGTCTCCTGGCGCCGCGGTGGCGAGGGCGCGCCCCTCATTGTGGGCGTGCGCGGCACGACGACCGTTTCCACCTGGGGCGCCACGGCGCTCGCTGGCGCCGCCGCCGGCCTCGCCATGCTCGCGCTGGTGCTAGCGCTCTACCGCCGCCGGTCCTGACCCCGGCGCATCGTCGCTCAGCCCGCGGGGCGGAGAAAACCGCTCGCCGCTCCCCGCGACGCGCTTGCGCGTCAGCCACCATACGCCGATCACGATCCCACCGACCACGATCGGCGTGAACGCGAACAGCGCGCCCACCCAGAACATGCTCGTCGAGAGGGCGTCGTTCATCGCCGCAGGAACCGCTCGAGATTCAGCAGGTAGTAGCCCAGGCCGAGCCCGGCCGCGGCGAAGGCGAGGCCAAGCGCCAGCTCCACGGTGCCGCCATGGGCCCGGTACTGGGTGCCCATCCACCCGGCAAACCCCAGGCAGAACAGGATCGCGCTGCCGATGAGTACGCGATGGAACGTGATCATCGCTGCCCGTCGCCGTGCCGCACGCCTACCATACGAACTCCGTGAGCACCGCGATCACGATGATGACCGTGAGCGGGAGCGGCGCGAGCGCGAAGATCCGCATCCGGTTCTTCTCGAACCGGAGATGCATGAAGTAGAGAGCCACCAGCAGCGCTTTCCACACCGCGAGCCCGATCAGTAGCAGCACGACCACCCGTCGCGACCACGGCAGGAACGCCACGCCCAGCTCCACCATCGTGAGCGCGGCCAGCGCCGCCCAGACCACCCAGTAGTTGGGGTGCTCGAGGTGGTGCTCTTCCGCAGCACCGGGCTGTTGCACATCCGTCATCGGCTCCCCCGCCTCAGATCAGGTAGACGATCGTGAACAGGATGATCCAGACCAGGTCCACGAAGTGCCAGTACAGGCCGATGACCTCGATACCGCGATGGTCCGTCTGCGTGTACTTGCCCCGAAACGCCTTCGTCGTCGCGTAGGCCAGGCACACGACGCCGCACGTCACGTGAAACCCGTGGAACCCGGTCATCGTGTAGAACGTCGAGCCGTAGATGCCCGCGATCGCTGGATCGGGCCGTCCCAGCCCCAGCTCTCCCGCCAACGCCAGTTCCGCCAGCTCACTGCCCTCGCGAATCCCGCTCGGTAAGAAGCCCGCGTGGATCAGGTGCGTGTACTCGTAGACCTGGACGCCCACGAACGCCGCGCCGATCACCGTCGTCGCGAGCAGGAACAGCTTCATCTGTTTCAGATTCCCCATATTCGCCGCGGCGAACGCCTTCACCATCGTGACGCTCGAGCAAATCAGCAGGAAGGTGTTGACCGCGGTTACCGGGACGTTGAGCAACTTCCCGGGTTCGGCGAACGCGCCCGGCGTGGCAAACCGCAGAATGATGTATGCCCCGATCAGCGCGGTGAAGAACATCACCTCCGAGCCCAGGAATACCCAGATCCCGAGCTTCTCGTTGTAGACGCCGGCGCCGAGCTCGCGCTGCGCCGGGGGTCGCATCACGGGCGCGTGCGTCATGGCTCGACCCTCCGTCCCTCAGCCGGTGGCACCGCGATGCGCGTTGCGCTCGACTGCGGCAGGTAGTCTTCGGCGACCCCGGGCGCGCTGAACTCGTACGGTCCGTGATGCACCGTCGGGACGCGCGCGAAGTTCCCGTGCGGCGGCGGCGATGGCACGGTCCACTCGAGCCCGTTGTCCTCCCACGGATTGTCGGGCGCCTTGGCGCCCCGGAACCAGCTGCCGATGAAGTTCAGGATGAAGATGAGCTGGCTGGCGAACAGCAACAGCGCGCTCACGGTGATGAATTTGTTGAGCCCCATGAGCGGCTGCAGGAACTCGTACTGCGTGGGATCGTAGATCCGCCGCATGTGCCCGTAGACGCCGAGGCTATGCATCGGGAAGAACGTCAAGTTGAAGAACACGAATGTGAGCAGCCAGTGCACCTTGCCCCAGAACGGGTTCATCATGCGTCCGAACATCTTGGGATACCAGAACGTGATCGCCGCGAACAGGGCAAACAGGCTGCCGCCGAACAGCACGTAGTGGATGTGGGCGACGATGAAGTACGTGTCGTGGATGTAGATGTCTACCGGCGTCGAGGCCATGAACACGCCGCTCAGCCCGCCGATCACGAACATCGCCACGAACGAGATGGCATGGAGCATGGGCACGTGGAACCGGATATTGCCCTGCCACATCGTGCCCATCCAGTTGAACGTCTTGATGGCCGATGGCACGGCGATGAGCAGGGTCGAGATCATGAACCCCAGGCCCAGCGTCGGGTTCATCCCGCTCTGGAACATGTGGTGCCCCCACACGACCCAGCCCAGGAAGGCGATGGCGATGATCGCGTACACCATCGAGTGGTACCCGAACACGGGCTTGCGTGACCCGTTCGCGATGATGTCCGACACCATGCCCATCGCCGGCAGAATCAGGATGTAGACCTCCGGGTGGCCGAAGTACCAGAACAGGTGCTGCCACAGGAGTGGCTGGCCGCCGCCGGCCGGCGCAAAGAAGTGCGTGCCGATGGTCTGGTCGAAGAACAGCATGATCGCTGCGCCCGAGAGGATCGGGATGGCGAGCAAGACCAGGATGGCGGTGATGAACAGCGCCCAGATGGACAGCGGGAGGCGGAACCACGTCATGCCCGGCGCCCGCAGGTTCACGACGGTCGTGATGTAGTTCGTGGCGCCGAGGATGGACGAGAGACCCAGGATCGCGATGCTCAGCAGCCACAGTTTCTGGCCGGCATACACGCCCGAAAACTCGGGGTTCGCGCTCAGCGGCGCGTACGCCGTCCAGCCGGCGGCCGCGTGCCCCCCCTCCACGAAGAACCCGGCCAGCATCAGGATGCCCGCCGGGACCGCGATCCAGAACGACCACATGTTGAGGCGTGGGAACGCCATGTCGGGCGCCCCGATCTTGAGCGGAATCAGGAAGTTGCCGAACACGCCCACGAGCAGCGGCATGATCGCGAAAAAGACCATGAACGTGCCGTGCATCGTGACCAGCGAGTTGTAGAACTCCGGCAGCAGGATTCCGCCTGGCGCCATCGTTTCGGGTAGCACGGCCGCGCCCGGAATGGCGCTGCCCGGATACGCTTGCTGCCAGCGGATCAGCATCGCCAGCAGTCCGCCGATGAACAGGAACACCAGACTCATGAGCAGAAACTGGATCCCGATGATCTTGTGATCGGTCGAGAAGATGTACTTCCGGATGAACGGCAGCTCGTGCCCGGCGTGGGTCGTGTGCTCCGACGGGTGTGCGACGGTCGTCATCGGCTTCCCCTCATGGCTACTGGGTGCGCGCGGCTGCCTGCGCCGCCGTCCACGATCCGAACTCGTCCGCCGCATGGACCATCACCTCGGCCCCCATCCGGTAGTGTCCCAACCCGCACAACTCGGCGCACGCCAACTCGTAGCGGCCGGCCTTGGTCGCCTCGAACCAGACCGGAATCTCCATGCCGGGAACGGCATCCTGCTTCACGCGAAACGCGGGCACGAAGAACGAATGGATGACATCCTCGGCGGTGAGATGGACCACGACCGCGCGATCGACCGGCATATGAAGCTGGTTCCGGATCGTGAAGTCGTCTGGCGTGTCCAGCTGCCCGTCAGGACCCGGGTGCGTGACGTGCCACTCGAACTGCTTCGCCAGCACCCGATACGGCAGCGCCTCGGCCGGCGCGCTGTGCCGCCCCTTCACGTGGTTCCAGACGCCGCCGCTCATGAGGCCGAGCACGACCACGGTCACGGCGGGAATCGCGGTCCACACGAGCTCGGCGCGGAGACTCCCGTGCGTATAGGTGGCGCGTCGCCCCGGGCGCGCCCGGTACTTGATCGCGAACCACACCAGACCGACTTCCACCACCAGGAACGCGATCCCCGTGATGACCAGGATCACGTAGTAGAGGAAGTCGATGTCCCCGGCGAACGTCGAAGCGCCGTCCGGCAGGATCCACTGCATCCGGCCTCCTCAGGAAGCGGCGTACGTGAACGTCACCGACCCCTGCCCGTCCGCCCCGATCGTCACCTCGACCGTCTTCGTGCCGTACTTCTCATGCCACGCCTCGAGCCGGTACGTGCCCGGCGGCAGCCCGCCGATCGTGAACGCCCCGTTCTCCCCGGAGACCGCGAAGTAGGGGTGATCCACGACGCCCACGTAGGCCTTCATCCAGCCGTGCACGTTGCACTCGAACGGCACCATGATCTCGGGCGCGGTGAACACGTGCTCGCGGGTCATGCCCGCGCGCGGCTGGCTCACGTTGAACCCGCGGTTCGTCGTCGGTACCGCCTTGATGTTGTGCAGCAGCGAATCGCTGTTGTGGATCTGGAGCGCCTGTCCCGTCATCACGCCCAGCACGCGCGGGTGATACAGGCATCCCTGTTGATCGATTTCGGGATCCTTGGCGGGCTTGGGGTACGGACCCGCTGGTAGTCCCCCGGTCACCCGCACGAACACGTTGGCCAGGTGGCCGTCCTTCACCATCACGACCGGATCGGTGGGATTGCCGCCGTACATCGCCGCGCAGTGCGGCTCTTCCCGCATGTCGATGGGCGGGTTGGCGGGTGGCGTGCCGGTGAACATCACTATCCCGCTGATCGTACCCGTGCCGAGTGGGGCCACGGCCGTCTGCGTGGCCGTCTCACCGCCGCCGGATGCCGCCTGCTCGCCGCCGCCACCGCACCCGACCGCTACCATCGTTCCGATTGCCAGCCATGCTGCGCGCATCATTCCTCCAGTCGCATCGTTGTGCGTCACGTCGAGCGCGCGCGCCGCTGGGCGCGCACGACGACCAGGCCCCCGAGCCCGGCGGTCACCAGTACCGCCAGCACGGGAGCCACGTACACTCGTGGTGGCGTGGGCACGTCCAGATAGATCGCGTACCACGCGCTCACCGCCCCGCGTCTCTCGTCCTCTCCGTCGCTGCCGTCGGCGGCGTAGAACGCCATCGGCACGGCTTCCCCGACCGGGAATGCCGGCGCCGCGGCGGTGTCGGCGGGGGCCAGCGCGCGCGCGAACTGCACGCGCCACTCGCCGTCGGCGAAAACCGCCGCGTGCTGCACCGTCGTCGTGGCCGACGCCGTGAAGGCCCCGAGTCCGGTTCCCCGCCCTTCCCGTACCGCATCCGGCGCGCTGGTCCACTGCCACTGATACGTGGGCCGGCGCGGATCGCCACCCAGAAAGTACGGCCGCTCCAGGCCCTCGGGTGGCCGGAGTGGAACCTGCACGTGCAGGCGGTCCGGTCCCTGTGTCGTCGGCACGGGGCCGTCCGCGTCGGTCATCGCGCCCGCCACGCCGTCGATCCACTCCTGCCACGTCGCGTCGGGGCTACGCGAGGGGTCGCTCCACGCGACCAGCACGGCGAGCGTCTGCCCGTCGTGCGCCGCGCGCACCCACAGCCCGTCCACGCGCGGAGCGAACCAGCGCGGCTTGATCACGATCTGCCCCACCAGCGGCACCCACGCCGGCGGGATGGCCGCCCACGCGGAATCCTCGGGTCCCGAGGGGAGCGCGCCGTCGAGCCGCGGGGCCCGGATCACTTCCCGTACCGGCGGCCGCTCGGGCGAGAGACTATGCACCCACTGGGCCACCCGCCACAACTGCTCCTCGGTGAGGATCTCGCCCTCGACGGCGTCGCTGAACGACGGCATCGGGGTTCCATCCAGGCCCGTCCGCAGACGCCGGTAGATCTGCTCCACCGACGCGCCGCCGTTGAAGTTCCAGCCGCGCGTGAGGTCGGCGGCACGAATGGGTTGATTCCAGTCGTCGGTCAGCGTCGGCGCCGACGGACCGTCCCCACGCCCGGCGTCCCCGTGGCACTTGAAGCACTCCAGCTCGCGGTACCACCGCTCGCCCTCGACCAGGCCCTCGGCGGTCAGGCGCGGCGCCTTCCCGAACGCGAGCGGCGTGGGGTTCTCGCCCTCGAAGAACCGCGAAAAGGACTTGATGTGCGCCACCACATCGCGCCGCTCCGCCTCCGACAGCCGTGTCCGCCAGCCGGGCATCGTGGTGCCCGGCATGCCCTCGTCCACGACGCGCATCAGGTCGGCGTCGGTCGGGAGTCCTCCGGTGGCGGTGGTGCGCACCTGGTAGACGGCGCGCCTAAAGTCCCGGGGCCGGGGCAGCATATACGTCATCGCCTCACCGTCGCCGGCACCGGTCTCGCCGTGACAGCCGGCGCACCATCGGTCGTAGACGGCCTTGCCGCGGGTGAGATCCTGCGCCTGGAGGGGGCCGAGTACCGCGAGCGAGACGCTCCACGCCAGGGCGAGCAGCGCGACACCGACGCGACGCCTACTCATGCCCGCCCTCGCCTTCGCCGCCGGCCTCCCAGCGCCGCGGCTGCCAGCCTGACTGCTCGTACAGGAAAACGACCACCGCCCAGACCTCGTCGGCGGTAAGGAAGTCTTCCCACGCCGGCATGGCCGAGTTCCACGGCGCGCCTTCGCGCGGGAGGCCGGGCCCGCCCTTGGCAATGCGCCAGAAGACGAAGCTCTCGGTGAGCTGCGCGATGGTGCCGGGATCGGTGAACGACAGCGGCGTGGGACTGAAGCCGTGCCCGAAGTGCCCTTCGCCGTCGAGCCGGTCGCCGTGGCACGGGAGACAGTTCTGGTAGTAGACCCGCCGACCCTCGCGGACGTGCTCTTCCAGCGCGCCGCCACTCCTGAGCGGATTCTCGAGCCCGGTGAGGCGCATGGACTGGCCGCGGAACGTGATCTCGCCGGGCGGAGCCGGGTGGATCGAGCGAAGCTGGATCGGCGCCGAGACCGAGGGCCGCGCCTGCCGGTACGTCATGAACCCCACGAGCGCGGGCACGAGCACCAGGAGCGCCACGCGCAGCCTGCGTTTGCCAGGATCCACCAGCGTCGCCGTGATCGGTTCCTTGAACCGCCGCCACCGCGCCTCGTTGTCGCTCACGTAGAGCAGCACGCCCACGAGCGCGGTGAGCATGTATTGGAGCATCACGCTCTGCGGCACGGGGGCGCTGCGAACGCCGAACAGCGGCGGCACGTACTGGATGCCAAAGCGGAATACCAGCCACGCCGCGACGAGCAGGAGCACGGCCTGCCAGAAGGGGTGCCGGAGCGCGTCGCGGACCCGGCTCATCGGCGCGCCGCCAGGAACCGCACGATCGCCTCGAGCTGCTGCCCAGTGAGCTGCTGCCCGAACGTCTTGGGCATCGTCCCGGCGAACTGCTCGTAGCCCTTGGCCACCT
>JAOTWJ010000211.1 GCA_029862925.1 Gemmatimonadota bacterium
GACCACCGCTAACGGCACGCCTGCTCCCGCGTAGGGCGGGATGGGCTCCTCCGCGCGTTCCTGGACGGCCCGCAGCGAGAACTCCGTGCCGGGAGGATGACTGGCCACTTTGCACCTCGACGTCACAGTACGTCGCCGTACGTCGCAGTTTGGGGATGGACCCGACCTACGGGAGCGGCACCCGGTGCGCGAGTGCGTACTGCAGCACGGCGTCGTACTGCTCCACTGGTTCGCAGGGATAGATGGTCTCTTCGACGTTGAGCAAGATCCCGCCCGACGCGAACACCGGGTCATCCAACGGCAGGAACACCGTCCGGTCCGGGAACGCCTCGACCATCACGCGGAGCAACTCGTTCGGCGGCGAGGCGTTCCGCACGTCGTAGGGTGGTGCCGTACTCCCCGGCGCCGGCTGGATGTAGGCCGCGGTCACGAAGATCATGAACGCCGAGCCGTTCACCACGGTACTCCGGTGCACGAGGTGGTCGCCGAGCCACTCGATGTTCGTCCCGAACAGCCGCGATTTCTGGGCGTGGGTGGACCCGATGTTGATGACCGTCCCGTACGAGGACGCCGCGATGCGCGTATCGGCCAGCTCCTTGATCACCTCTTCCCGCATGCGTACCGAGCGATCGTAGTCCGATTCCCGGTGGGCGCGGATATCCACGCTCCGTATCTCGACGTCCACCATCTCGACGATGGTGGCGTACCAGTGCTCGCCCCAGGAGGCGCGCAAGGCCGCGGCGTCCCGGTCCAGGGCGGTGCGGAGCGTCGCGAGGAGCGGCGTCTGCGTCGCCGGGCTTCCGTAGCTGCCCTGAAGGAACGCCGCCACGGGGCCGGCACTCGGGAGATGACCGACGAGTCCCGCCAGGGAACTGCGGAACTGCGCGGCGCCGCCGTACTCAGTGAGATTCACGTCGATCCCGTGCACGCGCATGCGCTCCGCCTCGGCGAGCGTCGCGTTGAAGTCGCGCACCCCCTCGAACATCCCGAGCGCGAGTGTCGGCTGCCATCCCGGCTCGAGGGCGCTGCCCCCGATGAAATCCTCGAGCACCCAGTTCGCATAGCTCGGCCACTCGACGAGGAGCTGCCGGAAGCCGCGCGCGTGGAGGGCGCGCAGGAGCGCCGTCATGAACGTGTCATGTTCTTCGAGGAAGTGGGTCTCGCCCACCACGACCACGCGATACGGTGCGAGGCGATCGAGCACCGTCTCGGGAACCGTCGGCAGATCGAACGCCACCGCGTCACGCTCGACGATGGGGGCGAGCTGCTCGAGAGGCACTTCGAACCCGCACCCGGCTGGGAATCCGGCCAGCGTGAGGACGCCGATGAGTCTCAACTGAGCATCGCGCTTCATAGGACCTCCCGTGAGCCGACACGCTGCCGGCTCGTGCACGACGGGTGAGGTGAGCAAGTCGAGTCGTGCGGTCCAGGGGTTGGGATGGGATCGACGGAGAGCGAGGCCTCACACGCAGTTGTTTGGTGAAGGTAGGGACCAGGGGGACCTGCTCCAAGGACAGGAATGGTCGGGTTTCACCGCTCGCCGGTACAGCCTTCCGACCGCACCGTGTCGACCACGGCCGCCCTCGCCTTGCGCCGGGCCGGAATCCCGCAGATGCTAGTGCGATGTCCCACGAGCGCGACACCCCTTTTCGAACACGGTACGGGTTCTCCCGCGGCGGCGGCGGATCTCCCGATCGCGCCGCTCGGCGATGCGATCCCTCGCCGCGGCACGTGGCTCACGCGCGCCATCGGCCGCGGCGTGCTGGCGCTGCTGGGATGGCGCGTCACCGGCGCCTTCCCCAACGAGCCCACGATCGTGTTGATCGGCGCCCCGCACAGGTCGAACTGGGACTTCGTGATCGGGCTCGCCGCGGCGCTCACGCTGCGCCTCGGGTTTTCCTGGGTGGGCAAGCCCCTGCTCTTCCGGCCACCGGCGCACTGGCTGTTGACCCACCTTCCCCCGGCTGCCGACCAGGACGACGGGTGTGACCCGCGCGCGCGAAGACTCTGAGCGCATCCACCGCCGGGGCCGGCGCTGGGTGCTGGGCGCGATCGGCGGCCTGCTCGCGGCCTACCTCGTTGCCACGCTGGCGTTCCGTCTCTCCCACCCCGACCTGCGGTTCAGCGTCATCCCCGAGAATCCGATCGTGACCGGCTTGCCCGCGGGGTTCCTGTGGGGCGCCGCCACCTCGGCGCACCAGGTCGAGGGCGGCAACCTCCGCAACGACTGGGCCCGTTTCGAAGCGGTTCCCGGGAACATCCGTGGTGGAGCTGGGAGCGGACGGGCGGCGGACCACTGGAATCGCGTCGCCCAGGACGTCGGGTTGCTGCGGGACTTGGGCGCCAACGCGTATCGGTTCTCCATCGAGTGGAGTCGGGTGGAGCCCGACCCCGGACAATGGGATGAATCGGCCTGGGCCCACTACGCCGACGAGGTCGCGCAGCTGCGTAGGGCAGGCGTGGAGCCCATGGTCACGCTGCTGCACTTCACGCTCCCCACCTGGCTGACCGACCGGGGAGGCCTGACGGCGGATGACTTTGCGCAGCGGTTCGCGGCCTTCGCGGCGGAGGCGGTGCGGCGCTTGGGCGCCGACGTGCGCTACTGGTGCACGGTCAACGAGCCCAACGTCCAGATGTACCAGGGATACGTGGTGGGGGTGTGGCCACCGGGAGTGCAGGACCGGCACCAGGCGTCCCGGGCGTTCGCCGGGCTGGTGCGCGGTCACGCCCTGGCCGCACACGCCATCAAGGCCGCGCGCCCGGGCGCCCGGGTGGGCGCCGCGGTGAATCTCATCGTGTTCGATCCCGTGCGGCGCTGGTGGCTGCTCGACTGGATCGGGGCGCGCGAGGCGGACCGCGGGTTCAACTGGGCGTTCTACGACTCGGTGAAACGGAGCGCCATCTCGCTCCACATCGCCGGGTTCCCCGAACTGGACGAGCCGATGACCGAGCTTGCCGGGTCGGCCGATTTCGTGGGCGTGAACTACTACCGGCGCAACCTGGTGCGGTTCAGCCCCCGCGCACCGGGGCTCGTGGAGCTCCTCCAGGGTCCGGGACCGCTCAGCGATACGGGTGTCGAGATCTACCCGGAAGGTCTGTTGCGCCTGCTGCGGCGGGTGTGGGATCGCTACGGCCTTCCCATCATCGTCACTGAGAACGGGGTGGCCGACTCGACCGGCCGCCTGCGGCCGACGTACCTGCGGGCGCACGTCTACGCCCTGGCCCGCGCCGTGGGCGAAGGAATTCCGGTGGAGGGATACTTCCACTGGTCGCTGCTCGACAACTTCGAGTGGGCGGAGGGATTCGAGCCCCGCTTCGGCCTCTACCGGGTGGACTACGACACGCAGGAGCGCGTGGCGGGGCCCGGTGCGGTGGAGTTTCGACGGCTGGTGGCTATCGCGGCGGCCGCCCCCTGGACACGGTAGCTCACCGGGGTCTAACGTCTCTCATGCGCCACACACGACTTGTACTGCCGGTTCTTCTCCTCACCGCCCTCATGGCCGGCACGGCCACCGCCCAGACCCCCCTGCAGCTCCGTTGGGAGCTCGTGGGCGACGTCATCACGTCCGAGCGAGCCGAATCCCGGGCGGCCTTCACCCTCACCAACCGCGGGACCAGGCCGCTCGCGCCGACGGGGTGGGCGATCTACTTCAGTGCGCTGCACGCGCCGCGGCCGGGCAGCGTGGGAGCCGGATTCGTCATCGAGGAGGTGACGGGCGACCTGTCGCGCCTGGTGCCCGGCGCCGGCTTCGCGGGGCTCGCCCCCGGCGCCAGCGTTCGCATCGAGTACCTCACAGGCTACCTCGTCAACCGGAGCTTCGCTCCCAAGGCTCCCTACGTGGTCTTCGGCGACGCGCAGGACACGGGGCGGCCGCTGACCGACTACGTGGCCGTCCCCATCGAGCGCACACCGCAGGGGGAAGGGCGCGATCCGCGCCTGGTGACGCCAGGCGACCAGTTCGCCCTCGACTCCGTGATACGGGACATCCCCGCGAGCGAGTTGCCACCGGTGTTCCCGACCCCGGTGGCGATCACGACGGGCACGGGAGCGCTACGTCTCACCGCGATGCCGCCGGTCGACGCGCCCGACGCGCTGCGGAGCGAGGCCGCGTTCGCCGAGGAGTACTTGCGCCCCTACTTCGGCCGAGGGCGACGAGCTGGCGGCGCGCCGCTCCGCCTCGAGGTGGGGAGCGTCGCGGGCCAGAGCTCCCCCGAGGCGTACGAGCTGGTGGTGGATTCCGCCCAGGGAATCCGGATCGTGGGCGCCTCGCCCGCGGGCGTGTTCTACGGCCTCCAATCGTTGCGCGGTCTGCTGCCTGCGCCAGCGGCCGGCGGCGGCCTCGTCCTGCCGGCGATCCGCGTCGTGGACGCCCCGCGCTTCGGCTACCGCGGGTTCATGCTCGACGTCGCCCGCACCTTCCAGCCCAAGCCGCTGGTGCTGCGGACACTCGATCTGCTCGCGCGCTACAAGCTCAACGTCTTCCATTTCCACT
>JAOTWJ010000056.1 GCA_029862925.1 Gemmatimonadota bacterium
CGGGTTGCCGGGTGAGCCGAGGCCTATCCCCAAGAATCCGATGGCGACGCCGGCGGCGATGGCGGTGGGGTCCACCAGCGTGGCGTCCATCACGCGAAGCCGCTCGAAGGCCGCGCCGATGCCGCCCAGGTCCAGAATCGCGGCGGCCGGGAGAAACACCAGGGCGGCGATCATGATGAGCGCCTGGACCATGTCGGTGAGGCTCACGGCCAGGAACCCGCCCAGCACGGTGTAGCCCAGCACGATGCCGGCGGTGAGCAGGATGCCGGTGGTGGGGCTCAGACCGAAGCTCCCGGCGAACGCTTTGCCGCCGCCCACGAATTGGGCGGCGACGTAGCCCACCATGAAGACCAGGATGATCGTGGCGAGCACGAGCCGGAGCGCGGGGGAGCCGCCGCCCAGGCGGGCGTCGAAGAAGTCCGGCACGGTGACGCAGTCGTACCGTTCGCTGAAGCGGCGCAGCCGAGGCGCATAATAAAGGAAGAGGAACAGCTCGACCGCCGTATAGCCCGCGATGGCCCAGACGGCGCTCGCGCCGCGGGTGTAGGCCATGCCGCTCACCGCGAGCAGCAGCCACGCGCTCCGGCCCGACACCACCGCCGAGAGGGCGACCACGAAGCGGTGCATCTTGCGCCCGCCGACGAAGAACTCGCTCACGCCCGCGGATGAGAACCGGGCGGCATAGACGCCGATCGCCAGCACCACCACGAGATAACCCACGAAGGCGGCCACGGCGGGGCCCTGGGTGGTGATGGTGACGGCGGCGGTTTCCTGCATCGGATTGCGGGGGTCGAGGTCGCGGGGAATGTTACCCGCGTACGCCGCCCGGGCCAGGCCGATGTTCCCGTACCGTTACATCACCGACGACGAGGTGCGCCGCGCGCTCCCGATGAGTACGGCCATCGAGGCCATGCGCGAGGCCTTTGCCCTGCTCGCCGCCGGGCAGGTGGAGATGCCGCTGCGTTCGGCGATTCCGCTCGATGCGCCGCCGGGAACGTTGCTCGTCATGAGTGCACGGGCGGGGCGCTGGTACGGCACGAAGCTCGTCACGGTGTTGCGTGACCCTCCGGCCCGGGGCCTGCCGCGGGTGCACGCGGTGATGGTGCTGTTCGATCCCGAGACCGCTGAGCCGGTGTGGTTCGACGCGGAGGCGCTCACCGCCATTCGCACGGGGGCGGTAAGCGGGCTCGCGACCGAGCTGTTGGCGCGTGAGGACGCGACGCGGGTGGCGATCATTGGTGCGGGCACGCAGGCGCGCACGCAGTTGGACGCGGTGTGCTGCGTGCGGAAGATCGAGGGGGCGCGCGTGTGGTCCCGCACGTCCGCGCGGGCGTCCCGGTTCGCGGCGGAGATGCGGGGCGTCGAGCGTGTCCCAAACGAGATCACGGTGGCGGCGTCGGTGGAAGCGGCCGTGGACGGTGCCGACATCGTGTGTCTCGCGACCCCGGCCACGGAGCCGCTGCTGCTCGCGCGGCACGTGCGGCCTGGGATGCATGTCAATGCGGTGGGCTCGTTCAGAGCAGATATGTGCGAGTTCGAGCCGGCAATCCTGAGCGGGGCGCTCGTGGTGGTGGATCAGCGCGAGGCGGCGCTGGCGGAGGCGGGGGAAGTGATGGCGGCGGTGCGGGCGGGGGTGGTGTCGGCGGACGGGCTGGTCGAGCTGTGCGACGTGGTGGTCGGGGGCCCGCGGGGCGGACGTGCCGAGAGCGCGCAAGTGACGGTGTTCAAGTCGGTTGGACTCGCCGTGCAGGATGTCGTGGCTTCGCGGGAGGTGATGGCGGCCTCCCGGTGACGCTACAACTCGGCGGCATCGACCCCTCCCGGAACCCCACGTGTCCACAGCCCTTAGTCTCGAGGGTCCCTGCCAGCGGAATTCCTCCCAAACAGCGGACCAGCCGCCCGCTCAGGTTTCGCTTTCTCTTGCTAGGTATAGGTTGGCTGTTTGGAGGCAGAAGGAGGAGACAGATGGCTGGGAATATTGAGAGATTGCCGCCTGGAGTCCCGCACGGACGTCCGGCAGATGGGCACTCCACGGGATAGCCCGGTCCGACATGGGGAGCGGGGAGCCCGCCCGCCAACAATTGTCGCTGCTATTGGGGAAACGAAGAGTCCGCTTTGGAGGCGACCGCCGGGACCCGGGGACGGCGGGCAAGTGACAGGGCTCAAATGAGTTGGGGTGGCGGTGCAGGACGTGATCGCGGTCCAAAGACCCAGGGGTGTTCGGCGAACGCAATGCCCGGCCGGCAACCGGATCCCGCGGTGCGCACCGCATCACGCTTGCGGGCCTCCGACTCGGCCCTCATGTTCGAAGGCCGCACCTCACCCGCGGGGACCCATGTCGCGCCTCTCCGCAGCAATTGCCGATATTCCTCTGATGACGCTGCTCATCGCGAGCGCGTTGGGTTGCCCAATGGGGCCTCCCGACCACGAGGAGGAATCCGTCGAGCCGCCCGTCGTTGGCGGCATCGAGGTGGTCCCGTCCGTCGTGTTCGCTGCGCCTGGGGCGAAGGTCGCGTTGCGCGCCCGCCTCCGCACCACGACGGGCGACATCATGCCGCCCCTCTCATCGTACGCGCCGGCGTGGTCGTGGGTGACGAGTGCGGTCAATGTCAGCATAGTGAACCTCGCCAGCCTCACTGCGCCCGTGCCGAGCCCCGCGTACACGACCGAGGTGCTGGTGCCGCCCTCGATGGGCGCCACCGATCTCGCTGTCGAGGCGACGTTCGCCGGTCACTCCGAGCAGGCGACCATCATGATCCGCGAAGCCATCGGGGATCAGGTCGTGTCGGAGGTAGCGTCGAATGCCTACCCCGTGATCGCGTTAATCCACGGGATGCTGGGCGCTTCGTGCGTGGAGTATTCCGATGAGAAGCCGGTCGCCTTTGTCGGAACGGCGTCGGTAGGGGACTTCAGCGCCGCTTGCAGCGATCTCTTCAACCCATGGGGGAGGGTGGCGCTGTTCGCCCCCGACCGGCGCATGGGGTTCGCCAGAACCGACTGGAGTCCGGCAAGCGATGTCGTGAATTTCGCAACCGGCGCGGTTCCCGGCCAGCTGGTCCAACAGGCGCTGGGCATCCCGATCGAGGTGCATCTGACGATGTGGGTACCGACGGGTGCGGCGACAACCGATGCCGGCGGACCGCAGGCGGAGGCGCTCGCCGAGGCGGACCGGGCCAACTACATCTACGGAACGAGCTACGCCGGCTTCAAGATCGTGGTGGACGAGGTGAAGCCCCGATCCCTGCCGAGCGTGCTGGTGGGCCCGGATCCCAACTGGTGTGCCGGTGTCCCCGCGCAGCTCGACCCCGAGATTCCGTCCAGCGCCTTCGGGCCGGACAAGGTGAACGTGATCTACGTCGACGCGCTCGTGGACCAGCCCCTGGCGGATACCTACCCCGTGGTGTCGTACGCCGGCTACCGTGGCTACTCCTGTCCGGCCAGCACCCACGGTGTCATCATCCTGATCGAATGGGCCAGCAAGTTCCCGAACACGCTCGCCCATGAGCTGGCCCACGCAATGGCGCTGCGGAAGCCGCCGCTGCCGCATGACGGGCATACCGCCGACATCGGAGGCTTCCACCTCTCCGACAACCTGATGCTGACCTCCGTGGATGATCAGGTGCTCATCGCGCGGGGGCACCTGTCCCTGGGCCAGGTCTTCCGCATGAACGTGGATGCCACTTCCTGGATCAACCCCCCGGTGCGGCCTCCCGGGGCGCCGATTGCGCAGCTCGCGACCGGTCAGGATGCGCCGCCTGTCTGTCAGTGCGATCCGTACAGCGCCAAGCCGTGTCCACCCCTGTATGTGGACATCTGGCCGTGGAACACCTCGTTCTGGCCCTCGGTCGGCTGCTCCCCGTGAACTGTGTTGCTGCCGAGGAGGCGCTTGTGATCCGGCAGAATGGTCGACCCGCGCGGTTGGTGCTGCTCAGACTCACGCTGCTGGTGACGAGCCTCGCGAGCACCGGGTGCCTCTCCGCAGGCGAACGCGACGACATCAATGACTGGCTGCTGTGCGACGAGTGCACGGACGGACAGTTGAATCAGGTCGTCGACGGCATTGGCTGGCGGGCCGTGCGTCGCCTCGCGGGCGCGCTGGTGGGCCCACCGGCCGCACGGGTCGAGAATATCCGCTGGCAGTTGCGGGGTAGCTACGCCCAAAGCGGCGGCGGCGGGATGTCGGAGGCGCAGTATGTGGAGCGCTACTTGGGAAACTACGTCGCCCTCTACCAGAAACGTGCGGCGGTGGCCTTGGCGAGGATCGGACAAAAGGGGGGAGTCGGCTCCCGGCGGGCGATCCGCGAGCTGCAGTTGGCCGTGGACCGCTATGAGGCTGGGCTCACGACGTATCGATCCGATGTCATCCGCGTTATCCGGCGCGCCGTCTTCACCGCGTCCGGGACCCCTCGGTGGAGTGCGGTTGCTGCGGGGTTCGGCCATAGCTGTGCACTCACCACGGCGGGCGACACGTATTGCTGGGGTGGCAACACGACAGGAGCGCTCGGGGACGGGACGACCACCCAGCGGAATGCGGCGACGGCGCTCGCCCGACCGATTCCGTTCGCCACCGTGCAGGCCGGTGCGTTGCACACGTGTGCCTTGCTGGAGGAGGGAACGGGCTACTGCTGGGGCTTCGGGACCTTCGGGCAGCTCGGCAACGGCTTGACCGAACAGCAGCTGACCCCGGTGCCCGTCGTCGGGCCGGCAAGACTGAGTGTGCTGAGTGCGGGCGAGTTCCACACGTGCGGCGTAACCATTACGCAAGCACTCTGCTGGGGCCGGAACAACGCGGGTCAGATCGGCGATGGCTCGACGACCGATCGCCTGAGCCCTACGGCGGTGGCCGGGACGTGGTCGGCGGTGACTGCCGGTGGCGAGCATACGTGCGCGGTCACCAGTGCGGTCGCGCCCGGTTCCGTTCCCCCGCTTGGCGTGGGCGTGTGGTGTTGGGGGCGGAATGCGCAGGGGCAGCTCGGAGACGGCACGTCAACGGACCGCTTGCTTCCCGTGGAGGTGTCGGGCATGGGGCCCAACCTCACGAGGGTCGCGGCAGGGGCGGCCCATACGTGTGCGCTCTCGATCGCCGGCGCGCCGTTCTGCTGGGGCGACAACCTCTATGGCCAGTTGGGCGACGGAACGACGACGGATCGGGTGGCACCCGTCCCGGTTCTGGGCCTTCCGCCCGGGACCCCGCTCGTCGCCATTGACGCCGACAGTTCGCACACGTGTGGGGTAGCGGTCTCTGGAGCGGCCTACTGCTGGGGAGCGAACGGGAGAGGACAGTTGGGGGATGGGACGACGACCGATCGGTCCGCGGCGACGCTCGTGACCGGCGGACACTCGTTCGTATCGATCGTCCTGGGGGGAGGACACACGTGCGCGACGACCGCCGACGGCGTGATCTTCTGTTGGGGTGACGCGTCGAGGGCCCAGCTGGGTGACCCCGCCCTGGTCCCCGTCGGCTTCAGCGCAGCGCCGGTTCGCGTCGCCGATCCAACGGCTCCATGATCCAATCCCCAAGCGCTCTGCTCCCCGAGATATCTGTGCCGGAACGCCGTCACGCGGCGCTTGCATGACGAGTCCGGAATCCCGTATCCGCGACGCGTTGGCGGACCGCTACACCCTCGGCGATCCGATCGGGCGGGGCGGGTTTGCCACCGTCTATCGCGCGCACGATATCCGGAACAACCGTCAGGTCGCGATCAAAGTACTGCGTCCGGAGCTGGCTGCGGCCCTCGGCACCGACCGGTTCGTGCGCGAAATCGAGATCGAAGCCCGTCTTCAGCATCCCCACATCCTGCCATTACACGATTCGGGGACCGCCGACGGCGTTCCGTACTTCGTGATGCCCCTGATCGAGGGTGAGTCGCTGCGCGAACGGCTGCGGCGCGACCGCCAGTTGTCGGTGTCGGACGCGATCAAGATCACACGCGAAGTGGGCGATGCACTGTATTACGCGCACACCCAAGGCGTGGTGCATCGCGACATCAAGCCGGAGAACATCCTGCTGGCGGGCGGCTATGCCTACGTCGCCGACTTCGGCATCGCGCATGCGCTCGAGGAGGTCGGAGAAGAGCGGCTGACGTCGGCCGGCGTGACGTTGGGGACGCCACCCTACATGAGTCCCGAGCAGGCGGCCGGCGATGCGCAACTCGATGGCCGCTCCGATCTGTACGCGCTTGGCTGCGTGCTCTACGAGATGCTCGCCGGTGACCCGCCGTACACCGGTGCAACGGCGCAAGCGATCTTCGCCCGGCAGATGCACGAGCCGCCGCCGCCCCTCGAGGTCGTGAGACCCAACGTGCCGCCGGCGGTGGTCGACGCGCTGGAGACGGCGCTCGCCCAGGTCCCCGCCGATCGCTTCGCCACGGTTCCCGAGTTTCTGGCCCTGCTCGGCGATGTCGAAACGAAGGGGCGTCTCACGGCGCGCCGGGCGACGATCCGCCGTCGCCGGTACCGAACCGGCACGATCATCGCCGCTGCCGCCGTGTTGGGGGGTGCCGGCTGGTTGTTGTTGCGACCGACCGGCCCTCCCCTCGATGCGAACAAGGTCGTCGTCTTCCCGCTGGTGGAGCAAAACCTGCCAGTGGACGAACGGGATGCGGGCTACCGGTTGGCCGTCGTCATCGAAACGGCCTTGGAGTACTCCCGGCCCCTCAAGTGGATCGACGGCTGGGAACGGCTCGACGAACGACAGCGTGGCGACGCGGCCGCCGTCGACGCGAAGGTTCGCCGCCGGATCGCCCGCGACCGCGGGGCCAAGTACTACATCGCCGGGTTCGTGCAGGGGCAGACCGATTCCCTTGGGGTCACCTTGCAGCTCTACGATGCGGGTGGCGACTCGCTGATCCGTCGCGGCGCCGCGAGCGGAGCGAGCGCGGAAGTGGCGCTGCACCAGCTCGCGGTCGACGCCGTGAAGGGCGTGCTGGCGGATCTCATCGATCCCGGGCGCCCCGTGGACTTCGCCGCGTTGCGCGACAGGGAAGCCAGCGCCGTGGCGCTGTGGATTCAAGGCGAGCGGCAGTACCGACAGCTGCACATGACGCAGGCCCTCGATCTGTACCAGCGGGCCCTCGCCCGGGATTCGTCCCTCGTGATTGCGGCGGTCAAGGGCGCCCAAGCGGCCAGTTGGAAGCACAGCGACGCGGATATCAGCGCGCTGATCGACGCGGCGCTGCGTCGGGACTCGTTGCTCCCCGCACGCTACGCGTCGTTCGCTCGCGGCCTCCGTTCGTACACCTCCGGCCAAGCGGACTCGGCGGTCCGCTGGCTGGAGCAAGCGCTGGATGACGATCCGGACTGGAACGAAGCCTTGGCAGCGCTCGGCGAGGTCTACGTCCACCTGCTGCCGCGACGGGCCCCGTTGGACTCCCTCGCGGAAGCGGTCTTTCTGACGGTCATCGCCCGCGATACGGGATTTGCGCCGCCGCTGTTTCACCTTGCCGAGATGGCCGTCCGGCGCGGCGAACTCCCGCGTGCCCAGCAGTTGATCCGGCGGCTGATGCACGTGAATGCCGACACCGCGCTCGTGCGCCAACTCGGGCTCATGGTCACCTGCGTCGAGGACGGAGCCGGGAGCTTCGACTGGCTTGGGCCGGTGCTCGCCGACGCCCTCGTCTCGTTGCGTGCCGCGGGGTCGCTTGCGGCCGCCGGCGCCCAGGTGCCGTGTGCGGAAAACGGCTTCAGAGCGGTTCTCGGGTCATCGTTCGCTCGCACGTATCACTGGGGCGCCTTCCTCGGCCTTCAGGGAGTGTTGGCTGCGACGGGGCGGTTCGATGCCCTCGTGGCGCTGGTGGACTCGATGACCAAGACGGGGACGGCAGCGGCGCAGACCGTGTATCTTGTGGATGACGCCGCCGGTGCGCCGTTGACGGCAAAGGCGCTGGAGGTCGCCGCGTACGGGCAGAACCTCTGGGGTCCGACATACGAAGGCTTGCGCAGCACGCAGTTCCGCTGGTTGTACGGCGTCTGGCACGCCCGGCGCAAGGAGTGGGACAAGGCCCGGCCTCTGCTCGCAAGCCTCGAGCGAGATGCGGCAGCATCTGGCTCGCCGGTAGCCCGGTCGTATGCCGACGCCCTTGCCGCCATGCTCAGTGCGGCCCACGGGGGACCGGAGCGCGAGATTGGTGCGCTGACCGCCCTGACGCCAGCGGTGCCCCAGGATACGCTCGCCTGGAAGTTCGCGGAGCCGCTCGCCATCGAGCGACTCACGCTCGCCCTGATGCTGCTGGATGCCGGTCGGTATGACGAGGCCCATCAAGTGGCAACGGTTTTCGATCACCCCGGCCCGATCATCTACCTACCGTTTGTCCCCGTGAGCCTCTGGATACGCCGAGTGGCCGCACTGGAAATGGGAGATGACAAACGGGCTGAACGGTATAGAGAACGCCTGCTGACACTGGGACGTGCCGATCTAATCGACGCGCCCAGAAATCTCATCTTCGGGGAGGTGCGAAATGTCGCTGAAGCACATCCTGGCGGTTAGCACGGTCGTGCTGCTCGCAGGTACCGCATGCGTGAGCAAGAGCGAGTTCAATGCGTTCAAGGCCCAGCTTCAGACGTGGGTGGGTCCCACGGGTCCGAACCAGTCACAGTATGCCAATCTGCGCGAGTGGCAGCTGCGTGTGACCGACGTCCTCTGCCGCCTCGAGCAATTGAACGACGCGGACGACAAGCACGTTGACAACATCCCGGACCGGCTGTGTCCCGGGGGGACCGGAGATCCGAAGGGGGCTCCACCGCCGCCACCCGTCTTCGGCTAACCCGACGGCGAGCAGTGCCTGATTCCCGCCCCGATACGTGGAACGTGTCGGGGCGGGGGCAGTTGCCGTCTAGGACGCCGGGCTCAGCAGCTCTGCCAACTCCCCCACGCTCTGCGGCCGGTCCTTCGGCCGCTTCGCGAGCGCCCGCTCGAGTGCCGCCTCCACGTGGGGCGGCACGTCCGGCCGCACCACCCGCAGGCTGGGTGGGCGCTCCCGCGCATGCCGCGCGATGACCGCCTGCGGCGTGGGCCCCGTAAAGGGCGGAACCCCCGCCAGCGCTTCGTACAACACGCAACCCAAGGCATAGAGGTCCGACCGGCCGTCCAGCACGGCCCCGGGCGCGCCCTGCTCCGGGCTCATGTACGCCGGCGTGCCGATCACGATGCCGCTCGGCGAGAGCGAGTCGGCGCCCGCCAGCCCGATCGCCCGCGCGACACCGAAGTCACACAGCGTCCAGCGGCCGTCGTGCTCGAGGATGTTCTCCGGCTTGATGTCGCGGTGGATCACGTTGTGCCGGTGCGCGTAGTCGAGGGCCGCCGCCATCTGGCCCGCGATCTCCACCACCACGTCCACGGCAAGATGCCCTGCGCACTGGATACGGGTCTTCAGGGACTCACCCGCCGCGAAGGGCATGACGAAATAGATGAACGGGCCGGCGTCGTCGGAGTCGAGCAGCGGCAGGATGTTGGGGTGCACGAGCTGGCGCAGGAAGGCGATCTCGCGCTGGAACCGGTCGGGACCGAGAGTGGCCGCCACCTCCGGGCGCAGCACCTTGACGGCCACCGGCAGGCCGTCGGCGAGCCGCGTGGCACGGAACACCACCGCCATTCCGCCGCGGCCGATTTCGTCGTGGATCGCATACCGCGCGGCGAGCGCGGCCCGGACCTTGTCCACGGTGATCGGCATGGACGCTCGATTCGGTACTGCGGGACAGGGCCTACCGCATCGTGCGCTCCGGGAACGCCACCGGACTCTCGTTCCCGTCGCGGCTCACCGCCGCCACCCCGAAAAAGTAGTTGTCCACGACCAACCCGGCGAATGTATGCTCCCGCACCCGGCCCAGCCACCGGCTGTGATCCCACGTGGGCGAGTCGGTGCGCCGCCAGTAGACGCGGTAGCCGGCCATGGAGGCCGTGTCCGTCGGCGCGTCCCATGCCAGCCGCGCGCTCGCCTCGACCGCGCCGCCCAGACGGACGTTGCGCGGGGCGTCCGGTCCCCACGCCAGGGCCGCGAGCGTCGCTGCATTGAGGGCCGTGAGCTTGCGGGCGTAATCGAAATCCACCCCCTCGAGCACGTCGCCGTACGGGACGCCGCCTTCCTCCCGGATGTCCTGATGTTGCCGCGTGTAGTTCTCGTTGGTTTCCATGATGCGGACGGCGGGGTACCCCAGGTCCGCGAAGGGCCGGTGGTGCCCGCCGCGCCCGAACCGGTCGAGCCGGTAGATGAGCCAGACGTCGAGGTTGGGCACGTAGCGATCGGCGATGCGATCGACGTACCGGGCCAGCTGCCGCGATCCTCCGTCCACGTCGCTCCCGGCCACGCGGCGCGTGCCCAAGGTCCGGAGCACGGTTTGGAGCGCGGCCGCCAGGGTGTCGCCAGTCGCCTCCCCCCGCGGCGGCAGCTCGACCGCGAGCGGCGGGTTGCCGTCCGAGAAGACGCGCGCGGTGCCGTTGTCCACAACCCCGTTCACGCCCTCGATGTTGCCGATCATGTCGTTGTTGAGCACGGCGGCGACGTTCCACCCTTGCTCGCGCGCGCGACGCGCCACGGTCTGCCCGCCGAACAGCCCCTGCTCTTCGCCCGAGAGCGCCAGATAGGCGATGGACGCCGCAAACCGGTGCTTGGTGAGCACGCGCGCGGCCTCGAGTGTGCCGGCGAGCCCGCTGGCGTTGTCGTTCGCGCCGGGCGACGAGTCGGTCGCGTTCATCACGTCGCTGACGCGACTGTCGATGTCGCCGCTCATCAGGACGTAGCGGTCGGGGTCGCCGGTGCCGCGCTGGATGGCCACCACGTTGACCACATTGGTCGAGTCCCGCAGGCGGCGATCGGGCGGGAAGACCTCGGATACATAGCGTACCTCGAGACACCCGCCGCACGCGGCACTGATGCGGTCGAACTCCGCCTTGATCCAGCGCCGCGCCGCCCCGATCCCGCGGGTCGCCGACAGCGTGTCGGACAGGGTGTGCCGCGTGCCGAAGCCGACGAGCGTGCGGATGTCGGCCTCGATCCGCGCCGCCGACACCGCGGCCACGATGCCGTGGATCCGCGGATCGTCGCCGAGGGGCACCCCCTGCGCCCCGAGCGATCCCGCCAGACTCACCAGGCCGGCCACCGTCCATGCCGCGCGCCCGAGGCGCCGCAGCTCGTTCGTCCTCACGTTCCCCCGTCCTCCCGTTCTCCCGTTCTCCCGTCGTTCTTACTCCCCGGCCTCCGTTGACGCAAGAGACCCCGGGACTACCTTAAGGGGTCAAACACGAACCGCTGTTGCCCTCGGGACACCGAGACTCCGGAGGATCCGCATGTTGCGTCACAACCTGGTGATCGGCCTCGCGTGCGTCGGCCTCGCCGCGTGCCAGCCTTCGATGACGCGTCAGGAACGAGCGGTCGAGGAGCAGGTCATCCGCGACCAACTGACGGCCTGGACGCGCGCCTTCAGCAACCGGCAGCAGGACTCGCTGGCCATGTTCTACCACCAGTCTCCGGATCTCACGGTCGCCTGGCCCGACGGCCACCGCTCCAGCGGATGGGAGGAGGAGGAGCAGGCGCAGCGGGTGTTTTTCTCTAAGGTGGGCCAGGTCAACTTCGTGGTGCAGGACGTGCGCGTCCAGGTGTTCTCGCCGACGCTGGCTCAGGCCACGTTCCGGCATGCCTCCGACGTGATCATGGGCGACCTCAATCCCGAGCGGCAGTACTTCACGGGTTCCGGGACGATGATCTGGATGAAGCCGGATCCCCGGGGCAACTGGGTGATTCACACGGAGCAGGTCTCCGAGACGCCGGCCGCGGCCCCGCCCCCGGCGGCCCCCGCCCGGCGTCGCTGACCACCTGGCAGTAGGGGCGGCGGCCCGGAGCCGCCGCCCGTCGGTTCGCCTGCTTCCACCGGTCGCGGCCCGCCATCGGGCGTGCCGCGATCTTGTGCGACGGGGGCGAACTTCTTATGCTAACACAACTTCCCCCGGAGCCCGGCGGATGTCGGACGCTTTCCTCAGTGCTGAGGATTTCGCAGAACAAGCCCATCAACTCTATAACGAAGGACGCTACGACGACGCGCTGAAGGTGCTGCGGGACGGCCTGACGGCCTTCCCGTACGCCGCGGAGCTGCACGTCGGGCTGGCCTATGCCCAATTGGCGCTGGAAAACTACGCCTGGGCCCGGCGCAGCTTTGCCGACGCCCTCCGGATCAACGGCGAGCACGAGGACGCGCTGGTGGGGATGGGCGAGGTCCTGCTGCGGCTCGGCCAGCCGACCCGGGCCCTCGAGTGCTTCGAGAAGGTGCTCGTGCTGGGGTTCCGGGACGACCACGACCTCGTACTGCAGGCCGGGCGCGCGCTGTTCCGCGAGGGCGCGATTCACGCGTCGCGTCATTTCTTCCAGGTGGCCGTCGAGGCGCATCCGGACTCCGCCGAGGCCACCGCCTGTCTGGGCTACGCCGAACACCGCTTGGGCAACGAAGAAGTGGCTATCAGCTGGCTCCGCCGGGCGCTCGAGCTGGACGCGTATCATCTCGAGGCCCGCATCTATCTGGGCAACCTGCTCTACGACCGCGGGGATTTCGAGGCCGCGCTGTACCACTTCGAGCAGACGCAGCCGGACGACCACCTCGACGAGCTCGCTGTGTGGCGGCTCGTCGAGCTGAAGAAGTCCATCTACCGGCTGGCGCCCGACGACCCGGAGCTGGGGCCGTGGGCCGAACGCCTGGCGGAGCTCGCGGTGGCGGGCGACGCGACCGAGCAGCTGCTGGGCGAGATCGAGGCGACCCAGTCGGACGGGACGATTCGGGATCCGCTCCAGCTGGAGCTGTTCAGCACGCTGCTGTTGGAGCTCGACGGGATGCAGCGCCGCGCGAGCGGTCAGCATCGGGTCACCACGGGGTCCGGCGTCTCATACGCCGGAACCTGGGAGGAAATCGTCGAGCAGATGCGGGCCGACGACCCCGGAGCCGGTCGCGGGTCGATCGCCGACTACATGGAATGGGTGGCGCGCCGGCAGGCCGCCGCCGGGATCGTGATTCCGGCCACCGATGCCGAGTCCTTCGTGCTCGGGAATGCCGTGGCCGGCCTCCTCAAGATCATCCGTTGAACCGGGTAGCGCACCGCGCGGCGCGTTCGGGGGACCGCTAGGATTCGCCGGCGGCCCTTCTACCTGCGTTTCTTCCGTGTCCATGCGCTGGACCGATTCGGTCGTCCGCGAAGTGCTGCCCAATGGGCTCACGCTGCTCGTGCAGCGGGATTCCTCCGTACCCGTGGCCGCGGTCGTCACGCACGTCAAAGCCGGGTACTTCGACGAGCCTGACGCGTGGGCGGGCATCGCCCACGTCCTCGAGCACATGTTCTTCAAGGGCACGGGCCGGCTCGGACCCGGCGCGCTCGCCCGTGAGACGCAGCGGCTCGGCGGGTACCTGAACGCCGGCACCATCTACGACAAAACGGTCTACTACGCGGTCGTGCCGTCGGCGGGCGACGCCTTGACGCGCGCCGTCGAGCTCCAGGCCGATGCGCTGATGCGGCTGGCGCTCGACCCCGACGAGTTGGCGCGCGAGCTCGAGGTGATCATCCAGGAAGCGAAGCGGAAGCTGGACACCCCCGGGGCCGTGACCGTCGAGACGTTGTACGAGCTGCTGTTCCGCGTGCATCGGATGCGCCGCTGGCGCATCGGGACGGAGACCACGCTGCGCGGCCTCACGGTGGCCGACGTGCGCGCGTACTACGAGAGCCGGTACACGCCGGACCGTGTCGTCGTGGCCCTCACGGGCGACCTTGACGTGGACCGGACGCTCGCGCTCGGGCGCCGCGTGTACGGGAGCTGGGACCGGCCGCCCGGACCGGTGGGCGCCCCGCCGGCGGAGCCCGCCGCGCGCGAGGGCGCTGTCCGCGTGCTGCGCGGCGACGTCCGGCGGCCGCTGGCGGCGGTCGGCTGGCGCACCGTGGGACCGCTGCATCCGGATACGCCGGCGCTCGATGTGGCGGCAGGCATTCTGGGGATGGGGCGCGGCTCGTGGCTGGTGCAGGCCGTCCGCACGCCGGGTCTCGCGAGCGGCGTCGGCGCGGGCCACTACACCCCCGGTGACGTGGGCGTGTTCGACCTGTCGCTCACCAGCGATCCGGACCGCGTGGAGTCCGCGGTGGCACGGTGTCTCGAGGTCTGTGCGGCGCTCGCCGAAACGGGCCCGGACCCCGCGCAGCTGGACCGCGTCCGCGCGATGACGGACACGCACTGGGCGCGCCGGTTCGAGCCCGCCGACGGCCGCGCCACGGTGCTCGCCGAGTTCGAGGCGCTGGGCGGCTATGCCCTGGCCGACGACTACCACGCCGCCCTGTCGCGCGTGGGGCCGGACGACGTGCGCCGCGTGGCGCGCACGTATCTCACGGCCGACGCGGTGTCGGCCGTGTTCTACCTCCCGCCTGACGCGCCGACTCGACTGGCGGAGGCGTCGTGGCCGCCCGCGGTCGCGCCGCGGGGCGTCGCGCCCGTGCCGCCGGCCGTCGCGCTGGCCGTGCCGTCCCGCCGGCCCGTCCCGCCCACGACGCACGTGGGCGGGACCACCGTGCGCCATCTCGCCGGCGCGGACGTGCTGGCCCGGTCGCGCCCCGGCACGGGACTCGTGGCGGTCGGTGTGTTCTTCACGGGGGTCACCTCGACCGAGACGCCGGAGGCGGCCGGTATCTCGCGGCTGCTCGCGCGCACCGCGCTCCGCGGAGCGGCGGGCATGAGCGCCGAGCAGCTCGCGGTGCGTGCGGAGTCGCTCGGGGGGAGTATCGGCGCGGTGGTGGACAGTCAGATCCTGGGCTGGGCCCTCACGGTGCCGGTCGCGGCCGCGCGCGACGCGACCGCCCTGCTGCACGCGCTCGCCGCGGAGCCGGCGCTCACCGCGCCCGACGTGGCCGTCGAGCGCGACCTGCAGGCGGGCGACGCCGCCCGGTTGCACGACGACATGTACCAGTATCCGGTGCAGCGGGTGCTGCGCGAGGCGTTCCCCGGGCACGCGTACGGGCTGCCGCTGCTCGGCGAGCCGGAGACGGTGCGGGCGCTGGACGGCGACGCCCTGCGGCGCTGGCTGGGGCGGCTGCACGCGGCACGCGCCCTGGTGGTGGCGGTGGGCGACCGCGAGCCCGAGGCGCTGCTCGATCTGGGCGACGCCTTTGCCGATTGGCCGGGCCGGGTGGTGCCGGCGGCCAACGGCGTGCCGGTCTGGGCGGCAGGGCGCGCGGGCGAGCCGCGGCAGAAGGCGCAGACCGCGCTCGCCATGGCGTTCCCGGCGCCGCCCGCGCCGCACGAGGAGCGGTTCGCGCTGGTCGTGCTTGGCGCGCTCCTGAGCGGGCTGGCCGGGCGGCTGTTCGACGAGCTGCGCGAACGGCGGGCGCTCGCCTACACCGTCGCCGCGGCGCCCTGGCTGCGGCGCGACGCCGGCGCACTGCTCACCTACATCGCGACGTCACCGGAACGCGAGAGCGAGGCGCGCGACGCGATGCTCGCGGAGCTCACCGCGCTGCCCGACGCGCCGCTCGGGGAGGAGGAGCTGGAGCGGGCCCGCAACTATGCCGCTGGGATCATCCCGCTGCGGCGCCAGCATGCCGGCGCCGTGGCCGCGGAGCTCGTGAGCGCGTGGGCCCACGGCACGCTCGCCGGCTTCGAGGACGAAGAAGGCCGGCGGCGGGCCGTGACCGCCGACGCCATTCGCGACCTCGCGCGCCGCGTCGTGGAACCCGCGACGCGGGCCGAGTTCGTGGTGCGCGGGACCGGGCGGAGCCGCTAAGGCACGCGGCCGACGGGGCCGCGCGTCCCTCCCTCACTTCGGACAGGACGCGAGCGTGAGCAGCGGCACCACGAACGTGCCGCGGGCGGCAATGCGCCCGGCGTCGCCCGGGACGTCCGTCACCTGCAGGGTCACCTGGAATCGGCCGCTGATGGCGCGGCCGCCCGGAATGGGCGCGTCGCTCGTGATCGCCACGGTCCCGCCGGCCACGGACAGACCGATCAGCGTGGTGGCGGTGATGCGGCGGTAGAACGCGAACGAGGTGCTCGGCAGGCACACCGGGTCGTTCCCCGGCTCGATCGCGCTCGGGGGCAGCGTCCCCACGGTTCGCACCGTGGGTCCCACGAGGCTGTCGATCAGGAAGACGTCGAACTCGTCGTCCCCCGTGCCCGAACGCGCGGCCAGCTGGAACAGCGTCTGCCCGTTGTCGGTGGGATGGTTGAAGCCACGCGAGCCGAGCCGGACGCGTCGGTTGACTGCGCCCGAGAGCCCCACGTAGGCGAGACCGAAGAGCGTGTCGGGAATGACGCGCACCTGGATCCCGCCCCGCGTCGTCACCGTGTCGGCGTGCGCGGCGAACTCGACCTGACCCGCCCCGACGGCGGTCACGAATCCCGTCCCGGGATCGACCGTGGCGATCGCGCCGGCCCCGCCACTGAACGTCACCGCGGGCGGCGTCCCCGACGCCGCCAAGACCTGCACGGGAATGGTGAACGTGTCGCCCGGCGCGAGCAAGATCGTGTCCAACGGCAGAAACAGCGCGAGCGCGTTTACCACGAACACCTCGGCGGTGTCGGCCACGGTCCCGGCACGCGCGGTGATCGCCGCGACCCCCGGGGCCACGCCCGTCACCGCGCCGGTCAGCGAATCCACCGCGGCGATGAACGGCTGGTCCGACCGCCAGGTGACGATCGCGTTGGGAATGGCGTTGTTCTGCGCGTTGAACGCCCGCGCACCGAGGCGGGTGGAGATGGTCCCGACCACGACCGTGTCGCGCACGGGGGTGACCTCGACCCGCACGGGAATGCCGGCGACCGGCGACTCGTCCCCGCAGGCGGCGAGACCGAGCGCGAGCACGAGCGCGGCCGTGGTGTGACGACTATTGTACGCGCGGATCACGGCTCATACCTTGCGGGCGCCGGAGGAATGCGAGGTCGAACCCGCGAGCGGGCGGAGAGTTCCGACGGATCCGTCAGAACATCGACATGGCCAGGAACGACCGGAGGTTGTCGTTCGTGACCCGGAGCCGCGACGAGAGCAGGCGGACCACGGCCCAGAGGATCTTGTAGGCGATGTCACGATTGAAGTCCAGCAGGATCTCGAAATCGGAGCGCGTGATGGTCAGCAGGACGGTGTCGACGTTCGCGATGGCGTCGGTGGATCGCTCCGAGCGGTCGAACACGGACATCTCGCCGAAACAGGCGCCCTTCTTCAGCACCGTGAGGGCCTCCTCGCCCGAGCCCGGCACGTCGCGGGAGATGCGCACCTCGCCCTCGGCAATGATGTACAGGCGGTTGCCGGGATCGCCCTCGCGGAAGATCACGTGGCCGAACTTGAAGCGCTGCTCGTGGCAGATCTCGGCCACGTGGAGCACCTCCGCCTCGGTCAGATCGGCGAAGATCGCGGCGTGCTTGATGAGCGACAGGTCCATGACGCCTCCGGGGGCGCGCGGGGGGACCGCGTAGATGCAAGCTACCGGCCGGCCGGAAAAGCGGCAAGCAAAACCGATGCTCGCGGCGCCCGACGCGCTCACCGTGGTGCGGATTCCGCTAGCCGTGGCGTTCGTGCTCTGGGCCACGCCCGTGCCCCGGCTCGTGATCCTGTTCATCGCGGCGGCGTCCGACCTGCTGGACGGGTATTGGGCCCGGCGCGTCGGCGGCTCGCGCCTGGGGGTCGCGCTCGATCCGGTGGCGGACAAGCTGTTCGTGGCGGCGGCGTTCTGGGTGGTGTGGACCGGCGACACCCTGCACGTCCTCGAAATCGTCGCCGTCCTGCTGCGCGACCTCGTGGCACTGGTGGCGTTTCTCGGAACGGTCCTCCGCGGCCGACCCACCACGCTCCCGGCACGGGCCGGCGGGAAGGCGGTCACCGTGGGTCAGCTGCTCACCGTCACGGCGTTCCTCGCCGGGTCCGACCTGGTGCGCCCGCTCGCGTGGGCCACCGGCGCGGTGTCGCTGTACGCCATTGCGGACTACATGCGAATCGGCTTCGCGGGCCCGGAGAAGCAGGAGTGAGGCGCCATGCCGTTTGAACGGGCTGTCCACCTCGCGTGGTCGGGTGACGGGCTGGCGTTCGAGGGCCACGGAACCGAGCCGGCGTCGCCGGCGATCGCGATCGATGGCGACGGCGCGACCGGCCCCGGGCCGATGCAGGCCCTGCTGCTCGCGGCGGCGGGCTGTACGGGCTCCGACGTCGTGCTGATCCTGCGCAAGATGCGCGTTACCCTGCATCGGCTGGAGGTGGACGTGGTCGGCGTGCGGCGCGACGAAGAGCCGCGGCGCTACATCGAGCTGCGGCTGCGCTTCACGCTCGCCGGCGAGGGGCTCGACCGGGCCAAGGCGGAACGGGCGGTGACCCTCTCACTCGAGAAGTACTGCTCCGTGGTGCACTCGCTTGCCCCCGACATCCCGGTGCGGCACGAGATCGTGCTTGCGTAGCGGTACGCTGGCGCTGGTCGCCGTGCTCGCCGCGCCCGGTGCACTCCAGGCGCAGCGCGGGCATGACCTTCAGGTGCACGCGCTCGGGGTGATCGGCGCGCGGGAATTCGTAGGGGGCGGCGTCGGCGCGGGGGTCAGGCTCGGACGGAGCGTCCGCCTCGCCGGGACTGGCACCGTGGGCTGGGAGGAAGGCGACCGGCTGGCCGGGCGCGGCGAGGCCCTGGTCGGCGTGCACGTCACCCTCGGTCGCGGCCGCGGCCCGGGGCTGTACGCCGGCGGCGGGGTCGCGGCCCAGGTCGCGGAGGCGGACACCCGCGGCTACCTCGCGCTCGTGGTGGGGGTCGAAGGGCGACCGACCGGCGGAGGCTGGTTCGCGGAGGTGGGCGTCGGCGGCGGCGCGCGGGTCGCGCTCGGCTACCGCGTCACCCGGCTGCGACGGCCCCGCTGAGCGATCGCGGCGGAAACGACAAAGGGACGCCGCTGAGCGTCCCCCTTCCGCGCGGGCACCTGCCGGGCGCCGTCAGTTGGCGGCGCCGACCGCCTCGTTGTTCTGGATGACCG
>JAOTWJ010000003.1 GCA_029862925.1 Gemmatimonadota bacterium
GGAGGATGGACCCAACGAGCAGAACGATGACCGGAATCATGGATTGGGGCATGACCGCTGCGACGAGCTGTGCGCCGCCGTCGGTCGCCATGCGTGCATGATACAAGGGGGGCCCGGGGGCGCCAGCGTCGCGAGGTCTTGCGAGCGGCGGTCCCGCCGGCTAGAACACTGCGCGCCCCGTCGAGCAGCCGAGCGGCGCCCCTTGCAGACGGAGTCACGACCATGACCGACCAACGGGAGCGGCGGGCCGGTAAGGACCGCCGCACGAAGCAGACGCGGAAGGGCGAGCGGCGGACCAAGCAGAGCCCGGTGAAAGTGGATCGCCGTTCCGGGGCGCAGCGCCGCGCGCGCCAACGACGCACCGGCAAGGACCGCCGGAGATCCTGACCGCGGTCTCATTCGCCCGACGGGCTCTCGAGCCCGTAGCGTTCGAGCAGCGCCCGGTCGGCGAGCAACGCTCCGAGCTCCCGATCGGCCACCACCCGCCCGCCGTACAGCACGACGCCCCGCCCGCACAGCGCGCGGGCGAGCGTGAGGTCGTGGGTCGCCACGAGCAGTGTCTCGCCACGGGCGCGGAGCAGGTCCACGAGCCGCATCCGGCCACGCGCGTCGAGGTCTCCGGTCGGCTCGTCGAGCGCCAGCACCACGGGGCGCGACACCAACACCGTCGCGAGGGCGGCCAACCGCCGCTCCCCACCACTGAGGTGGTGGGCCGCCCGCGCCCCCACCCCGTCGAGGCCCAGCTCACGGAGCATGGCTGTCGCTCGCGCCGCGGCATCGACGGGCCCCACCCCATCGTTCAGCGGTCCGAACGCCACGTCTTCCATCAGCGTCGGCAGGAAGAGCTGGTCGTTCGGGTCCTGAAACACGAGCCCCACCTTGCGGCGAATGTCCGACAGCCCGGGGCCCGCGTCGACGGTCACTCCCTCGATCCACACACCGCCTGCCGTCGGCCGCAGCAGACCGTTCAGGTGCTGGAGCAGTGTGCTTTTGCCGGATCCGGTGGGGCCCAGCACGGCCACCCGTTCGCCGCGCGCGACGGCGAGCGACACGCCGTCCAGGGCGGGCGTGCCGTCGGGGTAGTGGAACCCCAGCTCCCGGATCTCGACGAGCGGCGCGGTCACCCGCGGGCCAGCACGGCGGTGACGAGAACCAATCCGAGCAGCGTCGCCAGGGCCGCGACCATCCAGGCGCGCCACCGCCACTCGGTGAGGGTTGCCAACTCCCCCTGGTAGCCGCGGGCGAGCATGGCCCGGTGGGTGCGCTCCGCCCGGGCGAACGCGCGTTGCAGGACGGCGGCCGCGACTCCGGCGGCAAGCCGGCGGCGGCTGGCTGCCCCGGCCCCGGCGTTGCGCGAGCGGGCGGCACGCAGGAGACGCTCGAGCTCTTCCATCAACAGGTAGAGCAGACGGTAGGCGAGGCTCAGGGCCGTGGTCACCACGCGGGGCAACCGCAGCCGGCGCAAGGCGTCCAGCAGATCGGGGAACTCGGTGGTCGTGACGAGCAGGACCGCCGCACTGAGTGCCACGACGGCCCGGGCCAGCACGAACCCGAAGCGCTCCACCCCCGGCCGCGTCACGGCGACCCACCCGAGGTCGAGCACCGGGTCGCCGGGAACGAACACGAGCAGTCCCGCCGACGCGAGCAGGACGAAGGCAAGCGGTCCGGACATCCGGCGTAGCAGCAGGGGGACGGGCACTCGGGCGAGGAGCGTCATCGCCGCCACGAGCGCGCCGAGGGCCGCCGCCGCCGGCCACGCCCCGAGCGGCAGCGTGGCGGCACCGACCGCGACACTGGTGGCTCCCACGAGGCGCGCCACGGGCGGCATGGCGGTAACCGGCGAGGGCACCGTCGCGAACTGATCCAGGTGATGAAAGCTCACGACCTGCTCCGGCGCGGGCGTGCCAGCCGGACAGCACCCCACACGAGCGCGAACGTGATGAGGACGCCCACCGCGGCCGCGACCCATGGGCCGCCGATCGGCGACCTGCTGTTGGGAAGCGACCCCGCCGTGCCCGCGGGTTCACCGCCGACCGCACCCAGCCGATCGAGCGCGGCCGTGAGCACGTCGGGCCGGGACGACGCCACCCCTGTGGCCACCACGGCGAGGCCCACCGCCAGCGCGAGCACGCCGTAGCCCCAGCGGCGAGTGGCGCGTGGCGGGACCGCAACCGCGGCCGCGAGATCGGGCCGCGCCCGAAGCAGTGCTCCCAGAATCGCGGCGGTGAGCGCAGCCTCGCCCACCGCCACGATGCCGTGCGCTCCCCCGACGATGACCAACGCCGGCATCAACGGAACGGTCCCCGACAGCGCCAGCTCGGCCGCCACCGCGCATCCGACGAGCAGCGTCGAGCCGAAGGCCGCCACGGCCGCCGCGCCAACACGCCGGCGGCGGCCCTCCCCGACGAGACCAAGCGACAGCTTGTACAGCACGAACCCGCCGCCCCCGCCGCACACGGCCAGGTTCAGCGTGTTGGCGCCCACCGCGGCAATGCCGCCGTCCTGGAACAGCAGGGCCTGCACCAGGACCACCGCGAACAGCACCAGCATGCCCGACCACGGTCCCACCACGGCCGTCACCAGCACGCCGCCCAGAAGGTGGGCGCTCGTGCCGGCGCCGAGGGGAAAGTTCAGCATCTGCGCCGCGAACACGAACGCCGTCGCGGCACCCAGAACGGGGGCCTCGCGTTCTTCCAGCCGTTGGCGGGATCGCTGGGCGGCGAGCGCCAGCACGGCCGCAGCGGCGGCCGCCGTGCCGGCGACGACCGGCGCGCTCAGGAATCCATCGGGGATGTGCGCCACGGGAACCTACTGCATGGCCAGGGACGGAATCGAACCGCCGACACGCGGATTTTCAGTCCGCTGCTCTACCAACTGAGCTACCTGGCCCCGGGGGCGGAAGTATAACCCCGACGAGAGCGGCGGAAAACGGGTTCCTTACGGTGTCCCCTCCTCACGCCGCTCGGCCAGTTCGAGGGCGTCCGGGTACTTCCCACGAACCCGCGCGAGCACGTCGCGCGCCCGGTCGGGGTCCTTGCGGATCGTCCGGTAGATCTCTTCCAGTCGGATCGCGGCCTGAATCTCCACCGCTCGCGACGCACCGTGGGCCAAGTGGCTCTCGAGCAACCGGATCGTGTCGTCGAGCGTGGGTCGCGTGTTCGGTGGCGGACCGGCGGCGTCACCCTCGAGCAGGGTGCGCGCCAGCCATCCCCCGGCCGGCCCCAACAGGCGGTCCCAGAGCAGATCCCACAGGCTCCACAGGACGCCGCACGCTCCAGCGGCGGCGAGCAAGCGTACGCTGCGGAGTCCCACACCCGCCACGCCGAACACGACGGTCGCGACGGCAAAGACGGCGCGCCCGACCGCGGCGGGATGGGTGTACCGGGGGGTGGGGGTCATGACGTGTGCGTGCTCGCGGGGCGGCCCACAAGAGGTTATTTATGACCCGCATGCCGGCTTCGCAAACGGATCGTTCCAGCGCACGACCGCGCGTCATCATCGTCGGCGGGGGCCTGGCCGGGCTGAGCGCGGCGCTCGACCTCGTCGACGGCGGGGCGGACGTCACCCTGCTCGAGGCCGGTGACCGGTTCGGCGGCCAGGTGCGCACCACGCGCGAGCGCGGGTTCCTGGTCGAGGAGGGGGCCGATGGGTTTGCCCCCGAGCAGCTGGCGCTCCGCGGACTCGTCCGCGACCTGCGGCTCGACGACGAGTTGCTCATCCCCGAAGATCTTCCCACGCTCGTGCTCGAGCGACGCAACGGCTCGCGCGCGTTTCGCACGCCGCCGGAACCGGTGGCCGGCGCCGTGTCCGCCATCACCATGCGGCACGGCATGAGCGCCCTGGTGCGCGCCATGACACGGCGTCTCGAGGGGCGTGCCGACCTCCGGGTGGGCAGCGCGGCCGTCGCGCTCGAACAGAGTGGCACGCAGATGATGGTGTATCCGGAGCTCGGGCCGGCCCTCGTGGCGGACGCCGTGGTGCTGGCACTCCCTGCCCGCGCCGCCGCCTGGCTCCTCCATCCAATCCAAGCCGAGTGCGCCCGCGCCCTCGCCAGTCTGAACGCCCGCTCCCTGATCGTGACCAGCGTGGCCTATCGGCGCGGCGACGTGGCGCACCCGCTCGACGCCGCCGGCTTCTTGGTGCCGCATACCCCGGGCGATGAGGGCCTCGAGGCGTGTGCGTTCGTCACCTCCACCATGGCCCAGCGGGCGCCGGCGGACGCCGTGCTGCTCCGCGCCCTGCTCCGCCCCGCGCGCGGCGAGCTGGCGTCGACCACGGACGAGGGATGGGTGCGCGCCGCGCACACGATCCTGTCACCGGTGCTGGGGCTCGGGGCCGAGCCGGTCGCGGCCTGGGTCGCTCGCTGGACGGACGCCATCCCCATGATCGACGCGGAGTACAAGCACCTCCTGGCCGAGGCGGTGGGTGAGCTCGCGCGTCTGGGGCGGCTCGCGCTCGCCGGAGCCGCGTTCGGTGACCCCGGGCTGGATGGCGCGCTGCGCTCCGGCCGCGAAGCCGCCCACCGCCTCCTGTCGGCATGACCCCCTCCGCCTCCGGTTGGCCGACCCGCCTGCGGAACGGCGGCGCTCTCTCCCTCATCCTCTTCGGGCTTGGCGCCACCGGGACGGTCGAGGCGCAGGGCTTGGCGACGGTGTGTCGTGCCGTGAGCACGCCCACGGTCGGCCAGTGGGCGGCGTACCGGCTCTCGGTGGGATCCGCGGACCGCGTGACGGGCCTCCGGTCCGCGATCACCGGCGACGAACGCATCAATGGGACGACCTTCGTCTGGCAGCAGATCACGACGACGGGTGACGTGGGCGAAGTGGCGGTGCGCATGCTCGTCCCCGGCGACCCCTACCGGCCGACCGACATCCGGCGTGCCATCGTGCAGTTACCCGGACAGGAGCCCCTCGAGCTCCCGCCCCACCTCGTCGCGCAGTTCGGCGCCGAGCACGGAACGGGGGCCGCCCCGGACCCCATGGAGACGTGTCGCGAGGGGCACGCCCTCGATTGGGAGATGGTCACCGTCCCCGCCGGTACGTTCCGGGCGCTGCGGGTCCGACACGTGCGCGACGGTCGCACGGCGGATACGTGGCTGGTGCCCGGCATTCCCTTCGGACAGGTGCGAACGATCGTGTCCGGCGCGTCCCCCGCGGAGCGTGCCGAGGTCGTGCTCACCACCTACGGGCAGGACCCGCCGGCCCGTCCGGTCCCGCGTCGCCCGTGAGCACGGCTGCCTTCCCCAACTTGACCGTCGTGGACCACCCGCTGGTCCAGCACAAACTGACGCGGCTGCGTGACCGGACCACGGGCACGCGCAACTTCAAGGCGCTCGTGAGCGAGCTCGCGATGCTGATGGCGTACGAGGCGACACAGGATCTCCCCCTGGAGGAGGTCGACGTCGAGACGCCGCTCGAGCGGACCGTCGGGAAAGACCTCGCGGGCAAGAAGCTCGCCCTGGTGCCGATCCTACGCGCGGGGCTGGGCATGGTCGACGGAATCACGCAGCTGGTTCCGCATGCGCGGGTCGGGCACATCGGACTCTACCGCGATCACGACACCCTCGAGCCCGTCGACTACTACTTCAAGATCCCCGGAAGCGAGGAGGACCGGCTCTTCCTGGTGCTCGACCCGATGCTCGCGACCGGCGGCTCGGGCGTCCAGGCGGTCCAGGCACTCAAGGACGCGGGGGCCGCTCGGATCCGGCTGCTGTGTCTCGTCGCCGCCCCGGCGGGCGTCCGCCGCATGTTCCAGCATCACCCGGACGTGCGGATCTTCACGGCGGCCCTCGACCGCGCGCTCAACGCCCAGGGTTACATCCTCCCCGGTCTCGGCGACGCCGGCGACCGATTGTTCGGCACGAGGTAGAACGCACCATGCGACAATACGAGGTAGTCATCGTCCGGCTGGCCGGCCGGAGCCGCTCCGACGAGGAGGGACTCACCGACCTGCTCAACGAACGGGCCCGCGCCGGCTGGCACTTCCACTCGACGACGCCGCTCAGCACGACCCGCGTCCTCGCCGTCTTCTATCGTGACGCTGCCTGATCCGTCCCGGGGGGCGGCCGGTGAGCGGCTCGGCTCGCGGCGCGCCTGGAGCGGCCGGCTCCTCGCCGTCGATGTCGACGCGATCCGCGCCCCGGACGGGACCGAACTGGAACTCGAAATGGTGCGGCATCCGGGCGCGGCGGCAGTGGTGCCCCTGCTGTCCGATGCCGACGCCGAGGACCCCGCGGTTCTGCTGCTGCGGCAGTACCGCTATGCCGCCGGGGGGATGCTGTGGGAGATTCCCGCCGGCGTGCTCGAGGCCGGCGAGGAGCCGGTCGACTGCGCCCGCCGTGAGTTGCGGGAGGAAACCGGCGCCGAGGCGGACCGGATCGAGCACCTCGTGTCCATCTTCACCACGCCAGGCTTCACCGATGAGCGGATCCATCTGTTCCTCGCCACGGGACTTCGCGCGGGTGCCGCGCACCCCAACCCCGACGAACTGATCGAGGTGGCACCCCGCCCACTGTCGCAGGCGCTCGCCATGATCCGCGACGGCGACATCCAGGACGCCAAATCCATCGTGGCCCTCTTGTACGTGGCCGGGTTCTCCCTCAACCGGTGAGTGGACCACAGGGAACACCGCCTGTCCCCTCACGAGGACAGCGGAAACCTTTGGCCGCTGCCTGGCGTTGTTCTGGGAGAGGCCCGGTAAGCCCCTGCCTGAGCAACGGTTAGTGGGGCTCGGGCATCCAAGAGAGGGGAGGGGGAGCGTCGGTATGCTTGTTGCCCCCCTGGGCAAACGTCAGCACGGAGCCGGTCTATCGGATTCTCGTTGTTCGGAAGGAGCGGATGCCGCGGGGCATCCCGGGGAGCCTCACATGACCATTGCCTCTGCCGCGCCGCGTCCGCTCGGGACGGCGGCGCTCACGACCCTCGGCGACTCCGAGGTCGTGGCGAGCTACCTCGCCGGTGAACGGCGCGCGTTCGACGTGCTCGTCGACCGCTATCAGCGGCGGCTGATCAACTTCGTCTACCGCACGATCGGCGACCGGGAGCGGGCAGAGGACCTCGTCCAAGAGGTCTTCATCCGCGTGCATCGCCATCTGCACCGGTTCGACCAGACCAAGAAGTTCTCGACCTGGATCTATACGATCGCGTCGAACCTGGCCAAGAACGAGCTGCGCAACCGGAGCCGCAACCCCCTCGTGCTGTTCCAGACGATCCGCAAGGACTCGGACCAGGACAGCCGGCCGCTGCAGTTCGAAGACCGGCACACGCGCCCGGACGATCTGTTCCGCAAGCGCCATTTGCGGGAGCTCGTCGACTGGGCGGTCACGCGCCTCCCCGAGCACCATCGCATCGTGTTCGTGCTGCGAGAACTCGAGGGCAAGACGTACGAGGAAATCGCGGAGATCACGGACTGCAATCTGGGGACGGTGAAGAGCCGTCTGAATCGGGCGCGCGCGCGCTTCGCCCAGGTCATCGGTCCCTGGATGGACTGACCGGCAGCGGCCCTCCCGTCCCCTCCACGCCGGCGTCCGGGCTCCCCGGACACCGGCGTCGCCATATCCGGAACCTTCCGAGAGCCGCCCGGTACAAGAACCGGATCCTCCTGGTACGACCATGACCTGCAGCGATTTCCTTCACGCCTATTCGGAGTACCGCGATGGCCTGCTCCGCGACCCGGCCGCGGTGACGGCCGTCGAGGCGCATCTCAAGGGGTGCCCCACGTGCGCACGCCTCGCCCGGGCCATGGCGATCGGGCTCTCCGCCCTGCGGGATACCGAAGACGTCGCTCCCTCGCGACGTTTCCGGACGGAGCTCACGCACCGGCTGCGGGCGGAGGTCGCGATTGGCGACCCGATCGCCCCGACGCACGCGGGGCTTGCGGCGGCGTTGCTGTTGGCGGCGGCCCTCGGACTGCTACTCTACGAGAGCGTCGTGCGACCGGAGATCGCGGCGGTTGTCCGCTCGGAGGCGATCCCGGTCGACACGCGTCCCTACGCGCCCGCCCTGACCGACGTCACCCTCCCGGCGTTCACCCATTCCGCGCTCCAGTTCCACAGCCAGCAGATCCCCCTCGGCTCGTACGCCGCCTTCACGCGCTGACGCGCGGCTTTCATCCCCTCTGGCGGACGGGTAATTTCCGCCTGTCATGGCCGACCTCTCTTTCGAGCAGGCATTCACCGCCCTGAAGCGGGGCGACGTCCAGCCCGTGTACTACCTCACGGGTCCCGAGGAACTTCTGAAGGACGAGCTCGTGGCGGCCATCGTCGGTCGGGTGCTGGACGCCACCACCCGCGACTTCAACCTGGACGTGCGCGCGGCCGGGGATATCGACGGAGAGGCGCTGCATGCTCTCGTGGAAACCCCGCCCATGCTCGCCGAGCGGCGCGTGGTCGTGGTGCGCGGGATCGATCAGTGGCGGAAGAACGCGCGCGTCCGCGAGGTGCTCACCCGTTATCTGGACCAGCCGTCGCCTACCACGGTGCTGATCCTGACCCAGGGCGGCGACGGCCAACCCGACCCCTCGGTGACCCGCTCCGCCACCCACGTGCCCGTCACGGGACTCAAGCCGCAGCAGGTGGCCCGCTGGCTCGCCCGGCGCGCGACCGCCGCCGGCGTGACGCTCGACGCCGACGCGGCGGAGCATCTTCTCGCCGCGGTCGGGGGCGACCTGAGCCACCTGGCGTTGGAGGTCGAGAAGTTGGCGGTGGCCGCCGTCGGGACCGAGCGCGTGACGACCGCCGACGTGGCGCGCCTGGTCGGGGTCCGGCGTGGAGAGACCGTGCATGACTGGGTCGACGCCGCGCTGGGGCGGGACACGCCCCGCGCGCTCTCGCTGGTGGACCTGGTCCTCTCACAGGCGGGCGTGACTGGCGTGCAGCTCGTCATGGTGCTGGGGACGGCGCTGATCGGCGTGCGGCTGGCCCGCGCCGAAGCCGACGCCGGAACCCCCTGGGGGCGGCTCCCGGGGCGGTTGTTTCAGCGGCTGCGCGCGGCCCGTCCGCCGCGGCTGCGCGACTGGAAACTCGAAGCCGAAACCTGGGCTGGCGCGGCCCGCCACTGGTCAGCAGCCGAACTCGACCGGGCCATCGCGGCAGCCGCCAACGCCGATCGCCGCCTCAAGTCCACGACGATTGCCGACGAACGCGGCATTCTGCTCGAGCTGCTGCTCGACCTCCCCCGTCCGAGGGCCGCCGCATGACCCCGATGTCCCTGACGCGCCCGCTGACTGTCGGACTGGTCCTGCTGGCAGTCCGCCCGGCTGCCGCGCAGACGTTTTCCGATTCCAGTTTCGCCCTCGCCGTGCGGCTCGTGACCGAGGGCCAGGGCGATTCCGCGCGGGCGCTGGTGCGCACCCGTCTCGCGGCGATCGCGCGCGGCGACTCCCTTTACGCCGAGGGCCTGTTCGCCGCCGGCCTCGTCGCCGCACAGATGGACAGCGCCCTCGCCGCGTTCCGGCGCCTGAGCATCGAGTATTCCCAGTCTCCGTGGGCAGACGACGCGCTCCTGCGCATGGCGCAGCTCAGTTTTGCCGCCCGGGACCTCGCAACCGCCCGCCGTTCGGCGGATCGCGTGCTCGCCGACTACCCATTCAGCGATGTGCGGGCGGCCGCGGCCTACTGGGCGGCGCGTGTGCGGCTCGAGGAGGCGCAGCTCGCCGAAGCCTGCCCCTTGCTGGATCAGGCCGTGCAGGAGGCCGGGGACGATGTGGAGCTGGCCAACCGGGCCCGATTCTACCGGCAGCGGTGCACCGGCGCGGCGCGGACCGATACCGCGGCACCCGTTCGCGCACCCCGCCTGACGTTTGCCGTTCAGGTCACCGCGGTCGGGTCGGCGGCGGCAACCGACGACATCATGCGTCGGCTGGCCGCGGCGGGCTACGCGTCACGCGTCGTGTTCGACGACGGGCTGTACAAAGTGCGCGTGGGACAGTACGCCAGCCGGGAACAGGCCCAACAGGCACAAGCCGACCTCCGCCGCCAATTCGGCGGGTCGCCCTTTGTGGTTGAGGAGCGACGGTGACCAGGACGTCCGCGGGGCCGCCCGACACCCCGCTGATGCAGCAATACCGCGAGATCAAGCGTCAGCACGCGGATGCCGTCCTGTTCTTTCGCATGGGCGACTTCTACGAGATGTTCTTCGACGACGCCCGGCTCGCCGCGCGCGAGTTGGGCCTGACCCTCACCTCGCGGAACAACGGCGGGGCAGCGCACGTGCCGCTCGCCGGTGTCCCGGTCAAGGCGGCCACCGAATACGTGCGCCGGCTGGTGCAGCGTGGCTACCGGGTGGCCATCTGCGAGCAGGTCGAAGACCCGAAGACCGCCAAGGGCGTCGTCCGGCGGGAGGTGGTCGAGACCGTCACCCCCGGGGCGGTCATCGCTGACGACCTGCTCGAGGGCGTCGGCAACAACTTCCTGGTCGCGCTCGCGCCCGGCCCGCCGGCCGGACTGGCCGCGCTCGACGTCTCGACCGGCGAACTGCTGCTTGAGACGGCGGCCCCGGAGGACGTGGGTGCGCTGCTCGCGCGCTATGCCCCGCGGGAGATCGTCCTGCCGGCCGGACACGTCGTGCCGGGCCTCCCGGACGGCCCGATGCGTACCGAGCGCGAGGCCTGGGAGTTCGACGCGACGCTTGGCACAGACGAGCTCTGCCGCCAGTTCGGAGTGCAGCATCTCGCCGGGCTCGACATCACCGCGGCCGAGGCGCCCGCCGTGGCCGCCGCCGCCGCGCTGCTCCATTACGTCCGCGAACTGCAGCCGGCTGGACTGCCGCAACTCGCTCGGCCGAGCGTGCGGCGCCCCGCCGGCGTGATGATCCTGGACGAGATGACACGGCGGAACCTCGAGTTGGTCGAGCCCATGCGTCCGGCGGACGGGGACACGACGCTGCTTTCGGTCATCAATCGCACGGTCACCCCCATGGGCACGCGGCTGCTCCGGCAGTGGCTCCTGGCGCCGTTACGCGATCTCGAGGCCATCCGCGCCCGTCACGAGGCGGTTGGCGTCCTCGCCGCGGACGCGCGGGCCCGCGACGGGCTGCGGGCGGCCCTCGATGGCGTGCGCGATGTCGAGCGCCTCGCCAGCCGCATCGCCGCCCGGCGGGGCGCGCCGCGCGACCTCGGCGGGCTGCGCGATACGCTTCGACGCCTGCCCGACGTACGCGCCGCCCTGAACGGACTCGCGGGACGGGATGGCAGTGCCGAGCTCGAACGGCTGTCGACCACGCTCGACCTCGTCGCCGATCTCCGGGACCGGCTGGCGCACTCGTTGGTCGACCGACCGCCCGCCGCGCTGGGCGACGGTGAGACCATACGAGCCGGGGTCGATCCCGCCCTCGACGAGCAGCGCGACCTGCGCGACGGGGGCAAGCAGTTCATCGCGAGCCTGCAGGCACGCGAGCGGGAGCGGACCGGCATCGCCTCCCTCAAAGTCGGCTACAACCGGGTCTTCGGATACTATCTCGAGATTACGAAGGCGCACCGCCACGCAGTCCCCGCGCACTACGAGCGGCGTCAGACCCTCACCGGTGCCGAGCGGTACGTCACGCCGGAGCTCAAGGAATACGAAGCGAAGGTGCTCCAGGCCGAGGAGCAGGTTCTCGGGCGCGAGCGGGAGCTGTTCGACGCGCTGTGCGCGGACGTGACGGCGCAGCTCGCCCGTCTGCAGACGACGGCACGCGTGCTCGCGGCGCTGGACACGTATGCCAGTTTTGCCGAGACCGCCGCGCGGGAGGGCTACGTCCGCCCGGTGATGGTACCCGAGCCGGTGCTCGAGCTGCGGGCGTCCCGCCACCCGGTGGTGGAGCAGCGACTGCCGCGCGGCAAGTTCATTCCCAACGACGTCCGCCTGGACGACGCGCAGCGGGTCATCCTGCTGACGGGACCGAACATGGCCGGCAAGTCCACCGTGTTGCGTCAGCTGGGGCTCGCCGTGGTGCTCGCGCAGGCCGGCGCCTTCGTGCCCGCCGAGGCCGCAACGCTCGGGCTCGTCGACCGCGTCTTCACCCGGGTGGGCGCGAGCGACAGCCTCGGCCTCGGGCAGTCCACGTTCATGGTGGAGATGAGCGAGACCAGTGCGATCCTCAGCGCCGCCACGGCACGAAGCCTCGTGCTGCTCGACGAGATCGGACGCGGCACGGCCACATACGACGGCGTGGCGATCGCGTGGGCGGTGACCGAGCACCTGCACGACCGGGTCGGGTGCAAGACGGTGTTCGCCACGCACTACCACGAGCTCACGCAGCTGACCGAGGAGCTCGCGCATGCGCGCAACTTCAACGTGGCGGTTCACGAGTCCGGCCACGATATCGTGTTCCTCTATCGTCTGCAGCCCGGGGGTGCCGATCGCTCGTACGGCATCCACGTGGGCCGCCTCGCGGGCCTGCCGGCGGCGGTGGTGCAGCGAGCGGGCGAGATTCTGATCATGTTGGAGCAGGGCCACCACGTGGCGGGCCGCACGCCGCTACCGATGCCCAACGGGCAGCAGTTGCCGCTCTTCGCCGCGGAGCACCCGGTGGTGAAGGCCCTGCACGCGCTCGACCCGCACACGATGACACCGATCGAGGCGCTGGCCCGGCTGGCGGCTCTCAAACGACAAGCGGAGGAGCCGTGACGACACGGTGGACGACGTGGCTGGTGGTGGGGAGCGTCCCGCTGGCCTGCGGCGGCGACGCGCCGCGCAGTCCCGGCGAAGACACCAGCGGCGCTTCGCGGGGCTTTGAAGCGCCGGTGCTCATGAATCCGGAGGCGCCGGTCCGCTACCCGGCGACCCTCTACAACAGCCGGACCGACGGCTCCGTCGTCCTGCGGTTGTACGTGAACGAAGCCGGGACCGTGATTCCGGAGTCCACTCGGGTTGCCGAAGGAAGTGGACAGGCCGCGTTCGACTCGGCCGCCGTCGCGGGCGTGCCGGCCATGCGGTTTGCACCGGCGCGCCGCGACGGCCTCCCGGTCGCGACGCTGTTCCTGCAACCCGTCCATTTCCGCCACCCCCAGGGACCGGTGTCCGGGGGAGGACGCTAGCGATGCCCGTTCATGCCCGTCCGTACGCGTCGGTGATCGAGACGATCGGCTGGACCCCCCTGATCCGCCTGCAGCGGGTGACGGCCGGGATCCGGACGCCGGTCTACGGGAAAGCCGAGTTCTTCAACCCCGGCGGCTCGGTCAAGGACCGGATCGGGATCGCGATCATCGAGGACGCCGAGCGGCGTGGCGACCTCAAGCCCGGAGGCACGATCGTGGAGGGCACGTCGGGGAACACCGGCGTGGGGCTCGCACTCGCGGCGGCCATCAAGGGCTACCGCTGCATCTTCACGCTGCCCGACAAGATGTCGAGCGAGAAGGTCCGCCTGCTGAAGGCCTTCGGCGCCGAGGTGATCATCACGCCGACCGCGGTACCACCGGACCATCCCGACAACTACGTCATGAAGGCCAAGGCCATCGTCAAGGCCACCCCCGGCGCCATGCTCGCCAACCAGTTCTACAACCAGGTGAATCCGGAGGCGCACTACCGCACGACCGGGCCGGAGCTGTGGGAGCAGACCGAAGGCCGTATCACCCACTTCGTGGCAGCCGCCGGCACCGGCGGGACGCTCAGCGGCGTCGGCCGGTTCCTCAAGGAGAAGAACCCGGCGATCCGGATCGTCGCCGGCGATCCGGAGGGGTCGATCCTCGCCGGCTACGCCGGCACCGGCACCGTGGGCGACGGGCACCCGTACAAGGTGGAAGGGATCGGCAACGACAAGGTGCCCGAGACGCTCCACTATCAGTACGTCGACGAGTTCCATACCGTGAGCGACGCGACCGCCTTCCAGATGGCGCGCCGCCTCGTGCGGGAAGAGGGGCTCTTCGTCGGCGGGTCCACCGGACTCAACGTGACCGTCGCGCTCGCCGTGGCGCGTGCCGTCGACGACCCTGACGCGTGCGTCGTCGCCCTCCTCTGTGACACCGGCGAGCGGTACCTGTCCAAGCTGTTCAACGACGAGTGGCTGCGCGAGCATCAACTGCTGCCCGCGGAGCGCATCACGGCGCACACGCTACTCGACGCCAAGGGCCGCGGCACCCCGTCGCTCGTGTCAGTCGAGGGCTCCCACACGGCGCGCCAGGCCCTCAACCTCATGGCCACCTACGACGTGTCGCAGCTGCCCGTGCTGGCGGCCGGCGCGTGCGTGGGCGCCGTCTCGGAGGCCACGCTCATGGCGCGCGCGATCGGCGACCCCTCCTCGTTGGATCGGCCGGTGCGCGACCAAATGGACCCGCCCTACCCAGTGATCGAGGACGACCTGGCGCTCGATCGATTCAGCTCGATGCTCTCGCGCGAGACGCCCGCCGTCCTGGTCCGGCACAATGGATCGCTGGTCGGCATCGTGACCCGTTACGACGTTCTGCACCACGTGCAGGGACTGCGATGAACGGCGAGTACCTCCTGTCTGCCGAGACGATGTTCGCCGCCGCGCACACACTGCCGGGGGTAGACATGTGCGCACGCCTGCACGGCCACAACTGGCGGGTGCGGGTCACCGCACGGGTGCCCGCCGACCGGCTCGACGCCACGGGCATCGGCGTGGATTTCCGGGTCCTCGAACAGGCGACCCGCGAGGCCGTGGCCGACTTCGAGCATCGCTACCTGAACGAGCTGGACGCCTTCCGCGACCGCCCCCCGTCGGCGGAGACGATCGTGCGCGTCGTCGCCGATCGGGTGGCGGGACGAATCCGGGGCCACCCCTCGGGCGCGACGATTGCCGAGGTCGAGCTCTGGGAAACGCCACTGTACAAAGTTTCCTACCGCCCGTGACGCGCGTCGCGGTGCTCACCGGCGGGTCCACGCCTGAACGCGACGTGGCGTTCGCCGGCGCCGCCCAGGTCGTGGCTGCCCTGCGGGGACTCGCCTACCACGTCACGGTGGTGGATACCACGGCGGGCGCGCTGTCCGCCGCGGAGGAAGCGCGTCTGCTCGTCCCGTCGGTAGGCCGTGAACCGCCGGACCCCGCGGTGTTGGCCCGGCTCGCCGCGCAGGAGCTCGGCCCGACCCTGGTCACCCTGCCGACGGTGCGGGACGCGGAGCTCGTCTTCCCCGTGCTGCACGGACAGCAGGGCGAGGGTGGGGCGCTCCAGGCCTTGCTCGATCTGGCCGGAATCCCCTACGCGGGCAGCGGGCCGCTCGGCAGCGCGCTCGCCATGGACAAGGACGTCGCCAAGCGCCTCTTCCGTGCCGGGGGCGTCCCGACGGTCGACTGGTGCCTGTGGCCAGCCAGCCCGGAAACCGTTGCCCGGCTCGGTCTTCCCTTCGTCGTCAAGCCCGTGAACGTGGGCTCAAGTGTAGGCCTGACGATCGTCCGGGATCGCGACCGCCTTCCCGCAGCCGTGGCCCTCGCGCGGGAGTTCGACGACGAAGTGATGCTCGAGCGGTTCGTGCCCGGACGCGAGTTCACGGTGGGTATCCTCGGCGATCGAGCGCTCGCCGTCGGGGAGATCATCCCGCAGCATGAGATCTTCGATTACGAATGCAAGTACACCCCCGGGATGACGCAGGAGATCTTCCCCGCAGAGATCCCGAACCCCCTGGCCGACCGACTTCGGGGACTGGCGCTGACGGCGCACGCCGCCCTGAAACTGCGCGACTTCTCCCGGGTCGATTTCCGCGTCACGGCAGAGGGCGAGATCAGCTGCCTCGAGGTCAACACGCTCCCGGGCCTCACGCGCACCAGCCTCCTGCCGCAGTCGGCTGCCGCGGTGGGCATCGCCTTCCCGGCGCTCTGCGACACCATCTGCGAACTCGCCCTGGCGCGGAGCCGCCGGGGGAACAAAGTTCCCTCCTGACGCGGTAGAGTCTGGGGAGCCATGCCGTCGCCGTCACCGTCGCCGTTCCACCCCACCCCGTGGGTCCGCCGCCTCGTCGCGGTGAACGCCGCGGTGTATGTGCTCGCCGTGACGGTCTTCTTCGGCCGCTGGTTCGAGCAGGCCGTCGCCTTCACGCCGGCGGGGGCGGCCGCCCACCCGTGGACCTTCATCACCTACATGTTCGTCCACGGCGGCCTGCTGCACCTCGCCGTCACCATGCTGATCCTGCTCATGTTCGGGCCCGGCGTGGAGCGCCGGATGGGCGGGGCGGCCTTCCTGCGCTACTACATCCTCTGCGGGCTGGGCGGTCCCGTCGCTGCCCTCGGCATGTCGCTGTTCGCGCCCGACGTGGTGCCGTTCGTCGGCGCGTCCGCTGCCGTCTTCGGCGTCGCCCTGGCCTTTGCGCTCTACTGGCCCCGCGCCTGCGTGTTCGTGTTTCCCTTGCCCTGGCCCGTGTCGGTCAAGGTCCTGGTGGCGGTGCTGGCGGCGATGTCCCTGGTGCCGCTCGTTTTCGGGGCGCAGGGCGGCGCGGCTCATCTCGCGCACCTCGGCGGATTCGTGCTCGGATATGCCTACCTCAAGGGCAGCGACCTGGTCGAGCGGCGGACACACGTGGCGGTCGCGCCCGAGCGGGAGGCGCCGGTACTCGTCGCCCACCAGTCGGGCACGGCCAGCGGCGACGGACCCACCGAGACGCCCCGCCGGTCCGACTCACGCGATGAGGTCGCCCGGGAGATGGACCGAGTCCTCGACAAGATCTCCCGCCAGGGACTGTCCTCCCTCACGGCCGCCGAGCGCCGGTTTCTCGATGAGATGAGCCGGCAGATGCGGCAAGAGTAGCGCGGTCGGTGGCGCCACGCATCCGCGTCCGGCAGGGCGACATCACGACGTTCGAGGGCGACGCGATCGTCAACGCCGCCAACAACCACCTCCTCCTCGGTGTCGGCGTCGCGGGCGCGATTCGCCAGGCCGGCGGGCCGGCCATTCAGGAGGAGTGCGACCGCCACGGGCCGATTCTGGTCGGCGACGCCGCGATCACCGGCGCCGGCAAGCTCCCGGTCAGGTACGTCATCCACGCCGCGGTCATGGGCGACGAGCCCGTGTCCCCCGCCGCCATCCAGGCGGCCACCGCCGCGGCGCTCAAGCTCGCGTCCGAGCACGGCGTGGCCCGCCTCGGCATGCCCATTCTGGGCTCCGGAGTCGGCCGCATCCCGATTCAGGAGGCGGCGAGTCTGATGCTCGAGGCGATTCGCCGGTCGCCTCACGCGGACGCGGTCGAGGTCATCGTCCTCTTCGGCTACCGCGAGGCCGATGCCGCCGCCGTGGAGGCGCTCTTGGGATAGCGATCGCGCTCGCGAGCCTCGTGCTGGCCGCCGGCACGCCGGACACGACCCTGCTCGCGCGCGCGGAGTCCCTGCTCGTTCAGGGCCGCCTCCCCGAAGCCCGCCGGCTGCTCGAGCAGGCCGACCGACACACGCCCGACGACCCGGACATCCTGATGCTGCTGGGGCGGGTCCACCTCGAGTGGCCCGTTGTGGGACGGTTCAAGGCCTGGCGGCTGTTCGACCGCGCCGCCGAGCTGCGGCCCGACGACCCCGAACCGCGCTACCAGCAGATGCGCGTCGGCTTGCGGCTCGGCGGCGCGGATGGGGAGCGCCTCACCCGCGACGCCATCCTCCGCGTGCTCGCCATCCTGCCCGAGTACCGCGACGTGTGGGACACCTGGCGGTCGCTCTACCGCGGGCCCGGTCACCGCCGCCGCGCGGTCGCGGTGCTGGCCGCGTACCGCGACCCCGTTGCCACCCACCGGCTGGCGGCGCTGTGGATCGAGCTGGAAGCGTACGCCGAAGCGGACAGCGCCCTGGCGACACTCACGGCCCGTGACCCCGGGGATCCCGGCCCTTGGGCCCTCCGTGCCCAGGCGGCGCTGGAGCGGGGCGACACGGCCGCCGGCGTGGCGCACTACGATCGCGCGGTCGCCGCCGCCGCGCGGGACACCGCGCAAGTTCTCTGGCGGCAGATCGCCCCCATCGCCTCACCCCGAGAAGAGGGCGAATACGCGGTCGCGACCCCGCAGAGCCGGCCGGCGTTCTTCCGCGCCTTCTGGGCGCGCCGCGACCCCGACCTCACCACGCCGGTGAACGAGCGCCTCGTGGAGCACTTCGCGCGCCTCCGCCGCGCGCGGCGCGACTTCCCCCTGCTGCACCCCACCTCCCGGTTCCACGAAGCCCCCTCGTGGCGTACCCTGCAGGGCGCGGTTGCGGGCACCGTGCTGCAGCAGTCGCGGGAATTCTTCAGCGGCTCCCAGGTGATCCCGGGCCGCTCCGTGTTCGAAGACGAGCTGCAGGAGCTCGGCCTCGGCGTGGATGTGCGGGACCTCCCCGAACCCGAACCGATCACGCGCTACCGGCGGCTCGGCTTCGACGGACGCGGCCTGATCTACGTCCGGTTCGGGCGGCCAGACCACCGCTACGTCGCCCCCCGCGGCGGGGACGTGGAGGGCTGGCGCTACCGGGTGGACCGGCGCACCGTGACGGTCATCTTCGCGCGCGCGACCGCGGCCGCGTCGTTCCGCGGGGGCCCACTCATGGGCGGCGACTTCGTGGTCTATCCCACGAGTCTCCGCGAGCTCCACAACGCGGCGCTCATGCTGGAGCGTGACGAGAGCTCGATCCGCGCGGACCGCCGCCTCGCGGCGTGGGTCGCGTTCTTCCGGGCGGCCGACGCCACCGCCGCGGCTGCCGGACTGCAGGACGTCCTCCTGGGCATCGCGGCTGACACCGCCGCCGTGGCGGCATGGGATCCCCAGGATCGCGAGGTGGCACGGACGCACGGTCCCACGCCGCTCACCATCACTCTGCGCCACGGGCGGTACCGGTTCGGCGCCGATGCCCGGGTGGACGGCGCACTCGGCCGCCTGCGCGGATCCATGGACGTGCCCGCGCTCGCACCGGGCTGGCTCGCCGTCTCGAGCCTGCTCGCCGCCGTGACCTCCGAGCCGACGCCCGATCGGCAGGCCATGGCCCGTCACATGCCTGCCGACGTCGTGCTCCGCCGCGGCGGGCGGCCACTCACGCTGTTCGCGGAGGTGTACGACCTGCCCGATGCGGATGGCGTGGCCCGCTACGAGGCCCACTACACGTTCGAACCGGTCGGCGGCGGCCCGTCGGTGACGTTCGCCTTTCCCCGGACGGTGCCGGCGGGTGTCGTCGTGATCGAACGTCTCCTCGTGGAGCCCGGCCAGGTCCCGCCCGGCGCGTATCGTATCACGCTGCGGGTGCGCGATCACGTGCTCGGATTGACCGCACCAGCCGTCACGCTCCTGATCACACTGCGGTAGCTCGCGCGAGGCCCTTGTCTCGACGCGACCGGAGGCGCAGATTCGGTGGCGCCTCTCATGCTCGTCGATCTCGTCCCCGAGTTTCTCGCCGCGCTCGCTGCGCGGGATCCCGTGGACGCCTATCGCCGCTATCTCGACGCCCACCGTCCCGTCCTTGCCGCGTACTGGCGCAACTACGTGCTCGACCTCGACAGCCCGCATGCGGACGACGTCATCGGCCGTGCGCTCGCGGCCGACCACCGGGACCTGGTGCACCTGCGCGAAACGGTGAATCTCCCCAGGCTCGCCGAAGAGACGCTCCGGGCCTGTGAGGAGGTGTTCGAACTCGACCGCCCCATCGATCTGTACCTGATGGTCGGGGTCGGGGCCGCCAACGCCGGCGAGCTCGTCGTGAACGGCCGCGGCGCGGCGTTCATCTGCGTCGAGCACTTCACGGGTCGCCCCAATCCCGAGACGTACGGCCTGGGCCTGGATCCGGGCTTGATCCCCCTCTGGATCGCCCACGAGGTCGCCCACACCGTCCGGTACACGTCTCCCGCCAGCGAGAGCGAGTTGGCGCACATCATCGCGGACACCGCTGGCACCTACGATTACTGGGAGAGCGGCAGCCGCGCGACGCTGCGGGAACTGCTCGTCAACGAGGGGCTGGCCGTCCATGCTGCTCGCGAGGTCGCGCCGGCGTTCGAGGCGTGGGATTACCTCGGCTACAGCCGCCGCCAGTATCGCCGCCTGCGTGAGCTCGACGCGTTTCTGCGGCGCACCATCGCGGCGGAGCTGGATCAAACCGGGCTGGGCCTGCGGCTGCGCTACCTCTCGGGCGGGATGAGTCCCGCCCAGCGTCTGGTGGCGGGCAAGGTGATCCCCGAGCGGGCGGGCTACTATCTCGGGTGGCGAATGAGTGAGGCGGCCGTGGGGGAGCGCGGTATCGCCGCGGCCCTGCGGCTTTCGGCGCCCGCCGTGCTCGAACTCGACGAGCGCGCGTCGGACATGCAGACGGCATGACCCCCAAGTCCCCCCAGAAGTCCGGCCGCCAGCCCGGTGCGCTCGACCGGCGGTCGCAGCACGCCCTGCGCGAGGCGCTCGACGAGCTCGTCCAGCACGTGCGGGTGATCGCCCGCACGATGCCCACGATGGCCCCGCACGAGATCGACTACGCCCAACATCGGCTGGAATGGCTGGCCGACGAGGTCTGGCGCATCGCCGTCGGCACGGAGCCGGCCGACTAGCGCGCCGCGATCCCCGTCACTTTCCGACGCAGAACGACGCAAACACGCGGTCGAGCACGTCCTCGCCCGTCACGACCCCGATCACGTCTTCGAGCGCCGTCACCGCCGCGCGCAGGTACGTCGTGGCCACGACCGGCTCCAGGCCGGACGCGCGCGCGGCGGCGAACGCCTCGAGCTCCGCGAGGGCACGCGCCAACGCCACCCGATGTCGCTCGCGCGTGATCACCGGCGCGAGATCGGCGTGCGTCGCCAACGTGGCAAAGGCCAGTCCGGCGAGCCGCTCGCGAAGCGCGGGAAGGCCGTCGCCGCGCAACGCGGATACGCGCAACTCCGCGGGGTCGGCGGGGGCGGACGCCTCCAGATCCCCCTTGGTGCGGACCAGCAGCGCCGGTGACTGGAGCGCGTCCAGGAAGAGTCGCTCCTCCCCCACCAGCGGGCGGCCCGCTTCGACGCACAGCAGCACGACGTCGGCCGCCGCGAGATAGCGCCAGCTCACCTCGATGCCAAGCCGCTCGACCAGGTCGTCGCTGTCGCGCAAGCCGGCGGTATCGACCAGGCGGAACGGGAATCCGTCGCACGTCGCCGGCGCCTCGATCGCGTCCCGCGTGGTCCCCGGTCGGTCAGTGACGATGGCGCGCTCTCGTCCCAGCAGCGCGTTGAACAGGGAGGATTTCCCGGTGTTGGGTCGTCCCGCGATCACGCACAGCGCCCCTTCGCGGAGCCGCTCGCCGTCCGCCGCAGTCGCCAGCAGGTCGCCCACGGCCGCGCGCACCGTCACGAGTGCGGCGTCGACGCGGGCGGGCGCTACGGGGCCGCTGTCCTCTTCCGGGAAGTCGAGGTCGTAGCTGAGCAGCGCCTCGAGCGCCAGCACTTCGTCCCGCAGGCCGCCGAGTCGTGCCGACAGTCCCCGATCGAGCTGCTGCAGCGCCGCGCGACGCTGCGCCGGCGCCGTCGCGTCGACCAGGTCGGCGATCGCCTCGGCCTGGAGCAGATCGAGTTTCCCGTTGGCCAGGGCCCGCCGCGTGAATTCTCCCGGCGCGGCCGGCCGCGCTCCCGCCGCCAGCAGGGCGCCCAACACCTCGCCCGGGACCAAGAGACCACCGTGGGTGGTGATCTCCACCATGTCCTCGCCCGTGTACGAGGCCGGCGCGGGAAACACCGCGTACAGCACGTCGTCGAGTGGGTCGTGCGCCTCCCCGGCGACCGCCTGGCTCCGCCGCGCCCGACGCGGCTGTCCCCCGTCGAACGGGCGCAGCACGCGCGCCGCCACGCCGAACGCGTCGCGGCCAGACACGCGGATCAGCGCGATCGCGGCGCGGCCGGGCGCTGTCGCGAGCGCGGCAATGGTGTCAGACAGCATGGGCGCAGGCGGCGGCACGCGGCCGCCGAACTAACCCTTGGGCGGTTTGGGCGGTTTCCGGTCGCCGAGCTTCTTCCGCCGCTCTTTGGAGATGAGCCACTGCTGGGGCAGGCTCGCGATGTTGCTCACCGCGTAGTACAGGTTGAGGCCCGAGGAAAAGTTCAGGAACAGGAACGTGAACATCGGGGGCATCACATACATCATCATCTTCGCCTGCGGATTCGCCGGCAGTCCGCGCTGGCCGATCCAGGTCAGAGCGAACATCGACGCGCCCATCAGCAGCGGGATGACGTAGATCGGATCCGGACGGGACAGGTCGGGCAGCCACAGAAAGGGCACGCCCCGGAACTCGATCGTGTTGGCGAACACGAAGAACAGGGCGAAGAGTACCGGCATCGGCAGCAGCATCGGGAGGCACCCGCCCAGCGGGTTCACCCCGTGTTCCTTGTAGACCGCCATGATCTCCTGCTGCATCCGCTGCGCGTCCTTCGGGTCCTTACGGCCCTGATACCGGTCCTGAATCGCCTTCACCTCCGGCTGCACGACCTGCATGGCGGTCGAGGAGCGCATCGCCTTCTGGTTGAGGGGCCAGAGAAGCCCGCGGACCAGCAGGCCGAACAGGATCAGGACCCAGCCATACCCGAGGCTCAGTGTTTCGTGCATCCACAGCAGGATCAGCACGATGAAGTTGGCGAACGGCCGGATAATCGGGCGGAAGATCCAGCCGTAGGGATTCACGTCTTCGAGATCGTGGCCGAGCTCCTTGAGCCGGCGGTATTCCTGCGGTCCGACATACACGCTGTGGCGGAACCGCCCATCCGCGGCGGGCAGGGTCGCCGTGACGTCCACGTGCGTCTCGTATTTCCCGGGCTTCGGGCCACCGGTGGCGCGGGCGCCACCGAGACGCGGACCGTCGGCTTCGAGCGCCAGGACAGCCGCGACGAAGTACTTCGACTTGATCGCGACCCACTCGAACGGGCCGGCGAATTCGCGCACCTCGCCGGGGTCGATTGACCGGAAGTCGACCCGCTCCGTCCGGCGGGCCTTGGTCACGATTCCGTAGGACCGGATATCGGCCACCGTGTCGCCGTCGATGCTGCGTAGCCGCGGGCCGAGGCCGATGGTGACGAACCCTTCCGGCCGCCCGGCGATCTCACCCTCGACCTCGAACCGATAGGTCTCCGGGCGAAAGCGGTACGTGAGCCGGGCCTCGCGTCCGTTCCACTGGCCGACCCAACGCAACTCGGCTCCGCCGGCCCCCACGGTGACGCGCTCCCGGTCGGGGGTGAAGGGCCAGTCGGCCAGGTGCAGCGTGTCGCCGGCAGCGACGAACGCGTAGGCGAGGAATCGCGTGTCGGGCGGGAGCAGCTGCGCAGGCCCGCTGTCACTCGGGGAAATCGCGCGATACGGCCGGAGCGTCGTCCCCACCAGCCGCGCCCCGCGGGTGGAGAACTCCAGGCGATACAACTCGCTTTCCACCAGCACCCTGCGCTCGGGCGTGCTGTCCGGCGGCGGCTGCGTGCCCGGCTGCCGCACCGGCTGCTCCTGCGGCGTGACCGGCACCAGGGCCGGTGGCATCGCGGGTGCACGCTGCTCCACCGGCACAGGCCCCGTGGCCGATTCCGGCACCGCCGTCGCGCTGTCGGCCGGCGCAACGACCGGCCGCTCGGGCGGCCACAGCACCGAGGGCAGGATGGCCACGAGCAGCATCAGGCCGATGGCGAACAGCAGGCGGCGGTCCATGAAACGCTAGGGAACGGGGTCGAGGCCGCCGCCGCCGAACGGGTGGCAGCGTAGCACACGCCGCACCCCCAGCCACGTCCCGCGGGCAGCGCCGTAGCGGCGCACCGCGTCGAGGGCGTACGACGAGCACGTGGGGGTAAAGCGACAGGGCGACGGGAACGGGGACGCGGCCACCTGGTAGACGCGGATCAGCCCCGCGACCAGTCGGCGCGGCCACAACGTCAGCGGAACAAGCGCGCGTGCCATGTGTCGAGATCGGCGGTCAGCTCGGTCGGCGAGGCGGCGTAGGCCGCGAAGCGCGCGCGAACGACGAGGTCGAGGGACGGGAGCGTCGGCAGGAGGCGGCGCCGCAGGTGTTCCCGAAGGCGACGGCGCAAGCGGTTGCGGGCGACGGCTGTCTGGCCGTGGCGCGGCGCGATCACCCCCAGCCGGGGATGCCCAAGGTCGTTGGGCCGCCAGTAGATGTCGAGCCGTCCCGTACGGCGGCGGGCTCCTCCGGCCATCACCGCCTCGAACTCCGATGCGCGTGCGAGACGCCAAGGCCGGGGCAGGCCTTCGGACGTCAGGCCGCTCCGTGCTTCGAGGGCAGGCGAACAGTGAGCCGCTTGCGGCCTTTCTTGCGCCGCCGGCTCAGCACCTCACGTCCCCACCGCGTCTTCATGCGCGCGCGGAAGCCGTGCTTGCGGATACGCCGCGTATTCCGCGGCCGGTACGTCGGTTGCATTAGATGTCCTCATGTTGAGCCAAGTAACCTATGCGTGCCAGGGATGAGGGTCAAGGTTGACTTTTCCACATGCGCCGCGTTAACATCGGTCGCCCTTGTTGCACCACCCACCCTGTGTAGCACACGCGAATGGACTTGTCCGCCAAAGAGGCGTGGACGCGCCTGCTTTCCGAGGCTCGGCGCGAGTTGCCCGACGCCACCATCAAGACCTGGTTGGAGCCCGCGCGGCCGATGTCCCTCGGCGAGGGACGCCTCACGCTCGCGGCGCCCGATCAGTTCGCGGTCGAGTGGAACGTCTCCAAACACGGGCCGTTGCTCACGCGGCTCGCGGCACAGCTGTTCGGGGAACCCCTGGACGTCGTGTTCGAGGTTCAGGAAGAGCGTGCCGCCCGGCCGCAGATGGACTTCTTCGTGCCCACGGCAGGCACCGATGAGCCACGAACCGCCGCGCGCCGGGCTACGCCGCTCAATGAGCGCTACATCTTCGACACGTTCGTCATCGGCAAGTCCAACGAGCTCGCCGCGGCGGCCGCGTATGCCGTCGCGGAAGCCCCGGGGAAGACCTACAACCCGCTCTTCATCTACGGCGCTACGGGGCTCGGGAAGACGCACCTCATGCAGGCCATCGCCCATGCGGTGATCAAGCGGGCCTCGGGCACGCGGGTCGCCTACATGGGAGCCGAGCAGTTCATCAACGAGGTGATCGAAGGCATCCACGGCCGGACGATGCCCGATTTCCGGCGCCATTATCGAAACGAAGTGGACATCTTCCTCGTGGACGACGTGCACTTCCTCGAAGGTAAGGAAATGACGCAGGAAGAGTTCTTCCACACGTTCAACGCGCTGCACGAAGCCGGCAAGCAGATCGTGCTCACGTCCGACCGTCCTCCCAAGGAGATCCCGGGCCTCGAGTCCAGGCTCGTGAGCCGCTTCGAGTGGGGCATGGTGGCGGATATCGGACAGCCCGACTTGGAGCACCGCATCGCCATCTTGCGAAAGAAGGCGGAGCAGGACCACCTCGAGCTCACCATCCCCGACGATGTACTACGGTTCATCGCCGAGCATGTGCGCAGCTCGGTGCGCGAGCTCGAAGGCTGCATCATCAAGTTGCTGCTGTTCGCCTCCCTCAAACACCGGGAAATCTCCATCGAGTTGGCCCGGGAGGCCCTGTCAGACAAGATCCGCCAGGAGGACGGCGTCGCGGACGGGGGGCGGGGCGTCCCGAGCGTGGCGCGGGTGCAGGAGGTCGTGGCACGGCGCTGGGGAGTCACCCCGGAGGGCCTCCGGTCGAAGGCCCGGACCAGGACCCTGACGGTGCCGCGTCAGGTCGCCATGTTCCTGGCACGGGACCTGTTAGGCATGCAGCTTGTCGAGATCGGCCAGGCCTTTGGCGGACGGGATCACTCGACCGTGATTCACAGCCTTGGGAAGGTCGAGCGGGACATGGAGCGGGACCGGCAGTTTCGTGAGCGGGTCGAAATGGCACGGCGCGAGTTATCCGCGCCATAGCCTCGAAGTACCCACACCGACCTGCGGGGGACCTGTGGGAACGTGGGGAGTGGGAGCGGAGCACACAAACGCTCCACAAGGCATCCACGGGATTGCACAGGTGGGGCGGCGGCGGGTAGGTGGTGCCACAACGAGTTAGCGGGTCTCTCAAGGTTTCCAGAGACCCTACTACGACTACTAGAGTTCTATACTTAGGCTAGCAGTATTATAGATATCCACCTCGAGCAAGGACACCATGAAGTTCACGATCACGAGGGAGAAGCTCCAGGAAGGCCTGGTGGCGGTGGCCGCGAGCGTCCCGACCAAGACGACGCTGCCGGTTCTCTCGAATATCCTGGTCGAAGCGGTGCCGGATGGCATTCGGCTCTCCGGTACGGACTTGGATATTGCGGTGAGTACGCTCGTCCCGGCCGAGGTGGATGCCGAAGGAGCGGTCACGCTGCCGGCTAAGAAGCTGGTGGAGATCGTGCGTGAGCTCCCGAGTGCCGCGGTCCGGCTGACCGCTGCCAGCGAGCAACGGGTAAGCCTCGAGTGCGGCCGCTCGCGGTTCAAGCTGCTGGGCATTCCGCGGGATGAATTCCCGAGTTTTCCGCCGGTCCGCTTCGAGAATGCTTGGACGGCCGCATCCGGAGACCTGCAGAAGCTCATTGGCCATGTTGCCTTCGCGGCCTCCACCGAGGAAAGCCGCCCGATCCTGAACGGGGTGCTGTGGGAGCTCCGGAAGGATCAGATGCGGATGGTTGCCACCAACGGGCACCGCCTGGCGCGGATGGACGTTCCGGCCTCGGGTGGCCGACAGGCAGCCGACTTCATCGTTCCCCCAAAGGCGCTGGAGCAGATCCGACGGCTGTTCGGCGCCGCCGACGAGATTCAGATCGCGAAAAGCGAGAATCATCTGGGCTTCCGCAGCGGCCAGACCTACGTCTACACGCGACTGATCGAGGGCCCCTACCCCAATTACGAGCAGGTCATTCCGCGCGACAACGATCGGGTGGCCGTTGTGGACAAGCAGGCCTTGGCAGCCACGCTGCGGCGGGTCGGGGTAGTGGCCAGCGACCAGACGCACCGGGTGCGGCTGGCATTCAGTGGTGGAACACTCAAGTTCACGGTGAGCACGCCCGATCTCGGCGAGGCGAACGACGAGATGGCGGCCAGTTACGACGGCGAGCCGCTTGAAATCGGCTTCAATGCAAACTACCTGCTCGAGATCCTCAAGTTCATGCCGACCGACGACGTGCGGATCACGATGAAAGCGCCGGAGCGCGCCGCGACTTTGGAGCCGTCGGGCTGGGACGACCCGGCCTCGTATCTCTGCTTGGTGATGCCCCTGCGTCTCGTGGACTGATCCGCGATCTCAGCGAAAGTCGTGGCTGGCCACGCCGGTGACACTCAGCGTTTCGAGGCGGGTGTCGCCGGCGCGTTTGGCGCCGCTCCCGACGAGGATGCCGCGGTACGGGCCGCCGATCGAGATGGCGGCGACGAGCCGGTCAATGTGGAAGGCGTCGTCAAGGTCCACGAGCGCCCGCAGCCCGAGCGCCAGCCGCCCGCGGGTCTCCAGCGACACTCCCGCGCGGTAGGCGAACAGCCAGCCCTGGGTGCCGGCGCCGTCGGCGCCGCGGGCCGCGACTTCCAGGGTGAGCGGCGCCACCGGCCGCCAGCCAATGCCGGCCGTGCCGGCGAACCGGAGTGCCGAGTCGCGGACCGTAGGCTGGCCGATATGCTCCACACCCAGCGCGACGTCGAGACCGCGGGTCACCAGGTACCGGATGCCGACGTCGACGTCCTGTTTCCGCTCCGTGCCGCTGTAGATGCTGGCTGCCGCGCCGATCGACACGCGCCCGAGGGCGCGGCCAAACCCGAACCGCCACGTGTTGCCCGCGCCGTCGTTGGGGAACCGGTCGCGCCGGAAGCCAAAGGCGACGCCGCGGCTGTTGAAGCCAAAGGTGTACTGCGCGAGCGGATAGTCCCCGGCCCCGTTGCGCTCCACCATGGCCTCGATCATGACCGACGCTTCGAAGACCGTACCCAGAGCCGCCGGGTTCACCCAGATGGCCCGCGCGCCGGAGGCGGTCGTGGCGAACAGGTAGTCCGCCGATCGGGGTGTGCGGTATTGGGCATGCACGGGCGCGCCCAGGCCGAGGAGCAGCAGGCCCAGGGCGAACGGAAGGGCCCGCCTCACAGGACCGCCCGCACGGTGTCGGTCGTTTGCTGCATGACGGGAATGATGAGACCGACGCCCGGCAGGTCCACGTCAATCCGTGTGGAATCCCCGCGAATCAGGCGGAGCAGCCGCCCGCCCGCACCGAGCCAGTGCTGCGCGTGGCCCTGCCCCTCGCCGGAGAGCGTGAACGGCTGACCGGCCTGTTCGCCACGTCCCGTGACGGTGAATCGGGCGGCCGTATTGAATTCGAGACCCTGCCCCCCATCAATGGCGGACCAGTCCGCCGTGCTTCGCGTGTTGACCGACTGGATGGAGAGGGTCATGTCCTGCAGGGCGCCCGAGCTGCGCGTGGTATCCGTCCACGTGGCGGCCGATCGGGCCCCGCCAGGGGGCAACAGGGGCAGCAGGTCCACGAGGTCGAACGCCAGCTGATCGATGAGCGGGTTGGCGACGGACGGTCGGACCACGTGCTCGAGCCGGCCGTCGGGGTACAGGTCCGCTTCGAAGCGCCGGCCGCGCGCGCCTTCCGCACTGCCGGGTGCGAGCCCCGAGCCGCGCACGCGTGCCGAGTCCACCACGAGTTCCAGTCGGAGCCCCGGGTCGCCGACGGACGTCGTGACCGAGAGCCACAGGTGGCTCGTCAAGTCGGTCACGAGCGGCTGACCCTGAAACACCTGCTCGACGTGGCGGTGCCGAACGAAGACGTATCGTCCGGTCCAGGGGCCATACGTGAGCACCGCCGGGCGTGGGGGCAGGGGCGTGACGCCGGGCTGCGTGCCGGCACAGGCGGTGAGCAGGAGGAGCACGGATGGGGTTCGTGGGCGCATGGCGGTCCGGGGCGGCGGAAGGAAACGCCGCGACGAGGGAGCTTGGCGATCGCCGAGCAAGATGCGATACGGAGGGTGACCGGCGGGGCCGTAAGCCGAGTTCTGTTCGCCCCGAAGGGCGCAACGGTCATCTCTCTGGGATGCCGGTCGCCCGGCACCTCTAGCGGCCTACCCGCGGCTCAGGCGGTCCGGGTCGGACCATCGCCGCCTATTTGGCCTTGCTCCGGCTGGGGGTTGCCGTGCCACGCGCTGTTACCAGGCGTGCGGTGGGCTCTTACCCCACCGTTTCACCCTTACCCGCACGAGGCGGGCGGTTTGTTTTCTGTGGCCCTGTCCGTCGCCTTACGGCGCCCAGGCGTTACCTGGCAGCCAACCCTGTGGAGCTCGGACTTTCCTCAACCGATTCCCGTGGGAAACGGCTGCGACCGTGACACCCCGCCGGTCTCCTCCACCGGGAAGATAGCCGGTGCCGAGGGTCGTGCCTAGCGCTCGCACGCAAATGTGCCGCCCAGCGATGGCGGCACCCGGCATTCAGCCGCACGGACAGGGGGTTGACGGCAGGTTGAGCCACGGGTGGCAGCCTGCGCGCAGGATGCCACAGGAGTTGTGCGTATGCAGATTGCCCCAAGGACCCCTACGATCGCCACGGTGCTCGAACCCCCGAGCCGTCCGCGTGTCGATGCCGCCGCCGGGGGGAAGTTCCGGACCATCCACACGGAGTCCGTCGCGGAGGTGATCCGGGCCGTGCGCGAGCGCCCGGTCGACGCCGTGCTGCTCTCAGCCGGGTTTGTCCCGCGGGATCAGGTCCCGAGCGTCGCGAGCCTCGTCCACGGGTTCCCCGCCGTGTCCACGCTGGCCGTGGTGTCGCGCCACGATCCCCGGTCGACCGAACGGCTGCTCGACCTTGGCGCCTCAGGCGTGCGCCGGGTGCTCGATCTGAGCCAACGGGAGGGCTGGACGACCCTGCGCGAGCTGCTGGCGCGTCCCAACTCGCCGGCGGCGGCGGCCATTCTGGCCCGCGTCATCCCGGAGCTCGACGAGGCGCCCGACGACTGCCGGCTCTGTTTCCAGTCGCTGGTTCGTCTCGCGCCAAGCGTCCCGACGGTGCGAGGTCTGTGTCGGCACTTCGGACTGCAACCGAGCACGTTCATGTCACGGTTCTTCCGTGCCCGGTTGCCGTCACCCAAACAGTATCTCGCGCACGTTCGCCTGACCTATGTGGCGGCGTTGCTGGAGATGCGCGGCCTCTCGGTGTCGGACGTCGCCTATCGGCTCGAGTATTCGTCGCCGCAGAGCTTCGGCCGACACCTTCGTGCCGTCACGGGGCTCACCGCGTCCGAGTTCCGACGCCGCACCAGCCTCGTATCCGCCATCGAGGGGCTCTGCGAGCGGCTGTTCACCCCGTACCGGGCGACGCTGCGCGCCTTCCATCCTTTGAACCACAACGGGGTGGCGGCAGTCGGACGCGGCACGTAGCCCGCCCGGGCGGGCTCGCGGCTCAGTCGCCGGAGAGGTCGGGGAGCCGAACGAGCGCGATCACGGGGTACCCGGCGGCCTCGATGGCCTGGCGGCCACCCTCCTCACGGTCTACCACCGCGAGCACGCCCACGACCTGGCCGCCCGCTTCGGTGACCGCCGTGATTGCGGCCAGGGCGGAACCGCCGGTCGTGATCACGTCCTCGACCACCACGACCGTCGCGCCGGACCGGAACGGGCCCTCGAGGCGGCGTCCGGTCCCGTGCGCCTTGGCTTCCTTGCGCACCGTGAAGCCGTCGATCGTCGGCGGGGCGCGGTCGCTGGCGGCGGCGATCGCATACGCCACCGGATCCGCGCCGAGCGTCAGCCCACCGACCAGTGACGGAGTCCAGCCCGCCGTTCGGATGGCCTCCAGTCCCAGCGTACCCACGAGCGACAGACCGTGGGCGGACATCGTGGTGAGGCGGGCGTCGACGTAGTAGGACGAACGGCGCCCGGACGCGAGGGTGAACGTCCCCCGACGGAACGAGCGTTCGCGTAGCAGGGCGATCAACTCGGTCCGTGCGGGGGTCGGGGTCGTCACGAGGCGGGTGGCTTCCGCCCGAGCAGCGAGCGGAGCGACCCGAGCAGGCCCCCGGCGGCCGGCGGTGACTCGGACGCCGCCGCCGCCGCCGGCCCGTCGCGAGCGGCCCGCGCGAGCTCCGCGGCGAAGGCCTCCACCGCAGGATGCCGTTCGGCGGGCTCGCGGGAGAGCGCCTTCATTACGACGGCCTCGATGGCGGGAGACAACCGGCTCCCGGCCGGAGTGGTCCGCAGCGGCGCCGGCGGCTCGGTGAGCAGCGCCTGGAAGACCTCGCGCGGCGAGCGGCCGGCGTACGGATGTTCCTTGGTGAGCAGGAAGTACGCGATCGTCGCGAGGCTGTAGATGTCCGCCGCTTCGTCCACCAGCGCGCCCGAGAGCGCCTCCGGGGCGACGTAATTGAGGCTGCCCACGAAGAACCCGGTGCGCGTGAGGCGTTCCTGCTCCGGCTGCTGCTGGTCCCGCGCGATGCCGAAGTCGAGCAGCTTGACCACCCCGCTGGCGGGATCGTAGATGATGTTCTCGGGCTTGAGGTCCCGATGGATGATGCCCTCGGCGTGCGCGGCCGCCAGGGCGCCGGCGAGTTGGCTGATGATCGGCGCCACGACCCCCGGCGCGAGGGGGCCGTTGCGCTGCGCGTAGTCGGCAAGCGACTCCCCCTCCGCCCATTCCAGCGCGAGGTAGTAGAGGCTGTCCTCCTCCCCATACTCGTACGTGGAAACGACGTTGGCGTGCTGGACCCGGGCCCCGTAGCCCGCTTCCCGCAAGAAGCGCTTCACGGCCACGGGATCGGACCGCGAGCGCTGCCGGAGGATCTTCACGGCGCACTGGCCGCGCTCGGGGTGTTCGGCGCGATAGACGGTGGCCGTCCCGCCTTCCCCGATGCGCTCGAGGAGGCGGTACGTCGCAATCGTGCGACCGGCGAGGTTCTCAGCGGGCATGGCGCCCGAAACTACTGCCCGGTCTTGAACTCCTGCAAGTCGGGGGCTTAGATACCAGCATGGGCCCCCTCCTTCGGCGCGCCGCGCTCGCACCCACGCTCGTGACGGTCGCCGCTACCGCGGCCTGCCAATGGCAGCGTGTGGGCAGTGACACACGGCCCGACCCGTCGGTCGTTGTGCCGCAGTTGTTCAATCCGGCGGCGCTATACACCCGGATGGGCTTCTTCGCGGCGGGTCCCCCCCTGCCGTTCGTCGCGAGCCTGCAGTACCTGGCGACGTCGTCGCCCGACACCACGCTGGCGCTGTTCGGGCTCTCCATGGCGAACAGTGCCTTGTCGTTCCGGCAGGCCGGACAGGCCCTGGAAGCGCGCTACCAGGCGGAGGTCGTGCTCCGGCGGGCCGGCAGTGTCCTCGCCCGGGCCGTCTCCGAAGAAACCGTCCGGGTCGCGTCCCGAGACGAGGCGCGCCGCGCAGACGAGAGCGTGATCTTCCAGCAGTTCCTTCAGGTCCCGCCGGGGGCGTACGATGCGGTCGTGACGGTGCGAGACGAATACGGTACGTCCGTGGGTCGTGCCGAGCGCCAGATCGGCGTGCCGCGCGTGGGTCCCCGCGGACTCTCCGACGTCGTTGCCGTCTATCGCGTGGAGCCGCGCGGGGCGCGAACCGAGGCCCCGCGGGTCTTGCTGAACCCGCGCGCCACGGTGCCCTTCGGCCTCGATACCCTCCGGCTGTATCTCGAGGGCTACGGGTATCCGGCGGGGACGCCGGTGGCCGTGCGGGTGACGGTCGACGGCGGCCGCGAAGTGTGGTCGGGCGAGGTGGCCCTCGCGGGGACGCCGCAACTGGGCGCGGCGGTGGTCACGCTCAGTCCCGACCAGTTGCCGGTCGGCGAGCTTCGCGCCGTTGCCCGCGTCGAGGCCACGCAGGACTCCTCCCGGGTTGCCGCGGCGCTGGTGAGCTTCTCGGAGCAGTGGGCGATCACCAACTTCGATGAAGTGCTGTCGCTGCTGCGGTATTTCGGACAGGACCGGGCCATCGGCGAGATGCGCGCCGCCGATCCGGTGGAGCGGCCCGCCCTCTGGCGGACCTTCTGGCGGGCGACCGATCCCAACCCCCTCACCCCGCAGAACGAGGCCCTGGAGCTCTACTTCCGCCGCGTCCAAGAGGCGAATGCCCGCTTCCGCGAGACCGGAGACGCGGGCTGGCTGACCGACCGGGGTGAGGTGTTTATCACGCTCGGCGAGCCGGACGAGATCTTCGACTCCAGTTCCGACCTCCAAGGCACGCGCCGCATCGTCCGCTGGAACTATCTGGGCCAGCGGCTCACCCTCGATTTCGTGGACGACACGGGCTTCGGCCGCTTCCGTCTCACCCCGACGTCGCGCGCGGAGTATCAGCGCGTGCTGAACAGCATCCGGAGCCGCAACTGAACACCTGGGTGCGCGTCGTGGTTGGAGCCCTGCTGATGCTCCGAGCCGCTGCCGTCTCCGCCCAGGACGGCGCGGTGTGGCCCTGGCGGGTGACGGAGCCGTGGCACGTCGCGCAGGCGTGGCGCGCCGCAGGCACGCCGGCCGGGCTCCGCCCGGCGCCGGCGGAAGCCGTGGTGGCCGAACTGGCCATCGGTCGCACGGCGCAGGCCCGTCTCCTCCTGGAGCGTCACGAGCAGCAGTTCGACGCGACGACGCGGCTCGCCCTCGGGGGCATGGTGGCGGTGCGGGAAGGTCGTTCGCGCCGCGCTGCGCGGGCGTTTGCCGATGCGAGTGCGCTGGCGGCTGGGCGGATGGCCGGCGTGCTCGCCGCCCGCGCGGCGGCGCAATTCGACGCCGACGGCCAGAACGACAGTGCGGCGCGCTATTACGAGCGGGCCCGCGCCCTGCTGCCCGAGCTCGCGGGGTGGCTCGCTCTACGGGAAGCGAGTGTCCGGTCGGACAGTGCCCAGGTGGAGGCGCTGTTGACGTACGTCCCGGCGATCGCGGCCGGCGTCGCCGACGCAATCCGGGCACGCGTCCGCCTGGAGATGGGCGACATGGCGGGGGCCGAGCGCCATCTCGCGCGCGCCGGACAACCCGCCCGCGCCGCAGAGCTCGCCCTCGCCCGCCGGGACTCCGCGGCGGCCCGCGCGTATGCCCGCGCGGCGCTCGCCGGGACGGATACCGCCGACCTGCGCATTGCGCTGACACTCTGGCGCGAGCACCTCGCTCCGCGCGATGAAGGGGAGTGGGTGGCGCTGGCCCGCGCTGCCGCACGCCGCGGGGAGTGGCGCACCGCGGTGGACGCCGCCGCTGCGGCGGTCAGCGCGGGCGACAGCACCGTGGAGACGCTCCTGGCCTGGGGTGAATGGCTCGAGCGCGCGGGGCGGCGCCGGGAGTCGCTCGGCGCGTATGCGCTGGCCGGCCGGGCCGGGGAGTTCCCCCGCGCCCGCGCCCTGCTCCGACTCGGCGCGCGCGCTGATGCGGATCGCGCCCTTCGGGCGTTCGCCGACGCACATCCCGATGATCCCGCTGCGCCGGGCGCGCTCTACCTGGCCGGCGACCTGACCGGCAGCGACGGCGTGCTCGAGGCCGTGGCGCGCAGGTGGCCGGCCCACGAGTACGCGTCGCGCGCGCGGCTCCGGCTGGCCCGCGCGGCGCTCGCTGCCGCGGACTCGGCCGGCGCGCAACGCCAGTACGATGCCGAGATTGCCGCGGGCGGAGGGGAGGCGATGGCGGCGCGCTTCCATCGCGCGCGGCTCCGCATCGCCGCCCGAGACCCGGGCGGACGCGAGGCGCTGGCATCGGTCGCCCGCGCCGATTCGTTGGGATACTACGGCGTGGTAGCCCGGGCACTGCTCCAGTTGCCCGCGCCCACCGTCGCGCCGCCGCTGCCGCGGACCCCGGCCCCGGCGGCCCGCGCCGTGCTCGAGCAGCTCGCCCTGCTCGACGCGGCGGGACTGGAATCCGAAGCCGGACTGTTGCTCGGCGACATGCTCGAGCGGGCGTGGAACGACCCCGACACGATGCTCGATGTCGCGGATGGCCTCGTCACCCAGGGACGCGCGAACCTCGCCATCCGGCTCGGCTGGCGCGCGGCGGGCCAGCTGACGTTCAATCACCCGCGCGTCTTGCGGGCGATCTACCCCTGGCCCGATCGGGAGCTCGTGGAGGCGGAAGCGGCGAAAGCCGACCTCGATCCGTACCTCGTCGCCGGACTGATTCGCCAGGAATCGTGGTTTCTGGCGACGGCCCGATCCCGGACGGGAGCCCAGGGCTACATGCAACTCATGCCCGCCACGGCGCGCGAGGTGGCACGGCGGCTCGCCGTCCCGTGGGCCGACGGCATGGCCACCGTGGCCGATGCCAACATCCACCTGGGCGCGACGCATCTGGCGGGCCTCCTCCGGCGCTACGGCGGCGCCACCGTGCCGGCACTGGCGGCGTACAACGCGGGAGGGACGCCGGTGAGCCGCTGGCTCCGGCGCACGCCGGCCGCCGACCCCGTACGCTTCGTCGAGGAAATCAGTTACCCCGAGACGCAGGGATATGTCCGGTCCGTGCTCCGTCACCGCACGATCTACCGCGCCCTGTACCCGCCGGCGACGGACCCCTGAAGCCGTCGCCGGGCACGCTTGACACGCGGCGAGTCGCGATGCCACAATAGCCCGTCGTCACCTTCCAGGAGGCCGGAGCGATGCGGGGGACGGTGAAGTGGTTCAACGACGCCAAGGGCTACGGGTTTATCGCACAGGACACGGGGGAGGACGTGTTCGTCCACTTCTCCGTGATCCAGATGGAGGGGTTCCGCACCCTCCGTGAGGGCCAGGACGTCGAGTACGACGTCGAAGCTCGTGACCGCGGCCTGTACGCCAAGAACGTCGTATCGGTCTGACGCCGGGCTTCGCCCGGGAGTGTGCGCGCCCCGCCTCCGTCCTGCGCAGGCGGGGCGTTTGCGTTGCGATTAAGTTGTTCCGACGATGGCCCACGCCGCGCGCCCACGGCTCTTTCTCGTCGACGGATACGCGCTGATCTACCGGGCGTTCTTCGCCATGATCGGCCGCCCCCTCACCACCAGCAACGGCGAGAACACGTCCGTGGCCTGGGGCGTCGCGAACTTCCTCCTCCGCCTGGTACGCGCCCATCATCCCGAGTACCTCGCTTGGGTCCACGACGCCGGGACCTCGTTTCGCCACGAGGTGTTCCCCGAGTACAAGGCCACGCGGGAGAAGCTCGAGCCCGAGCTCCAGGAGGTGTTCGACCACTCGATCGAGCGGGTCGAACAGCTCCTCACGGCGTTCCGCGTGCCGCTCATCGCCGAGGAGGGGTATGAAGCGGACGATGTCATCGGCACGTTGGCCCAGCGGGCGGTCGATCACGGGTGGGACGCGGTCATCATTTCGGGCGACAAGGACTTCTACCAACTCGTCTCGGCGCACATCGCGCTGCTCAACCCGGGGCGCGGCGGACCGGCGGCCGTGGACGAGATGTGGGTGGATGCCAGCAACGCCGCCGAGCGCCTCGGCGTCCCCCCGGAACGGGTCGTGGACTACCTCGCGCTCGTGGGGGATGCGTCCGACAACGTGCCCGGCGTCCGCGGGGTGGGGGACAAGACGGCGCGGGCGCTGATCGAGGCGTACGGCGATCTCGACAACATCCTGGGTCACGCGAGCGAGGTGACCGGGAAGCGCCCGCGGGAAGCACTGCTCGCCCACGCCGACAACGCGCGCCTTTCCCGTGAGCTGGTCACGATCCGGCGCGATGTGCCGGTGCGCGGCGACCTGGCCGCGCTTGCCGCCGCCGCGCCGGACCGTGAGGCGCTGGCGGCGCTCTTCACGGAGCTTGAGTTCCACTCGCTCATCCCGCAGCTCGCGGCACCCGCACCGCCGACACCGCCCACGCGCGATCTCGTCACCGACCCCGCGTCGCTGCCCGCGGTGGTGGCCACCCTGCGGCGCGAGGCGCCGATCGCGGTCGCTACGCTCGCCGACGGGCCAGATCGGCGCTCCGCGCGACTGGTCGGGCTCTGCCTCGCGGGGACGGCGCAGGGCTTCTACTTCCCGTTCGCCCACCGGGCGCCGGCGGAGCTCGGCGCCACCGATCCGGAGAACCTGCCACCGCTCAGTGACCCCGCGCTGCGACCGCTCCGGGACGTGCTGAGCGATCCGGCGGTGCCCAAGCTGGGCCATGACGTCAAGGCAGACTGCCTCACGCTGCGTGGCGCCGCGGTCGACCTCGCGGGAGTCGAGGGGGACACGATGGTGGCGGGGTTCCTGCTCGAGCCGGGCAAGCGCAGCTACGCGCTGGACGTCCTGGCCCTCGAGCGCCTCGGCCAACAGGTCTCGACGCCCGCCGACCTGCTGGGCCGGGGGCGGTCGGAGCGCCCGGCGCCGGAAGTGGCGCCCGCAGAGGCCGGGCAGGTGTTGGCGGCGGCCACACGCGCGGTCCACCGACTGGCCGCGGCCATGGAGCCCGAGCTCGCTAGCGCCGGGCTGGATGGGCTCCTGCGGGAGATCGAGCTCCCGCTAATCCGCGTGCTGGTGGAAATGGAGTGGCGCGGCATTGCCGTGGATCTCGAAGGGCTCGCGGCCCTGTCCCGCCGTTTCGGGGAAGAGCTGCAGGATCTCGAACGGCGCATCCATGCCGACGCCGGGATGGACTTCAACATCAACAGCACGCCACAGCTGCGGCACGTGCTGTTCGAAAAGCTCCAGTTGCCGATCATCAAGAAGACCAAGACCGGCGCGTCGACGGATGCCGATGTGCTCGCGCAGCTGGCCGAGATGGGCTTCACGACGCCGGCCCTGCTGCTCGAGTACCGCGAGCTCACGAAGCTGCGGTCGACCTACGTGGACGTGCTGCCGCAGCGCGTGAACCCGGCCACCGGCCGCATCCACACGACCTTCAACCAGGCCGGAGCGGCGACGGGCCGGCTGTCGTCCGCCGACCCGAATCTGCAAAACATCCCTGTGCGGACGGCACGCGGAGAAGAAATTCGCCGCTGCTTCGTCGCCGCCCCTGGCCATCGGCTGGTCGTCGCGGACTACTCGCAGATCGAGCTGCGCGTGCTGGCCCATCTCTCCGAGGACAAGGCGTTCATCACCGCGTTCGGGCGGGGCGGTGACATCCACCGCGAGACGGCGGCAATCATCTTCGATGTGCCGGTCGGGACGGTGACGCCGGAGATGCGGGCGCGCGCGAAGACGATCAACTTCGCGACGATCTACGGGCAGGGCGCCTTCGCGCTGAGCGGGCAGCTGGGCATTTCCCAGGACGAGGCGCGCGCGTTCATCGCCACGTATTTCGAGCGGTTTGCCGGGGTCCGCCGGTTTCTGGACGACACGGTCGAGCGCGCCAGGGCGCAGGGGTTCGTCGAAACGCTGTTCGGCCGGCGACGCTACATTCCGGAGTTGCAGGACCGCAACCGGAACGTCCGCGCATTCGGCGAACGGACGGCGATGAACTCGCCGATGCAGGGTTCGGCGGCCGATCTCATCAAGATCGCGATGATCAGGTTGGCGGAGGCCCTGCGGGACGCGGGCCTGCGTGCGGGCCTGCTGCTCCAGGTGCACGACGAGCTCGTGCTGGAGGCACCCGACGACGAGGTGCAAAGGGTGCGGGCGTTGGTGCGCGAGCACATGGAGGGCGCGGCGCGCCTCCGGGTGCCGCTCGTGGCGGACGTCAGCGAGGGCGACAACTGGATGGACGCAAAGCCGTGAGCGGCTGGCGCGAGTTCGGGCTCTGGCGGGACGGCGTGGCGTACGCGCTCGACGGCGGGCTGTGGCTCCATCGCTTCTCGCTGTCGGGGGAGCCGTGGGCCCACCTCGTGTCCGCCAACCGCGGCGCGCTGCTGCACGCCGGGGGACTGCTCGACCTGCCGTCCCACTGGTTGCAGTATCGGCCACTCAAGGACCCCCGCTCCGCGGAGCGGGTAGATGCCTGGCACTGGGACCTGCGGCGCGATCGGCTTGCACGGGCGCTCGCCCTGGCGGCGCCCAAGGTCCCCTACCGTCGGCCCTGATTGCGGAGCCCACGCCATGGTACGGCACTTGGCCATCTCTCCCGCGACCCTGCTCGCCGCCGCGCTCGTCGGTGCGTGTGCCACGTCGCCGTTCGAGGACCTGACCCGTGCCATCGACGGGGAGCTGATCAACGGCGACACGACGTTGATCGTGATGGAATCGGCCATCTTCCGCGCCCGGGCCATCTACTCCGTGGGTCCGGGCACGCCGGTCTCCATGCGCTGGGCCGTCACCGACACCACGCTGCTCGATATCAGTTCCCAGCCCGATCTGACCGCCTCCGTGCGCGCCAAAGCCACCGGTGAGGCCTGGGTGCTTGGCCTGGTCAACGAGGAGTTCCTCGACAGTACCAAGGTGACGATCGTCGCGCGCGGCACCGTGAAGTGGCGCCGCCCACTCGCGGCTGCCCCCACCCGGTACCTCGCGATCGACGACTCCAATCGTGTGCATGTGACGACGACCGCGGGCCAGCTGGTCGTGCTGCGCGCGACCGGTGATACGGTGCGCGCGCAGAACCGGTGCGCGGGAGCGCTGGGCCCGAGTGTGATCGGCACCAGCGCTCACACCGTTGGTGCCGGATGCCTGGATCGGACGGCGCAGGACGGGTCCGCAGCCTGGGCGCTCGCGTTCGGCGACGCCGAGGGCGGCGTGGCCCTCGCCGCCGACGAAGCGACGCTCGTGACCTCCGTGGAATCGGGCGCGGGGGGCGACGCCATCGTGCTGAGCCGCGTGTCGCTCCTCGGCGCAGTGCTGTGGCGCGACACGCTGGTGGCCGGCGCCCTCGCCCCGGCGACCGCCCCGGCGATCGGCGCCGACGGCAGCATCTATGCGCCCTGGCGTCTAGCGGCGGACTCGAGCCGGATCACGAAGTGGAGCGCGGCGGGCCAGCGGCGCTGGACGGTGGCGCTGCCGGGGCCGGTCCGCCACGCGAGCCCCGCGGTGGTGGGCGGCCGCGTCTACGTGGCGCACGAGAGCGGACTCACGGTGCTGGATACGGCCGGGGCCGTCGTCTGGAGCCGGGCGTTCAGCGACGCCGACCCGGCGATCCCGGCGGGCACCGTGCCGTCCTCCCCAGTGCTGGACCGGAATGGCGTCATCGTCGTGCAGACGCCGGCGGGACTCCTCTCCTACAGCGCCGCCGGTGACGTCCGCTGGGTGGCCGACTCCCTCGGCGGCGGCGACGCCGCGCTGGGCGTCGGGGCGCCGACGCTGCTTGGCGACGACGTGCTGCTGGTCCCGTGTGGCGGCGAGGTCTGCGGGGTAGCCCTGGCGACGGGCGCACTCGTGTGGCGATCGACGATCGGCGGTGGGGCGATCGGCGGCGTGGCGGTGGGACTCGACGGCATGCTCTTCGTGGCGCGCGCCACGGCGGCGGGTGGAGAGGTGGTCGCGCTGTGGAACCGGCGGCTGCTGGCGCTGTTGGGATGGCCGACGGAGGGTGAAGGCTCGGGCCGCACCCGCCGGGAGCGCTGAGGCGCCGGCGACTATTCCTCCCGCGCCCCGTCCTTGGGTGGCCGGGCCTCTTCGCGGATCGTGCGCACCCCGGGCCACCAGTTCCAGCGTCCGGCGATGTGCATGAAGGACGGCACGAGCACCATGCGCACCAGGGTCGCGTCCAGGAACACGGCGGCCGCGAGTCCGAAGCCGAACAGCTGCACCGCCAACACTCGGGAAAACGCGAAGGTCCCGAACACGATGATCATGATCGCCGCCGCGCTCGTGATGACCGAGGCAGTGGCGCTCAGGCCCTCCATGGTGGCCTGGCTGTTTCGGCCCGACCGATCGAACGCTTCCTTGATGCGGGCCAGGAGGAACACCTCGTAGTCCATGCTCAGCCCGAACACGACCGCGAAGACCAGCACGGGCACCAGCACGAAAATGGCCTCGGTCGGCCCGGTCAGGCCGAACAGCCCGCTGCCGAAGCCGTGCTGGAAGACCAGCACGATCAGTCCGAACGCCCCCGCCACCGACAGGCAATTCATCACGACCGCCTTGAGCGGCACCAGCACCGACTGGAAGGCGACGAACATCGCGATCGCGGTGATGACCAGGACGAGGGCGACGAGCAGGGGAAACCGCCGCAGCAGCTCGTCCTGCAGATCCACGCTCGCAGCCTGGAACCCCTGGAGCAGGACTTCCACCGAATCGAGTCCGCGGACGCCGGCATCGCGAATCCCGCGAATCCCCCGCACCACGTCCATCGATCCGGTGATGGACGTGGTGTCGCTGAGGAGCACGGTCATGCGCGTCGTGCGCGCGTCGCGCGAGAGGAAGGTGTCGAGCAGTTCGGGATAGCGCTGTCGCGCCCGGTCGACGTCGCTGTACAGCAGCGAGTACTGCAGCATCGAAATCCCGGGTTCCAGCGTGATGACGCTGCGGACATCGGCCACGCGGGGGTCGGCGGCGACCGAATCCGCGAGCCGCTTGAGGCCCCGCAGATACCGAGTCCCCACGACCTTCTCGCCCTCCGGGGCGCGCACGACGAGCGTGATCGGCTGAAGCACACCCGCGGCGCCCACGCGGTTCAGCGTCTCCACGCCGGCGGCCGACTCGGTGCCGCTCGGGAACCAACCCGCGCGCGGCAGGCCGATGCGGATGCCGCCCAGCGGCCACATGATGACCGCCGCCGTCGCCAGACCGATGAGCAGCGCCTGCCAAGGGTGATTGCCCAGCCACCGGGCCCACCGTTCCCATCCGGCCGGGGCGTGATACCAGGCCAGCCGCCGCGCGAGCCCGCGCGGCTCATCGATCGCGCGACCGAGAATGGCCAGTACCGCGGGCAACAGGGTGACGGACAGAAGTACCGCGACGCTCACGACGATGACACCGCCGATCGCCACTGAGCGCGTCTCCATCACCGGGGCGACAAAGAGGCTGGCGAAGCCGACGACCACCGTCAGCCCGCTGGTGACGACCGCACGCCCCGCGGTCTGAATTGTCCGGGTGGCCGCGTCTCGGCGCCGCAAACCGCGGTTCAATTCCTCACGGAACCGGGTCACCACCAGCAACGAGTAGTCGATGCCCACCCCGAGGCCGATCATCGTCACGATGTTGAGCACGAAGACCGACATGGGCAGAAACGCCGCGGCGACGTGCACGAGCGCCAGGCCACACGTGATCGCGAGCACCCCCACGATGATGGGGAGCGCCGCGGCGACCAGCGCGCCGAAGGCCACCACGAGCACGATGGCCGCCAGTGGCAGGGCGCGCGCCTCGCCCCAGTCGGCGTCCTCCTTGCTCACGGTGCGCCCGTCGAAATCCAGCGCCGGTGCTCCCGTCACGTTCACGCGGTAATCCCGCCGGTTCGGCAGTCGTTCGGCGGCCCGATGGACCGCGCCGCGGAAGGCGGGGGTCAGGTCCGTCGAGCTGTCGGCGCTCGTCATGTCCACGGCGGCCACGAGGAACGCCGCCCGCCGGTCGTCGCTGACGAACTGCGTGATCGACGAGTTGAGCGGCGAGAACACACGCGCGACGTACGGTTCCGCCGCGGCGGCCGCGGCGAGGGCATTGATGGCGGCACGGTACGGCGCGCTGTCGATGGGGATGGGTCCCTCGACGGTCACGGCGAAGAAGTGCGTGAACGGCTGGGGGAATTCCTGGCGGAGCCATTCGGACGCACGCCGGGATTCCGTCTCGAGGACGGACCGGCCCTCGACGTCCAGCACGTCATGGACGCGCGAGGCCCGCGGACTCGCGAACGCGGCCACCGCGATCCAGAAGGCGATGATGAGGTAGCGGAAGCGGACGATTGCCCGCGCCGGAGATCCGAACACGCCACCTCCAACCTGGGTGCTGGACTGCTGCGCCACCCTGCTGACCGGCTACGCCCGGATCGACGAGTGGTCTCGCAAGTGCTTATTGCGGCGAATCATAGACCAGGGACGCACGAGGCGCCAGCGAGTCGCGCGTGTTGGGGTCCGGCCTCGGGGCGTCGTATATTGCCCACCATGCGCGCGCTCTTGTGGAGCCTCAAGATCCTGCTCGTCCTGACCGCCCTCGTCGTTGCCGTGCAGGTCGGGCGGCACCTCGTGCCGGTGCAACCGGAGGTGCGCGGTGTCGCGCCGGACGCTTCACTCGGCGGCAGCGTGGACCTGGATTCGGTTCGCGCCGCCCGGGCGGGCGTCCTGCGGCACATCGCGGGAGCGGACTCCTATCTGCCGGCGATGCTCGCCGAAGGCGACTCGGTGCTCAAACGCTGGCCGGAGCGGATGACGGTGCCGCTCACGGTCTACCTGCCGGCCGGCGCGGTGACCGGCGCGAGCGGCGACAAGCGGGAGGCGGCCCGCCGGGCGTTTGTGCGATGGGAACGGGTGGGAGCCATCCCGGTGCGGTTCCAGTTCGTGACCGACTCCGCGCAGGCGGAGGTCGTGGTGCGGTGGATCGAGCGCTTCCCCATCCGCCGGGCCGGGCAGGCGGACATCCACTGGAACCGCAACGGGTGGATCCTGCGGGCGTCGCTCACTCTTGCCACGCACACCACCGACGGATTCCCCCTGGGTGTGGAAGCCGTGCACACCGTCGCCCTGCACGAGATCGGACATCTGCTCGGTCTGGGGCATTCGGACGATGCGCGCGACGTCATGTACCCGTCGACGGAAGTCCAGGACATCACGGCGCGTGACCGGCATACGGCCCGGCTGCTGTACTCCGTGCCGCCGGGGTCGCTGCGGCTCGGCGTGAGCGGCGACCGGTCCCGGTGACCCCTCGCACGACGGCCTAGCGCCCGTCCAGCGCTCGCAGCAGCGCGAGCGCGTACTCCGCGTAGCGCTGCAGCCCCGAGAATGGAAAGGCGTCGTCGTACTCGTCGCCCGGCTGGTGGTAGCGGTCCCACCGCCGCCGCAGCGCCTGCGAGGAATCTGCGGTCAGACCCTGGTAGGGGGCGGACCCGGGAATCAGGAACACGGCGGGCACGCCGCGTCGCGCGAACGGGAAGTAGTCCGAGTTCGGCGTTGCCGGGGAGACCGTGGCGCTCCAGCCCCGCGCCGCCGCGACGTCCACGGCCAGCGCGCCGAGCGGCGAGTCGCTGCCTCCGGCCACCCGCCAGTTCCACGGCGGGGCGGGCGGCGCGCCGGCATCCAGATTGATCACCGCGCGGATCCGCTCGAGCGGCAGCGGCGGGTGGGCGACGAAGTAATCGGAGCCCAAGAGCCCGCGTTCCTCCCCCGTGAAGAACAGGAACAGCACCGAATGGCGCAAACCGACGGGGACCTCGGTGAGGTGCTGCGCGATCGCGAGCAGCATCGCCACGCCCGCCGCGTTGTCCGAGAACCCGTTGTAGATCGAGTCGCCACGCTCATCCGGCAGGCTGATCCCCAGGTGGTCGTAATGCGCGGTGAGGGCGATCGCCGTATCGGTCAGCCGCCGATCACCGCCGGACAGGAGACACGCGACGTTCCGTGCGGGGATGCGCGTTTCGTCGAAAGCGGCGCGGAGCTCGAGCGTCACCCGACCGCCGCGGAGCGCCTCCGCGAGAGCGGCGGCGACCCGCGGCGCGGCGATCACGGCGGGGAGTGCGGGGAAGAACGACGACGGCACGCCGGGGTCGTCGAGGAGCGTCAGCCGCAGATCGCGGCTCGCGGCATACAGCCGGTACGTGCGCTCGTCCTCCAGCAGGTGCACCAGGGCCACGGCACCGCGCGCGGCGAGGATCGCGGCCACGGTCGCCTGCACCGGGCCCGCCGTGAGCGCAACGCGCCCGTGGAGCGGCGGTAATGCGTCGGGGGCCTGGCGAATGGCGTCCGCCGTCCCGACGAACACCGGCTCACCCGCGAAGCCCCGGAGTGCGGAGCGCGTCCCGCCGACCACCAGGAAATCGGGGCCGGCGGCAAACGCCGTGGTATCGCGCGGCCGGCGGACCCGCAGGACGGTGGTCTCCGGGCGGACGGCCGCCTCGAGCATCGGGACGTCGAGCCCGTAGCTCGCCCCCACCGGGCGAAGCCCCAGCGCGCGGCACTGCGCTTCGATGTAGCGGGCCGCCAGTTCGGCGCCGCGGCGGCCGGTGCCCCGCCCCTCGAGCAGATCGTCCGCGAGGAAGGACGTGTGGGCCCGCAGCGCCAGCGTGTCGATCCCGCGCACGACCGGGGTCGGAGGTGCCAGCGGGCGCGGGGCGCAGGCAACGGCGGCGAGCGCCCCAACGAGCGTCAGATGATGGCGAACGAACATGCGGCACTCCGCAATGGCGGCCTGTGGCGGACGGCAGCTAAGATAGTGACATGCCCCTGCTGCTCGCCCTGCTCGCCCTGGCGCAAGATCCGGCCGCCATCGATCGCGCCGTGCGCGACGGCATTGGGGCGGGTGTCTTCCCCGGGGCCGTCGTCGTGATCGGTACGGCCGACACCGTGCTGTACGCGCAGGGGTACGGGCACTTCACGTGGAGCGACCAGACCCCCGTCCCCCACCCGGACAGTACCCTGTTCGATCTGGCGTCCGTGACGAAAGTCGTCGCGACCACTACGGCGGCCATGCTGCTGGTCGACCGCGGGTCGCTGGCCCTGCCGGCTCCCGTTTCGTCGTATCTGCCCGGGTTCCTGGGCGCCGGCAAGGACGCCGTGACGGTGCGCCACCTGTTGGAGCACCGATCGGGGCTGCGCGCCTTCCTGCGACTCGACACCCTCGCGCGGGACGCCGCGCAGGCGCGGCAGTTCGTCCTCGCGGAGCCCCTGCGGTGGCCGGCGGGGACGCACGTCGAGTACAGCGACCTCAACGCCATGCTCCTCAGCTGGGTCATCGAAGCCGTCGCCGGGACGTCGCTCGACAGCTTCGTCACCCGCGAGATCCTGGAACCACTCGGCATGCGGGACGCGCGCTTCCGTCCGCCCCGGGCCTTGCGCGCGCGCATCATGCCGGTGGGGCGGTGGCGCGGGCACGCGATCGCCGGCGAACTGCACGACCAGAACGCGGTCCGTCTTGGCGGCGTTTCCGGCCACGCGGGGTTGTACGCCACCGGCAGCGATCTCGCCCGGTTTGCGCAGTTCATGTTGCGGCGCGGCCGTACCGTCTCCGGCCAGCAGCTCGTCCGCGGCGGGGTCGTGGATGCCTTCGTCCGGCGGGGCCCGGGGCACCGCGCCCTGGGCTGGGAGATGCGGGACACCACCGGCAGCGACAACACCGGACGGCTCCTCTCGTCCGCCACCTACGGCCACACCGGTTTTACCGGAACGTCCCTCTGGATCGATCCCGAGCGGGATGTGTTCGTCGTGCTGCTGACCAACCGCGTGTTCGCGCCCCGCGCGGGGCGGTCAATCTCGCGCCTGAAGGTCGTCCGCGGTGAGGTCGCCGATGCCGCCGCGCGGCTGCGGTGCGGGGTCGGAGCGGCCGCGACGGCCGCGTGCTGACGACGAGCCCGCTGCCGCGCCCGGTGCTCATCTACGACGACGCCTGCGCGTTCTGTCGACGATGGGTCCGCCGGCTCAAGCGCTGGGACCGGCGGGATCGGATCGCGCTGCTGCCGCTGCAAGACGAGCGGGCCGCCTCGCTCGCCGGCCGGCCGCGGCACGCGCTCGAGCACGCCGCGCATGCCGTGCTCCCGTCCGGGGAGGTCGTCGCGGGTGCGGCCGCCCTCCGGGCGCTGTGCGGGTACCTGCCGGGCGGTGCGCTCCCACGGGCGGTGCTCGGCGTGCCCGGCGCGCTTCCCCTCGCCGAACGCCTCTATGCATGGGTTGCGCGCCGCTGGGGACCGGTTGGCCCCGGGGTTCGGGAGCGGTAGGTTGAGAGCGCGGGCGTCACGACGTTCACCGGGAGCCGCGAGGCACCAATGGCCACGATCACCGAAGATCTGGTACGGAAGACCCTCCGGTCTGTGAAAGACCCGGAGCTCAACCTCAACATCGTCGACCTCGGCCTCGTGTACGATATCGCCGTGCAGGACGGCGAGGTCGAGGTGAAAATGACGCTCACGTCCCCCGGCTGCCCGGCGGGGCCCGAGATCATGACGGACGCGGAACAGGCCGTGCGCGGGATCGACGGCGTTACGGAGGCCAAGATCGAGCTGGTCTGGGAACCCTACTGGACGCCCGAGCGGATCGACCCGCGGGTGCGGGCGTTTCTCGGTCTGTAGACCGGGCGGGATCTCCGCAGGCGATGCGCGGGCGGTCGGCGACCGTCCGCGCTGCGTTATGGGGGCTAGCGGACGGCCTTGAGCACGGCGGCGTCGGTCAGCACCTCGCGCTGCCAGCGGCGCAGATCGGGGACGCCGTCCAGGTCCTCCGGCGCCCGCGGCGCGAGTCGCGCGAGCTCCTGCAGGACGGCGTTGGGACAGACCAGTCCCGGATCCAGACCGACCTCCGGCGCGCGCCGGGCGCGCAGCTCTCGCAGGCGCTGAAACCGGGCGTCCGCCTCGGGGTCACGACGGGCCCGCGGGCGACGCTCCACCCGTGGCCAGTCCGCCGGTGGTGTCGCGCGGCCGGTGGCCACGGCGGAGAGCAGGGAGGCGCCGTGGCGTCGGGCCACGCTCGCCGGCAGCCGGGGCACCGCCGCCAGCCCGTCCGACGTCGTGGGCGCCGCCCGGGCCAGGGCCACTAGGGCTTCGTTGGACAGGACACGAAACGGCGCGCTATCGAGGTCGGCGGCCGTCTGCTCGCGCCACTCCCACACGGTGCGCAGCACCGCGAGCTCGGCGGCTTTCAGGGCTCTCGCGCCCTTGATGGCGAGGAATTGTTCGCCCGCCGGCGCTTTCTCGGTCCACCGCACGGCTTCCAGCCGGACGAACTCCTCCTCGGCCCATGCCAGGCGGCTGCCCTCGCGCAGCCGGGCGTCCAGCCGGTCGCGAAGCTCGGGCAGGTGCGCCGTGTCGGCCGCCGCGTAGGCGATCATCGCGTCGGTCAACGGTCGCTGCGACCAGTCGGCCCGTTGCAGCGCCTTGCTCAGCCGAACGCCGAAATACTTCTCGAGCAGCGCGCCGAGGCCAAAGGCGACCTCCCCGCTGAGCTGTGCCGCCACCTTCGTGTCCCACAGCCGGCGGGCCCGGAAGCCGTAATCGCGGTCGAGGATACGGAGATCGTAGTCCGCGTCGTGGAAGATGACCTCCACCGCCGGATCGGCCAGCAGTCGGCCGATTGGACGGAGATCGGGGACGGCGAGGGGATCGACGAGAGCCGTTTCGCCGTCCGACGTGAGTTGCAGCAGGTAGACGCGATCAACGTACCGGTGAAACGAGGCGGCCTCGGTGTCGATGGCGAGGCGTCGTTCATTGGCGAGCCGCGTCGCCAGGGCTGCCAGGCTGCCCGCGTCCTGCACCATCGTCGGGTGGGGAGGGCTGGACGCCATCAGCGGCTGAGAGGCAGGTGTGTTCCGGTCATCACAGGCGTGTCACGAATCCGTTGCAGGATCGGGTTGCCGAGGTTTGATGCGCCTCGCTCGGAACGTAAGTTTAGCACGTCGGCGACCTTGGCGGGGGTGCCCGTGGCGGCGGATGTTCCGATCGAATGCACCGTGTACCCGGACGACTGTGACGCGTTCGGGCACCTCAACCAGGCAAGCTTCCTGCGGTTGTTCGAGCGCGCGCGCTGGGCGGCGCTCGCTGCCGGGCCGGGAATGGATGCGTTCGAGCGCAGTGGTGCATGGCCTGCCGTGCGCAAGACCACGATTGAGTACTTGCAGCCGGTCTTCCCCGGTGAGCGGCTGCGGTTCGCGCTCGAGATCACCCGCCTGGGGCACACGAGTTTCGACATGCGGCAGACGGTCCGCCGCGCGACGGCGGAGGGCGTGGTTGCGGCGGCGGACTTCGTGTTCGTGTGCGTCGGCACCGACGGTCGACCGGTCCCGGTGCCCGCCGAGGTGGCAGGGTATTTTGGCGCCCGGTCCCCCCGTGCCACCACCGCGACCCAGCGGCACACCGTCCAGGGGGTGACGCTCGCGGTCGACGTGAGCGGAGACGGACCGGCACTGCTGCTCGTGCACGGGTTTCCGCTCGACCGGACGCTGTGGCGATCCGTCACGTCCACGCTCACCGGCTGGCGCCGCATCGTGCCCGACCTGCGCGGCATGGGGCTCTCGGAGGCGCCGGACGGTGATTATACGATGGCGATGTACGCCGACGACTTGGCAGCGCTCCTGGACGCCCTCCACGTCGAGACGGCCGTCGTCTGCGGCCTCTCTATGGGCGGGTACGTGGCTTTCGAGTTGCTGCGGCGGCACCGCGATCGCATCCGCGCCTTGGTCTTGATGAACACGCGAGCCACGGCGGACGGGAGCGACGCGCGGGCGCGCCGGGAGGCGATGATGGCGCGCGTCCGGCGTGACGGCACGGGCTTTCTCGCCGAGGAGATGCTGCCGAAGCTGATCGCGCCGGTATCCCACGAGACGATGCCGGAGGTCGTGCGGCATGTTCGGATGATGGCGGCCGGCAGTGCGCCGCACGGGATCGTCGGAGCGTTGGCGGCGATGCGAGACCGGACCGACGCCGGCGACCTTTTGGCAACGATCGGTCTGCCCACTCTGGTCGTCGCGGGCAGCGAGGATCAGTTGATTCCCCTGGCTGAGGCTCGCGCCATGAGCGACGCGATCCGCGGCGCGCATTGGGCCGTCATTCCGGCAGCGGGGCACCTGGTTCCTGTCGAGCAGCCGGTCGCGACCGGCCGAGTGCTGCGGGAATTCCTGGAGGCCTTACCTCAAACATGATTTCCCTTACGGCGTACAAGGTCGTGCATCTGCTGGGCATCTTCCTCCTGATGACCGCGCTCGGTGGGCTCGCCATTCATGCCGCGAACGGCGGCGTTCGGCGCGAGTCGCTCACCCGGCGGCTCGTCTCCGGCACGCACGGGATCGCGTTGTTCTTGATCCCGTTGGGCGGGTTCGGCATGCTCGCGCGTCTGGGGGCTCCGGCCGGGTTCGGACTGCCGGGGTGGATCTGGGCCAAGCTGGCGATCTGGGTGCTGTTGGGCGCCGTGGCGATCGTTCCCTACCGGCGGCCACAATTTGCCCGCGCGGTGTTCGTGGCGGTGCCGACGCTGGCACTCGTGGCGGCCATCGTGGCGCTCACCAAACCGTCTTGAGGACGTGCACCATGCCAACGATCCCGCTGGGCACGCTCGTCGTGCTGTTGACGCTCGCCGCCGCCTGCAGCGGCCGCGAGCAGGCCCAACCCGAATCGGCGGCGGCGACGCCGGCGCCACTGGACACGGTGGTGCTCGAAACCAGCAAGGGTCGGATCGTGATGGAGCTGGATCGCGCGCGCGCCCCCGTGTCGGTCGCCAACTTCGTGCGTCACGTGGGCGCGGGGTTCTATGACGGGCTCATCTTCCACCGCATCGCGCCGGACTTCGTGATTCAGGCGGGCGCGGTGACGGAAGATCTCGGCGAGCGGAAGAGCACCGTGTTCCCCATCGAGAACGAGGCCGCGAACGGGCTCAAGAACCTCCGCGGGACGGTCGCGATGGCGCGTCAGCTCGATCCGCACAGCGCCACGAGTGAGTTCTTCGTGAACCTGAAGGACAATCCCAAGCTCGACTACACCGCCTCCACGGCGCGCGAGTGGGGCTACGCGGTCTTCGGCCGCGTGATCGAGGGCTTGGACGTCGTGGACGCGATCGCCAGGGCGGGCAGCGGGCCCCGGGGTCGGTTTCGGGAATTCCCCAAGGACCCGACCTTGATCCGGCGTGCGTACCGCATGGCCAGTCAGCCACCGCCGGTGCAGGTGCAGGAGTGAACGGGCCGCCCGCCCAACCCGAGCTCCTGACAGCGCGGCTCGTGCTGCGGGCGTTCGTCGCGACCGATGCCGACGAGGTTCAGCGGCTGGCGGGCGAGCGGGAGGTGGCCGAGACGACCCTCAACATCCCGTATCCCTACCCCGACGGGGCCGCCGAGGCGTGGATCGCCGAGCGTGCAGCAGCGTACGCCAGAGGAGAAGAGGTCGTGTTCGCGGTGACCGACCGCGCCCACGGCGCGCTCCTGGGCGCCGTGGGGTTGCGGCCCGCGCCGCGACACGCGCGGGCCGAGTTGGGGTATTGGATCGGTCGCCCCTACTGGAGGCGCGGCTACGCCACCGAAGCCGTGCGTGCCGTGCTGCGGTATGGCTTCGACGCGCTCGACTTGAACCGGATCCACGCGTGCCATTTCGCCCGGAATCCCGCCTCCGGACGGGTGATGGCGAAGGCGGGCATGCGTGCGGAGGGCGTGTCGCGCCAGCATTTCCGACGTGGGGACCGTACTGAGGACGCGGTGCACTACGCAATCCTCCGGGAGGAGTTCGACAGCTCATGAAGTGCGCACGCGCGATGGCGGGCGTAGCCCTGCTCGTAGCCATGACGGCCGCCGCGGCCGAGGCGCAGGAGGCGACCTCCGTGCCCGGCGTCGCCGGCGAGTTCCGGGGGATGTCGGCCCGCGGTGATGTGGTGTGGGCGAGCGGTCGCGCGGGCACCTATGCGCGCTCGACCGACGGGGGCGTCACGTGGGAGGCGGGTGTCATCCCCGGCGCCGAGACGCTGTTCCTCGTGGACGTGGAGGCGCTCGATGCCCGTGCAGCGTGCGTCCTGGCCACGAGCTTCGATGCCGGCGTCGGCCGCATCTATCGGACGCCCGACGGCGGGGCGACCTGGAGCGTCGCGTACGAGTTCGCCCATCCCGAGGTGTTCTTCGATGGCCTGGCGTTCTGGGATGCCGACCGCGGGGTGGCGTTCAGCGACCCCGTTGATGGCGCGTTTCTCGTCGTCCGTACGACCAACGGCTGCGGCTCCTGGACCGAAGTCCCGCGCAAGCACCTGCCGACGCCGCTCGAGGGCGAGGCAGGGTTCGCCGCGAGCGGCACGGCGATCGCGGTCGCCGGAACGCGGCACGCCTGGATCGGAACCGGAGGGGGAGCGGTCGCCCGCGTGCTGCTCACGACGGACAGCGGGGCGACCTGGACGGCACGCGCCACGCCCATGGCAGCAGGGCCGGCGACGGGGATCTTCGGGATCGCGTTCCGCGACACGCTGCACGGTGTCGCGGTCGGGGGGAATTATCAGCGGCCGGGCAGCGCCGCGCCCAACGTCCTGCGGACCGGTGACGGTGGGCGCACGTGGGCCTTCGTTGGCACGACCGCGCCACCCGGCGTGCGCTACGGCGCAGTGTACGTGCCGGGGTCGGGGACCGTGGTGGCCGGTGGCCCCACGGGCTTCGGGCTGTCGGACGATGACGGCGCGACGTGGACGGCGGTGGATTCGGCCTTCACCTACGGCCTCACTGCCACCGGTGCGGCGGGGTGGGTGGCGGGGCCGGGCGGACGGATCGTTCGCCTCGGCCCCGACGTGCTGCGTAAGGCCCGTTAGTTCCGGCCCTGCGGCGTTCCCTTCCCTTCACCTTGGCAGCAGCTCTGCCCTTCCCGGTGCTGCATGCCCTGACCGGCCTTCGCGCCCCGCACCATCGCGCGCTGATCGGCCGTCAACAGCGCCATCGCGGCGAGGCCGGCTTCCATCTCCGCCCAGTGCGCCTGTCCCATTGAGTCGTGCGCCCCGGTGAAGTGCGCGCGGACGAGCTGTGGATTCACGTCGGCGGCATGCAGCGCCTCCATCATCTGCTGGCGATGCGTGTCGTGAGTCTTCATGGCCTGATCGTGCTTGGCCTTGGCGTCCGCCTTGAGCTGCTCCAGCTTCGTCACCTGCTCGGCCGTGAGCTTGAGATCGGCCTTCCGCTCGAGTAGCTCCGCGGGGCCGAACGCCCGGAGCATCATGCCCGGCATCATCTCGCCCGAGGCATGCTCCATCCGGTGCATGTCTCCCTGATGTTGATGCTCTTGCGCCGCGACCGGTGCGGTGAGCACCGCGAGCGCCGCAATCCCGATTCCTGCTGCCTGTAACCGCATCCCTGCCCCCTGTTAGGTCGAATCTCGAAGAACTTGGTCGCGGATCTGACGATCCCCGCGGCACGGGGAAGTTAGCCACCCGGATCTGAAACGGCGAAGGGGAGGGCAAGACGTGACGCCGCTCACAATTCTGGGGCATGCACATCGCATCCTTGATGTGATCCCGGTCACTCCACCCCAGCGGCCTGGCTGCGAGACGGCGGGAGGGGTCGCGTCATTGAAACATCCAGCGACGGCCACCGCGGGCGGCGGCGTGCACGGCGTCGCCGAAGCGGCGGACTTCCTCCAGTCGTTCCGTGGAGAGTGGTCCGCGGCGGGCAGCCGCGACGTCGTCGCGCAGCTCGTCTGGGTGGCGCGCCGCACAGAGCACGAGATCCACCGCGGGGTGGGACAGCGCGAAGCGGTAGCACTCGCCCCCGGTCATGCCGACGGGGAATCCGGCGGCCGGCAACGGCTGCAGCAGCATGCCCCAGCGGGTCGCCGTATAGGCGATGATGGCGGGCCGGCGCGCACCAAGCCGCCCGAAGACCTCGGACTCGGCGCCGCGATGCGCCGCGTTGTAGCGGACCATGAGGGCGTCGAGGTCGAGTTCCTGAGCAAGCGCAGCAGCGAGCGGCCGGTCGTGGGAAGAGAAACCGATCACGCGGACGGCTCCGGCGTCGCGCAGCGCCCGCAGGGCTGGCCAGCTGCGGCCCGCCACGGACCAGCGGGAGCGCACCCAGCCGAGCAGGAACACGTCGATCACGTCGACGCCAAGGGCACGGGCGTGGCGCCGCCACGCCCGGCGGATCCCCCAGGCGGTGTGGATGCCGGCTTCCGCGATCAGCACGAGCTCGTGACGGTGCCCGGACGCGAGCAAGCGGCGCAGACCCGCGACCATGGCCCGCATGCTCCAGTGAAAGAGGAAGGTGTTGATGCCGTACTCGTGGAACGCCCGCTCCACGTCGTCGGGCGTGAGGCGGCGGCCGCGCGGCCCGGCGCCGCGGACGGCGAACGCCGCAAGCGCCAGCGGCGTGACCTCCAGACCGGTGTGACCGAACGGGCGTCGTGCGAGCCGTGCCGCCGGAACGGTCTCGGTCGCGTTGCGCATCGTGCCCTCCCCGACGTCGTCGAGGTGTAAGTTACTCAGCGCAATGCGCTGCATTCGAGGACGGGCCCGCGTGCTGGTGCGCGACGAGCTGAACCGGTCGGCGGCCGCTCCTGGGCGATCGCCGCCAAACCCGCGGGGAGAATGCCATGCCACCGCGTGACGCGCGTGAGGGTAAGGGGGCAGGACTCGGGCCGCTGCCGGATGACGTCTGGCGGGCGCTCCTCGAGCGTGCGCTCGTGCGCGACGTGGTCCTGATCGTGGACGCGCGTGGTACGCTGCGGTACGTGAGTCCGTCGGCGGAGTCCGTGCTCGCCCTTCGGCCCCAGGACGTCGTGGGACGCTCCCTGTGGGACCTCCTGCATCCCGAAGACCGTCCCGGCGCCCAGGCGCAGCTGGCCGAGCCGGTCGGGACGTCGGGCGTCGCCGCGCCTGTCGAGGTACGGGTCCAGCACGGGGACGGGTCATGGCGGGTGCTGGAAGCGGCCGGCGCGACGCTGCCGGAGGCCACCGGGCTCCGCTGCGTGGTCGCGCGCGACGTCACCGCCCGCGGCGAGCAGGACGCCAAGCTGCGTCTATCCGACAGCATCCTCGCCTCGGTCGGCAATGTCGTCGTGGTCGCCGACGCCACTGGTGCAATCCAGTATGTGAGCCCTTCGGTGCGCAGCCTGCTCGGCTACGAGCCGGCGGAGCTCCTCGGGGACGGCTGGTGGCTGCGGACTGGCGGCGACCCCGAGGAGCGCGCGCGGGAGCGCGATCGCGTCGCCGCCATGGCCGCCGGCGACCTGCCGGTGCCGGGCGGCAGTTACGAGCGTCAGGTGACCAACCGCAGCGGCGACGTCCGCTGGATGGCGTGGACCGACGCGCGCGGGCCGGACGGACTGCTCATCGGGGTCGGACTGGACGTCACCGAGCGGCGCCAGGCGGAGGAGGCGCTACGCGAGTCGGAGGCGCAGTTCCGTGCGCTGATTGCGCACGCCGTGTACGGGATCTTCCGCGCGACACACGAGGGGCGCTTCCTCGTCGCGAATCCGGCTCTCGTGGAGCTGCTGGGCTACGCGACCGAAGCCGAAGTGCTGGCCCTGGACCTGGCGCACGACGTGTGTGCGGAAGGGGGGCGCACCCTGGAGGTGCTGCTGCGCGCCGGCGAGGAACCGATCCGTGGGGCCGATGTGACGTGGAACCGCCGCGGGGCCGGCCAATTCACGGCCCGCCTCAGCGGCCGGGCGATTCGCGACCCCGACGGCGGCGTGCGGCACGTCGAGGTGCTCGTCGAAGACGTGACCGCCCGCCGGAACCTGGAAATTCAGCTGCAGCATTCACAGCGCCTGGACGCGATCGGGCAGCTCACGGCGGGGATCGCGCACGACTTCAACAACATCCTCACGAGCATCGTGGCCAACGCCGAGCTCGTGACCGCCAACCTGCCGCCGGAGTCGGTGGACCTCCGGGCCGATCTGCACGACATCACCGCCGTCGCCACCCGCGGGGCGGAGATGATCAAGAAGCTGATGGCGTTCAGTCGGCGGGAGCACCTTGCCCTCGAGGCACTCGACGTCGAACGGCTGCTCCGCGAGATGGCGGGGGTGTTCCGCCGCGTGCTGCCGGAGAGTATCGAGGTCGCGGTCGGCGTCCGGGACGTCGGGACGGCGCGGTTGAACCGCAGCGCCATCGAACAGGTGCTGCTCAATCTCGCCACCAATGCGCGCGACGCGATGCCGGACGGCGGCACCCTGCGGATCGAGGCGGAACCGGTCACCCTGACCGGATCCCTCGCCGGAGTCAGCACGCCGATCGCGCCCGGGCAATATGTGCGCGTGACGGTATCCGACACGGGCGTGGGCATGGAAGCACGCGTCGCAGAGCGGATCTTCGAGCCCTTCTTCACGACGAAGCCCGCCGGCAAGGGCACGGGCCTCGGACTCGCCATGGTGTACGGATTGGTGAAACAGCAGGGGGGCTACATCACGGTCTCGAGCACGCCGCGTCGCGGGACGCGTTTTCAGCTCTACTTCCCCACCACGTTCCCGGCCGGCCTGCAGGGGGAAGTGGAGCCGGCCGTCGATCTCGTCGGCGGCACGGAAAACATCCTGCTGGTGGAGGATGACGAGGCGATCCGGCGGTTGGCGAAGCGGCTGCTCGAGCGCTTTGGCTATCACGTAGTCGTCGCGGTTGACGGGCAGGACGCGGCGGAGTTCCTGCGCGAGCATGGCGGCGCCATCGATCTCGTGATCTCGGACGTGGTGATGCCACGCGTGAGCGGCCCCGAGCTGCTGGATATCGCAAGGGCCAGCGGCAATCGCGTGCGTTTCATCTTCACCAGCGGCTACGCCGCCGAGCAGACCCGGCTGCAGACACCGGTGCTCGCGCGCCATCCGTTTCTGCACAAGCCGTGGACCGTGGCCGAGCTCCTCACCACGATCCGCACCGTCCTGAACGCCCCGGCGCTCGAGTGACCCCTCGGTGGGCGTCGCCTGCCCTCAGGCGCGCACCATCGTCAGCTGCATCGTGAAGCGCGAGATCGCGCGAACCGCGTGCGGGCGATTCGCCGGCAGCCGCAGCGCTTCCCCGGCCGGGACGCGGTGGACGACACCCGCCACCGTGATTTCCGCTTCCCCATCGAGGACCTGGACGAGCGCGTCAAACGGAGCGGTATGCTCGCTCAACTCCTGCCCGGCGTCGAAGGCGAAGACCGTCACACTGCCACCGGTGGTCTTGAGCAGCACGCGGCTGACGATCGCGCCGTCCTGGTAGGCGACGAGCGCCGCCAACGCCTGAGGGTGATCGAGCGGGGGGTGGTGCGACACGACCGTTCCTTTCGCCACGGGTTGGCAGGCGCACGACGGACGGAAGCGAATCTAGCACGTGCGGACGGCTGAAACCGTCCTCCACAGAGGACAACTTGACGCCACTCTCGGAGCGCTCAATGTACTCTAATCCGTTATAAAGCAACCACTTAAGTGGCATTTTGCTCGACTGGCATGCCGCCTGCGTTTTCACCGGTCAGAAGCCTGGCCCGACTCACTCAACGGAGGTGGCGATGCGGAGCTTCTTGGTCAGCGCGGTGATGGTGGGTTTGCTTGTTCTCGCCGGACACCCGGCGGAGGCGCAGGACCTGCGCGTCGCGGTCTCGTTCCGCGTCAACGAGCACGTCGCGGGAACCGTGCACTACGGTACGTACCCCACGCACCGGCACGGTCCGGTCGTCGTGCACCCGGCCCCAGTGCGCGCGGTGCCTCGCGGCGTCGTGATCGTCGGTCACGAGCATGGGCGGGTCGCCAAGCGGCTGCGGAAGCTCGAGCGGGAGCACGCGAAGTACCATCGCCAGCTCGAACGCGAACGCGCGAAGGCCTACCGGAAACACCAGTCCCATTACGCGCCGGCAGGCCTCGTGGTAGTGGGGTACGGTCGGGACGATGACCGGTACGAACGGTACGACCGGTACGACCGCTAGACGGTAGCGGACGCGGTGTGACGGGCCCGGTGTGCCATGGCGCGCCGGGCCCGCCGCATTCCCGTCTTCCCGCGCCCGTGCTATACTAGCCACGCGTGGATCCGTTCGAGCTCCTCCGACTCAATCTCCTTTCTCCTGTCGTCTTGGCCTTTGCCCTCGGCCTCGTCGCGACGGCCGTGAAGAGCGACCTCAAGTTCCCCGACGAGCTCTACACGGCGCTTTCCATCTACCTGCTGCTCGCCATCGGCCTCAAAGGCGGCGCGGAGCTGGCCCGGACGTCGCTCGCGGTGTTCTGGCGCCCGGCTGTGGTGACGGTCGGACTGGGCGTACTCACGCCGATCATCGCATACGTCGTCGCGCGGCGGGCAGGACGGCTCGCGGTCGCCGACGCCGCGGCGCTCGCCGCGCACTACGGCTCGGTGTCGGTCGTGACGTTCTTTGCCGCTCTGGGATTTCTGGAAGCGCTGGGCGTACCGGCAGAGCCGTTCCTGCCGACGCTGGTCGCCCTCCTCGAGATCCCGGCCATCATGGTGGCGTTGGCGATCGCGCACCGGCAGCTGACACGCACGAGTTGGGGGACGATCGCGCACGAAGTCATCGCCGGACGCAGCGTGTTCCTGCTGCTCGGCGGTCTGGTGATCGGGTATCTCGCGGGCGCGGACGGCTTGGAACGGGTCCGCCCGCTGTTCGTGGACCTGTTCCAGGGAGTGCTGCTGCTCTTCCTCCTGGACATGGGCATGGTTGCTGCCCGGCGGCTCCGCGATCTGCGGCAGACTGGTCCGTTTCTGGTGGCCTTCGCGGTGGTGGTGCCGATCCTCCACGGCCTGCTGGGGACCGCACTCGGCCGGGTCGCGGGGCTGTCCGTCGGAGGCGCGACAGTGTTGGGAGTGCTCGCCGCGAGCGCGTCCTACATCGCGGCGCCCGCGGCCGTACGCATCGCGCTCCCGCAGGCCAACCCGAGTCTCTACTTGACGGCCGCGCTCGGCCTCACCTTTCCGTTCAACCTGACGATCGGGATACCGTTATTCTACGTGGTGGCCCGCGCGATGGGCGCATAGCCGGGGGACGACGTGCGCACCAGAGAGATGAAACTCGTGACCATCGTGGCGGAGGCCGTCCTCGAGCGCCGTCTGCTCGATGAGCTCGCGGCCGCGGGCGCCTCCGGCTATACCCTGGGCGAGGTGACGGGCGTCGGTTCCCGCGGCGTGCGGGCCACGGAGTTCGAGGGGAAGAACGTGCGGATCGAGACGCTGGTCGGCCCGGCCGTGGCCGATCGCCTGCTCGCGGACCTCGCCGAGCGGTACTTCGACCACTACGCGCTGGTGGTGTGGGTGACGGACGTAGACGTGGTGCGAGGCGAGAAGTACCTCTCGGCGCCGCCGGACGGGCAGGAGAGGCGACCGGGAGGTGGGTCATGACCACGGGGCACCCGCCGGAAGACAAGTTCGTCGACTACTCCGAGAGTCCGCTGGTCAAGAAGCTCGGCATCAAGCCCGGCTTTCGCATTGCCCTCGTGAATCCCCCCGACCGCTACTGGGACCTGGTCCACCCGCTGCCGGAGGGGGTGACGGTCACGGGGCCCCGTGCGCGGAAGCTCGATGTAATCCACATCTTCATCGAGCGGAAGGCCGAACTCGCGCGCGCCCTGCCGAAAGCGCGTCCGCGCATCCGGCCCGAGGGCATGATCTGGGTGTCGTGGCCGAAGAAAGCGTCCGAGGTGGCGACCGACGTCACGGAGGACGTCGTGCGCGAGCTGGCTCTGCCACAGGGATTGGTGGACGTCAAGGTCTGCGCGATCGACGAGACGTGGTCCGGGCTCAAGCTCGTGATTCGCGTGGAGCAGCGCGACACGTGACCCGGGGGGGCCTCGCCCTGCCGGTGCTGATTCCACTGCTCGCCTGTGCGCCCGCGTCCGTCCGACCGCCCGAGCCCCCGAGCGCGTCGTCCCCCTACTCCCGTGGCACGCACCTCGTCCTCCTCGGTACCGGAACGCCCAACGCAGAACCCGATCGGTCGGGGCCCGCCAGTGCGGTGATCGTCGACGGGACGCCCTACCTCGTGGATGCCGGGCCCGGTGTCGTGCGGCAGGCGACGGAGGCCGCGCGGCGCGGCATCACCGCACTCGAGCCCAGTCGTCTCGATCGCGTCTTCCTCACCCACCTCCACAGCGACCACACCGTCGGTCTGCCCGACTTGATCCTGACTCCATGGGTGCTCGAACGGGAGCGGCCGCTCGAGGTGTTCGGCCCGGCGGGGACCGCCGAGATGGTGCGGCATTTGCTGGCGGCCTACGAGGCCGACATCCAGCGACGGACGGCGGGGCTCCAGCCGCAGAACGCCACCGGGTGGCGGGTGGTCGCGCATGACATTGCCCCCGGTGTCGTGTACCGGGACTCCAACGTGACCGTGACCGCGGTGACCGTGCCCCACGAAGATTGGCCGCAGGCGTTTGCCTACCGCTTGGAGAGTCGCGACCGTGTGATCGTCATCTCTGGCGACACCCGACCGACCGACGCGCTGGTCGCGGCGTGCGCCGGGTGCGACGTGCTGGTGCACGAGGTGTATTCGGACGCGGGCTTCGCGCGGCGGACCGCCGAGTGGCAGCGGTACCACGCGGCCGCCCACACGTCGGCGTCGGCCCTCGCGGCGCTCGCGAGCCGAGCGCAGCCGAAGGTGCTGGTACTCTATCACCAATTGTTGTGGGGAACGTCGCCCGACGAACTCGTGGCTGAAGTCCGCGCAGGGTATGCGGGCCGCGTCGTGTTCGGGACCGACCTTGCCGTCTTCTAACGGCGGCTAAGGCGCCGTCGCGTCCTTCTCGGCCCAGGCGACCGTCTCGAAGCCGTACAGCGTCGTATCCGCAGCGCGCCACGCGTCGTCCGCTAACCCCGCCTTGCGGCAGACCCACCGGAGAAAGGTCTCTCGATCCCAGCCCTGCTCGAGCGGGACCTGCGGCAGCAGCAGACCGGCGCGTCCCCGCTGCTCCACCATGAGGCCGTGGCGGCCGACGACCACGTCCGTCGCTGCGATGAGCGCGAGTGGGGTCAGCACGCTGATCTCGATCGCGAGCGACGGAATCTCGGGCGCCGTGACGGGTGCGAATCGCGGGTCGTCCGTTGCCGACGCAATCGTCGTGTAGGCCACGGCGTCGATCAACGGACGGGTGGGTCTCGTCTCGCCGCGGCAGCCGCGCAAGTCGCCGTTCGCCCGACGACGCAGGGTCACAAACGTGGCGCGCGGCGCGCGCAGTACCGGGTCGTCGCTGTGGAGGGCCGGGTGGCGACCCGCGGTCAGATGAGTCTCCAACGCCTCACGCGCCACCCGCAGGAGCAATGCCCGGTGGTGGGCCGAGAGGCCCGGGAGCGGTTCGGATCGGGAAGCAGCCACGGCCGAACTCCAGGGGAAGTTTCCGCCGCGGGCCGGCGACCCGCCAGAGGGAGCGACTTCACCGGGAATTCACGGAGCCTTCAACCGCAACCGGCGATGGTGACCATACGTTGGGAGGTAGCCATGTGCGCCATGATGACCGAAGCCTGGCTGTACGCCCAGGTCACGCCCGACCTCGCTCCGCAGGCACTGCCGGCCGTGACCACGCGGGTCGCCTGTCCGCATACGGGCGGGATCAAGCGCGTGCGGCTCGCGATGGATCCCCTGACGGGACGCCCAGCCGTGACGTGGTGCGGGCGCTTCGGTGCCGCGGCGATCACCTGTGAGGAGGAGTGCCTGCAGCCCGCCGACACGATCGTCGCGGATTAGCCCACGCGACGCGGCCGAACGCGTCCACGCGGCCGCCTACCCGTGCGACTCCGTGCCGGGGGGACGCGACGCTGACCCGCGGGTGACCTTCCGCGTTGGAAGGCCGTGATCCCAGGCGGGTCATCCAGCGGTCCCCCAGGCCGGGCCAGAGCGCGTTGAGGGCGAGCAGCGGGCGGACCGGCATCGAGTTGACGAGGATCTCCGCCCTGTCGTGCCCCAGGGCCTGGACGACCGCGTCCGCAACCTGATCGGGCGTACAGGAGCCGAGCGACCGCTGCGTCGATGCCGAGCCGCGCGAACATCCCCACCTGGGTGACATATCCGGGGCAGATCACGGAGAACGAGACCGGCGTCTCGCCGAATTCGATCCGCATCGCGTGCGTCCACTCGATGAGTCCGGCCTTCGTGGCGCTATAGACGGCGTTGTACGGGGTCCCCTTCTTGCCCGCGAGCGAGCCCAAGCTGACCACGTGGCCCCGTCCGCGCGCCAGCATGGCCGGCAGCACGAGCTGCGCGAGGTGGAGTGGCGCCGTGAGGTTGGTTGCGATCGTCTACGCGATGGTCCCGCCGTCCATGCCGCCGAACGCGCCCGACGACTCGATGGCCGCGTGGTTCACCAGGATGTCGATCCCGCCCAACGCCGCGTCCTCGCCGCTGCGGCGAGGCGGATGCCCTCGTGCGCGAGCTCGCGGGTAATCACCGGGCCGAGGCCCCGGGATCCGCCCGTCAGCAGGGCGCGCCGCCCCGCGAGCGCCGTCACCAGCCGACGGGCACGCCGCCGGTCTGCCGGTCGAGCCACGCGCGGAGCGGCGCGAAGTACTCGAGGATCGCGCTCGCGTCCATGTCGCGCTGACCCGTGAGCGCCTCCAGCGCCTCGGGCCACGGCCGGCTGGCCCCCAGCGCGAGCATGCGCCGGAGCTTTGCGCCGGCCGCCGCACTGCCGTAGAAGGAGCACCGATGGAGCGGACCCACGTAGCCCGCTTCCCGGCAGAGCGCACGGTAGAACTGGAACTGCAGGATCCCGGCGAGGAAATAGCGCGTGTAGGGAACGTTCGCTGGAACGTGATACTTGGCGCCGGGGTCGAACGCGTCTGCTGCGCGGGGACCGGGCGGGGCGACACCCTGATACCGCATGCGCAGGTCCCACCAGACGCGGTTGTAATCCCGGGCGGCGATGTCACCACTGAACACGCGCCAGCGCCACTGGTCGATCAGCAGGCCGAACGGCAGGAAGGCCACGCGGTCCAGCGCCTGACGCAGTAGCAACGCGGTGTCGGCCGCTGCCGCCGGTGCGCGGTCGAGCAGGCCCACCTTCACCAGATAGTCGGGCGTGATCGCGAGCGCGATGGCGTCGCCGATGGCCTCGTGGAAGCCATCGTGCGCGCCCGTCTGGTAGAGGAACCCCTGGTCCTTGTAGGCCCGCTGGTAGAAATTGTGGCCGAGTTCGTGGTGGATCGTGACGAAGTCCTCGGCCGTGGGCTCGATGCACATCTTGATTCGGAGATCGTCGCGGTTGTCGACGTCCCACGCACTCGCGTGGCACACGACGTCACGGTCCTGCGGCCTGGTGAATTGCGAGCGCTCCCAGAACGTCGTGGGGAGCGAGTCGAACCCGAGGGACAGGAAGAAGTTCTCGCCGTAACGGACCATCTGGCGGGCGTCGGGCACGCGCTCGCGCAGGATGGCCGTGAGGTCGTACCCCGGACCCGCACCGCGTGGCGCCACCAGCGGGAAGACGTTCGCCCAATCCTGCGCCCACATGTTGCCGAGCAGGTGCGCGGGCATCGCGCCGTCGGGCGGTACGAGGGCCGGGCCGTAGACGTCGCTCAAGCGGTGCCGCACGTACGCGTGGAGCGCCACGTAGAGGGGACGCACCTGTTCCCAGAGCCGCTCGATTTCCGCCGCGAAGGTGTCGGGCGGCATGTCGTACGCCGCGCGCCACATGGCCCCGGCGTCCCGGAACCCGAGCGTCTGGGCCCCCTGGTTCGCCAGGGCGACGAACCGGGCATACCGGTCCCGCATCGGCGGGGCGATGGCGTGCCAGCCACGCCACACATCGAGCAACTCCGCCGGATCGCGGCTTTGCGCCAGAATGCGCGTCAGGTCGTTCAGCGTGAGGCACCGCGTGCCACCCGCACTCGCCTGACAGTAGGTTCCCCGTCCGTAATCGGCTTCGAGCCCAGTCTGCAGCCGGGCCATTTCCACACCCAGCGCCGAGTCCGCGGGCGGGGGAGCCGACAAGGAGAGCTTGAGCAGGAGAAACCGCCGCCGGAGGTCGGTGGGCATTGAAACCCCGTCGTAGCGCGCGGCCTCCGTCGCCAGGCGCTGGACAAGCCGCCCGTAGTCGGCTTGGGCGGCTGCGGAGAGCAGCTCGGTGTCGTGCGTGATGTACGTCGCCGCGACCCACTCCGTGCGCGAGAGGTGCACGCTCCGCTCCTCGAGCTGGGTCTCGGCCTGGTCGATGAAGCGGCGGGCCGCGGCGAGGGTCGGCTGCTGCGCCGTGAGCGGGGAGGCGAGCAGCACGACGAGCACCCCCACGAGCCGACGGCCCGCCGTTCCGTCCTTCCGTCCTTCCGTCATTCCCGCTCCTCCACGTCTGCGGTCCATGTGATCTCGATCGCCTCGCGCAGCGACGCGGCCGTGGGGCATTTCGCCTGGTGCGTCGTGAGCGCGCGGTCCAATGTGTCCCGCGATCCCGCTGGGATCCGCAGCGTGTAGTGAATCGCAATGCGGGTGAGCACCGGGAGCCGGTCCCGCACTTCGTTGAGGCCGGTGACGTCCGCCCGGATCGCGTCCGGCGGCAAGCTGATCCCGCGCACCTCCAGTGCGCCGTTGAGGGTTCCCAGCATTCAGCCGCCGGTGGCGGCGACGATGTAATCCACTGGCAGCGGCAGGTTCTTCTCGCTGTCGAGCTTGTAGTGCGCCTTGATCGTCCCGTGCACGCCGAAGTCGATCGGCGGACCGACCTCGAGATCGGCCCGGCGGTGGGTGCCGGCGATCTTATGGATTGTAGCGCGTGCGACATAGAAAGGGTCGGTCATCCGGCCTCCGAAGAAACGTGTCCGTGTGGTGCGAGGGTGGCACGGGCGCATCACGACGCCACCCGCCGCGTCGCCGGCGGTCGTGCCGTCGTACTTAGCGTTGGGGGCGCGGCTCGGCGAGCCGGAACGTCACGTCCAGGGTCGACCAGTGCAGGTTGACGTTCGCGCCGGCTCGGAATCCGATCGCTCCCTCGGCCGGCAGGCGATCCCTTGGGACGGTGACGACCGTCTCGCCGTTCACGCGGAACGTCACGGCGCGTGGCTCCACGTCGATGCCGAGCACGTGCTTGAGCGTGCCGCTGCCGGGGTGCGGTTTGACGGCGTCGGACACGGTCCAGGGAACGATGGATCGCCGGGTGGCGCCATCCTGCACGTACACCGCGGCCATGCCGTCGCGGCGCAGCACGAAGGCACTGTAGCGACGCTGGCTGCCGTCGAGCTCGGTACCACCGAAGAAGAGCCCGAACTCGCCGTTCTCCGAATCCGGGAACAGAAACACCTCCGCTTCGATCCCAAAGCGCCCCTGCGCCCGGACCGTCGGGTCGAAGAGGATGGCTCCGGGACCGGTGGTGACGTGCCAGCCCGGCGGCATCGTCACGAATCGCCAGGCCGAGTCGGGCACGTCCTGGCCGGTCACGAGCTGGGCGGGGGCATCCGTGATCCAGCGCCAGTGCGAGGGGGTCGTCAGTTGCGCGTCGAGCGGTGACGACAGCGCGACGACGGCAAGGGAAACCGCGGCGAACCGACACAACATGCTGGGGAACCTCCACGCTCGGGTTGATCACCGGCTGGGCGATGCTGGAAAGATGTGTCCG
>JAOTWJ010000004.1 GCA_029862925.1 Gemmatimonadota bacterium
CCTGCACGACCGCGCGCTGTTCGCCACCCGCGCCGCCTGGCGGGAGCTGCAGCACCTGGTGGACAGCGGCATGACGGACACCACGCTCGCGGCGACCCAGCAGTTCCTGCGTAATTTCTCGGTGAATTACGGTTCCACCGTGTCCCGCCGGTTGGCGTACGCTGTAGACGACGCGTACTACGGCCTGAAAGGCGATGGCTTCTTGGCGGCGATCCGCCCCGGGCTCGCGGCACTCACCACGCGGGCCGTGAATGCCGCCATCCGGCGGCACCTGCAGTACCGCAACATGTACGTGGTCTTCATCACGCAGGACGCCGAGGGCCTGAAGCGGAAACTGCTGGGCGGCGAACCGACCAACATCCGCTACACGGGGGAGAAGCCGCCCGCGCTGCTCGCGGAGGACGCGGAGATCGCCCGGTACCCCATCCCCGTGCGCCCCGAAGACATCACGGTCATGAACGTCAACGAGGTGTTCGAACGCTGACGGGGCGAGGCAACCGGCCATGACGCTCGCCGTCCTGCTCGTGGCCCTCGCCCAGGGGCCGGCCCCGCCGGCCCCGTCCATCGTGCCGGCGCCGGCCACCCTCACGCGGCGGGCGGGGGCGCTGACCTTCGCCGCCATCACGGCCGTCACGGTGCCGGATACGGGCCACGCCGAACTCCGGGCCCTGGCCCGGATGCTGGCCGACGAGCTGTCCGCGCCCGCAGCCCGCACGGTCCCCGTCCGGGCGGCCGACGCACTGGCTGGCGGGACCGTGACGATCGCGCTCATGCTCGACACGGCGCTCGCACTCGACCCCGAAGGCTATCGCCTGACCGTGGGACCGGAGGGAGCGCGGCTCGTCGCGCCGTCCCCGGCCGGGCTGTTCTACGGCATCCAGACCGTGCGTCAACTGCTGCCGCCCGGCGAACCCGGGGCGGCCCTTCCCGCGCTCGAGATCGAGGACTGGCCGCGCTTCCGCTACCGGGGGATGCACCTCGACGTCGGGCGCCACCTGTTTCCCGTCGCGTTCATCAAGAAGTACATCGACCTGATGGCGATGTACAAGATGAACACCTTCCACTGGCATCTCACCGAAGATCAGGGCTGGCGGATCGAGATCCGGAAGTACCCCAGACTCACGACCGTCGGCGCGTGGCGGCAGGAGACGATCCGCGAGAAGAACTTCAGTCCCTACGTCGGCGACGGCACGCCCTACGGGGGATTCTACACGCAGGCACAGGTCCGCGAGATCGTGACGTACGCGCGCGCGCGGTACATCACGATCGTGCCGGAGATCGAGATGCCGGGACACTCGAAAGCGGCGCTCGCGGCGTACCCGGAGCTCGCGTGCACCCCGGGGCCGTTCAGGGTGGCAACCGTCTGGGGCGTGCACGAGGACATCTACTGTCCTAGCGACGCGACGTTTGCCTTTCTGGAAGACGTGCTCACCGAAGTGATGGACCTGTTCCCCGGCCAGTACATCCACATCGGCGGCGATGAAGCCCCCAAGACGCGCTGGGAGCGGAGTCCGGTGGCGCAGGCCGTGATCCGCCGTGAAGGACTGGCCAACGCCCACGAGCTGCAGAGTTGGTTCATCCGACGCATCGAGCGGTTTCTCACGGCCCACGGTCGCCGCCTGATCGGGTGGGACGAGATTCTCGAGGGCGGCCTGGCACCGGACGCGACGGTCATGTCCTGGCGCGGCATGGTGGGCGGGATCGCAGCGGCGCGGCAGGGACATGACGTGATCATGACCCCGTCCAGCCACGTGTACTTCGACCACTACCAGGGCTCGCCGGCGTTCGAGCCGCTCGCCATCGGCGGCTACGCTCCCCTCGAGAAGGTGTACGCGTTCGAGCCCATGCCGGCGGAGCTGACGCCCGAGGAGGCGCGGCACGTCCTGGGCGCGCAGGGAAACGTCTGGACCGAATACATCGCGACGCCCGAACACGTGGAATACATGGCCGTCCCCCGCATGTTGGCGCTGGCCGAGGTCGTCTGGTCCCCCCGCGAGCGGCGCGAGTGGAGCGGGTTTGTGGCACGGCTCCCAGCGCAACTGCGCCGGCTCGACGCTCTGGACGTGCGGTACCGAATCCCGGGCGTGCGGGGACTCGAGGCCGATCGCCTCACGCTCGCGGACAGCATCACGATTCGCCTCGAGAGTCTCCTGCCCGAGGCGCAGATCGTGTACACGCTCGCAGGCGCCGACGGGTCACCCGCCCGCACGCAGATCTACGACGGCCCCGTCCGGGTGTCCGTGCGACCCGGGCCCGTGCGCGTCACCGCGCGGGTCGTGCTGCCCGGCGACCGTACGAGCCCCGCCCGCAGCGCCACGTTCGCCCACACGACGCTGCGGCGGGCGGAGCCGGTCGACGCCGACGCCCTCGCGCCGGGTCTGCGCGTGGCGTACTACGAGGGCCGCATGAGCCGCGCCGCGCGACTCGTGACGCTGCGCCCCGCGCGCCGTGCGATCGCGCCCGGCGTGGCCCTGCCGGGCGACGCGCGGCAGGAGCAGTTCGGGTTACGCTTCACCGGCTACCTCCTCGCGCCCGAGGACGGGATCTACGAGTTCGCGCTCACGTCCGATGATGGCAGTCTCCTCCGGATCGCCGGCCACACCGTCATCGACCACGACGGGTTCCACTCGTCGGCCGACAAGCCGGGCGTGATCGCGCTCGCCGCCGGCGCGCATGGCTTCGAACTGCTCTATTTCCAGGCGGGCGGGGACCGGGAACTGCGCCTCCAGACCCGGCGTGACGGCGAGCCGCTGCGCGACCTGCCCGCCGAGTGGCTCGCCCACGCGCGCTGACCATCTGGCGCCGCCGCGCTTCCTGCCCTACGCTACCGTCGGTGCGCTCGCACCGTCACGGGAGGAACTCCATGCTCCGCCGCATTGGCACCGTCGCCGGCACCAGCGTCGTCGCGCTCCTGCTGCTCGTTCCATCGCCCGGCCGCCCCAGCGATCAGGCCGCGGTCGGTCCCCGGTTCCTCATCTCGTTCTCCCGCGCCCGCAGCGCCGAGCCGCAGGACGGCCGGCTGCTGCTGATGCTCGCCGCGGACTCCACGAGCGAGCCACGGTTCCAGATCTCGGACGGACCCACCACGCAGCTGATCTTCGGGATCGATGTGGACGGCCTGCCGCCGGGCCGGGAAGCGGTCATCGATGCCACCGTCTTCGGCTACCCGGTCGCGAGTCTCGCCGACCTGCCACCTGGTCGGTACTGGGTCCAGGCACTGCTCAACCGCTACGAGACGTTTCGCCGCGCGGACGGACACGTGGTGAAGCTGCCGCCGGACCGGGGCGAAGGGCAGCAGTGGAACCGCAAGCCCGGTAACTTCTACAGCACACCACGCTGGGTGACCGTGGACGGGCGGCGCGACGCGGTCGTGCGACTCGCGCTCGATGGGGAGATTCCGCCGATTCCCGATCCTCCGGACACGAAGTACATCAAGCATGTGAAGCTCCGGAGCGAGCGGCTCAGCGCCTTCTGGGGCCGGCCCATGGAACTCGGCGCGCACGTGCTGCTGCCGGAGGGCTTCGACATACATCCGGAGGCCCGTTACCCGCTCGTCGTGAATCACGGGCACTTCCCGTACACGTTCGACGGCTTCCGGGAGATCCCTCCCGATCCGGACCTGCCGTGCACCTACAGCGCGCGCTTCGGCCTCGAGTGCTACAACCGGATCCAGCAGCAGGCCGCGCACCAGTTCTACCGCGACTGGACGAGTCCGGCGTTCCCGCGTGTGCTCCTCGTCGAGATCCAGCACCCGACGCCCTATTACGACGACTCCTACGCCGTAAATTCGGCCAACAACGGCCCCTACGGCGATGCGATCATGTACGAGCTCCTTCCGGAGATCGAGCGGCGGTTCCGCGGCCTCGGCGCGGGCTGGGCGCGGTTCACGTATGGCGGCTCCACGGGCGGCTGGGAGGCGATGGCGGTCCAGCTGTTCTACCCGGACGAGTTCAACGGCGCGTGGGTGGCCTGCCCCGACCCCATCGACTTCCGCGCCTACACCGCGGTCAACCTCTACGAAGACACGAACGCGTACTACGCGGCGAGCCGGTGGAAGCGCACCCCGCGTCCCGGCATGCGAAACAGGCTGGGACACGTCTCCGCCACGCTCGAAGAGATGAACCACCGGGAGTTGGTGCTCGGCAGCCGGGGGCGGTCGGGCGACCAGTGGGACATCTGGCAGGCCGTGTATTCACCGGTCGGCGCCGACGGCTACCCGAAGCCGATCTGGGACAAGCGCACGGGGACGATCGACCGGTCGGTCGCGGAGTACTGGCGGGAGCACTACGATCTGTCGCACATCCTGCGGCGCGATTGGCCGACACTCGGCCCCAAGGTCGCCGGCAAGCTGTTCATCTACGTGGGCGACATGGACAACTACTACCTGAACAACGCGGTCTACCTCGTCGAGGAGTTCCTCACGAACACGTGGGCGCCGCATTACGGCGGCGAGGTGGACTACGGCGACCGGGCGGAACACTGCTGGAACGGCGACCACACACGATCGAACGGCTACTCGCGCCTGCGCTACCACCAGATGTTCATTCCCCGGATCATGGACCAGATCCGCAAGCGCCATCCGGTGGGAGCCGACACCCTGACCTGGAGGTACTGACCCGTGTGGGATCAGCGTTCCGACTACTCGGCGCCGTCCGGATACCCGGCGCCGCCAACAGCGGCACCGCCGGCCCGGTCGGTCTCCGAGCGGTCTCGGCTGACGACGACCCTGCTCGCCGTGTTCACCGGGGTGTTCGGCGGGCACCGCTTCTACGTGGGCAAGACCGGGACCGGCATCCTGATGCTGTGCACGCTCGGCGGGCTGGGAATCTGGTATCTGGTCGACTGCGTGATGGTCGCCACCGGGGAGTTCCGCGACGCCCGGGGTCGTCGCGTGCTCCGCTGGGCGACCGACGAGGAGTTGTACGGCACGGCCGCCGATCCCCACGTGCGGGGGGATCTCGAGTCGCTGCGGTCGAACGTGCAGGAACTCGAGGAGCGCGTGGACTTCCTGGAGCGCCTGCTGGCCCAGGTCCGCGAGGCCCGCGGCTCGGTTCCTCCGGCGGGATCGCCCTGAGCCGCCGGCGTCAGTTTGGCCGGCGGACGTCGTAGCGCATCAGCCGCCACGCGCACCCCAACCCGCCCTCGCCACGTTCGAACCCAAAGCCGAGGACGCGCGGGTCGTCCCTCCCCAGCTCGATCGTGAACCGTGGCCCCATCGGACTCGCGCACAGAATGCTGATGGGGCGCCAGGCACGCCGCACATCCACCTCCCACACGAGCAGCGCCAGCAACACCGAATCCGCCTGCACGGTGGGGAAGCGATAGCGGAAGGTCCGCAGCGAGTCGAACACGTCGGGCAGCGCGGCGTTGTCGACCTCGAGCGAGTCGATCACCGGCCGCGGCCGCGGAGCGGCATCGTCGCGGCAGGCGCTCGCGGAAAGAACGAGTGCGACGCTCACCAAGACGGATCCGGCATGGCGTGGCATGGTCAGAGGGCCTCCTCGTCGGATACCCGCCCCCACCCGCGGCGGTCACACGGCTCCTAGTGTCGCACTTGGTCCGACCCGCGCCCGCGATGGCAGGCAACAACATGGCGGTTGTCGGTCCCGGCCCGCACATTTCCCGGAGATCGTTCACCTTCCTGGCGGCGACCCTTGACCGCACCCACGCTCCGGCGCTACGCCGTGTTGTCGATCTCCACGGCCGTTCTCACGATCGGCCTCAAGGCCACTGCCTACGCGCTCACCGGCTCGGTGGGACTCCTGTCAGACGCGCTCGAGAGCGGGGTCAACCTGCTCGCCGCCGTCGTGGCCCTGCTCGCCCTCTGGGTGGCGGCGCAGCCGGAAGACGAGGAACATGCATACGGCCATAACAAGGCCGAGTACTTCTCCAGCGGGTTCGAGGGCGGTCTGATCCTGGTCGCGGCGGTGAGCATCGCCTACGCGGCCACGCGTCGGCTGCTCGATCCCCATCCGATCGACCAGGCCGGCCCCGCCCTGGCCCTCGCCGCGGTCGCCGCCGGCGTGAACTTGGCCGTCGCCCGCGTGCTCGCCACGGCGGGCCGGCGCCATGAGTCCATCGCGCTCGAAGCGGACGCGCACCACCTGATGGCCGACGTGTGGACGTCGGTCGCCGTGATCGCGGGCGTCGGCCTCGCGGCCGCTACCGGCTGGACCATGCTCGATCCGCTAGTGGCCTTCATCGTGGCGGCCAACATCGTGCGGATCGGACTGGATCTGCTGCGTCGCTCCGCCCTGGGACTGCTGGACACGGCGCTCCCGGAGCCGCTGCGCCAGGAGATCGTCGCCACGCTCGAGGCCCACCGCGGCGCGGGCCTGCAGTATCACGCCCTGCGCACGCGCCAAGCCGGTCGCTGGCGGTTCATCTCCTTCCACGTGCTGGTGCCGGGCGACTGGTCCGTCCAGCGGGGGCACGACGTGCTCGAGCAGATCGAGGAAGAGGTGCGCACCCGGGTACCCCACAGCACCGTGTTCACACACCTGGAGCCGATCGAGGATCCGTTGTCCTTCGAGGACCAGCGTCTCGAGCGGGAGCGCGACGCCTAGCATGAGCCCGTCACACTACGGATGGGCGACGCTCGCCATCGCGTTCCTCGCGGGGTGCGGCGAGTCCGTGGCCCCGTTCGACGGAGTCCACGACTTCGAGCTGCGGTTTGACGTCGGGCAGACCGTGCGGTCGGCCGTCGTGCACGTGCCGCCGAGTTACGACGGCTCCCGTGCCGTGCCCCTCGTGCTCGCCTTCCACGGTGCCGGCATGACGGGCGCCCAGATGCAGGACTTCTCGGGGCTCGACGACCCGGCCGATCGCCTGGGCTTCGTCGTGGTGTATCCCAATGGGGCCCCCGACTGGGAGGCGGCGGAAGCGGACGACCTCCCGTTCGCCCGTGCGCTGATCGAGCGCCTTGGGGATCGGCTGCGCATCGGGCGAACCTACGCGACCGGGTTCTCGCGCGGCGGTTTCTTCACGATGCGCCTGGCCTGCGAGGAGTCGCGCCGCTTCGCGGCCGTCGGGATCGTCGCCGCCACGATGCCGGCCGACCTGGCGGCGACCTGCAATCCGGCGACCCGTATCCCCACGCTCCTCATGGTCGGCACGCTGGATCTCCTCGTTCCCATTGACGGCGACAGCGCGAGCGGGCGGCTCTCGGCCGATTCGACGATCCGGCTGTTCGCGCGCCGCAACGGATGCAACCTGCAAACGCCGTCCGTGGGTTACCTGCCCGATACCGCCGCCGACAACCGCCGCATTCGCTTCGAGCGCTACCTCGACTGCGGCGCGGAGACGATTCTGTACGTGGTGGAAGGGGGAAACCACACCTGGTTCGGCGGCGACGCTGATGCAGGTTGGTTGATCGGGGCGTTTTTCCTGAGCGGAGGGCGGTGACCGCGGCACGTGCCTGTGGCGCCGGCTGACCTTCTCAGGGCGCCGTTTTCTCCCCGGCAATCACCTGGAGTGCCGCCGGCATCACGGTGATCGTCACCGTGGCTGCCGGGAACACCTCGCCATCGAGATCGAACGCCGGGAATCCCGGTGCCGGCTCCAGCGTCACGGTTCGGCCGCGACTCGCCCGGACGAACGACAGCCGCACATGGGAGCCGCGATAGATCTGTGGGAGTCGGAAGGGCAGCGCCCATCGCGCTACGGGTTGTACCAGCACGACGTCGGCGAGGCCATCGTCCACGCGCGCGTCCGGCGCCACCCGCATGCCGCGCCCGAAACACGGCCCGTTGGCCACGGCGACGAGCAGCACCGGTCCGTTGTGCCAGGGCTCGCCGTCCACGCTGACCCGACACGGGGCCGGCCGATAGCGGAACACGGCACCCAGCGTCGCCCCGAGGTAGGACAGGGTGGTGCGACGAGGGAGCGCGTTGACCGCCTCATCTACCAGCCCCGAGATCCCGGCGGACGCCACGTTCAGCACATGCCGCCGACGGCCGTCCACCGTTTCGAGTCGGAGCACGTCCAGGGGGCGCGCCGCTCCGTCACAGGCCAGCCGGGCGGCGCGATCGGCGTGCGTCGGGATCCGCAGGGTGCGCGCCAGATCCGAGCCGGTGCCCGCCGGCAGCACCGCGAGGGCCGGCCGCCGGGCGGCTGGCTGCTCGAGCACGACGTTCGCCACGAGATGCATCGTCCCGTCACCGCCCACGACGAGCACGCGATCGACCGGCTGACGCAGCGCGTCGGCCAGGGCCGCCGCTGCTCGGTCGCGGTCGGCCACACAGATGACGACGGCGTCGCGCAGCCGCGCCTGCCCGCCCCGCACGGCCTCCCAGACCTCCGCCGTGCGGCCGCGCCCGGAGCGCGGATTCACGAACACCACTATGCCGCTCACCGCACGCCCTCCGGCGTCCACGCCGCCAGCGCCCAGTGGAACGCCTCCTCCTCGGTATCCCACCGGCCACTCGTCCATCCCAGCTCCTCGGCAAACAGCGGCCGCAGGGTCGGGACGAGTGCCCGCGCCACCTGCGGATTCCACAGTCCCACCCGCACGCGGCGCAGCAGGAAATCTTCCAGCCGCAGCACGGCACCGAAGCGCAGGTGCACTCGTACCTCCGCCGCCGTGAGGTCGACGTCCTCGGCGATCGGCTCGAGCTCGCGGGCGTCCCGCGCGAGGCGCGGCACCCACCAAACCAGGGCACGGAGCCGACGGGCCATCGCCGCCGCGATCGGACCCGCCACGGCCGTTTCCGCCCGGAGTCGATCGGCGAGGTCGGGCGGCGCCGTGCCCGCGAGCGGCGTACCCTCGGTGTGGCACTGGGCCGCGATCGTGGCCCGGTCTTCCGGCAGGTGGCGCACCGCCTCGTCCACGACCTCCGCAGCGGTCACCCGCCACGTCGTGAGCTTGCCCCCCGCCACCGACAGCAACCCCCGCTCTTCCCAGATGTCCTCTTCACGGCTCGCTTCCGAAGGGTTTTCCGCATGCGTGTCGAGGATCGGGCGCAGTCCGGCGAAGGCCCCGACCACGTCCCGCTCCGTCACGTCCCGCCCCGGGAACCGTTCGCGTACCGCGCGCAGCAGGTAGGCGACTTCGCCGCGGGTAGCTCGCGGGTCGTCGAGCGGCCCCTCGTGGTAGAGATCCGTCGTCCCAATCAGGACCCCCTCGGGATGCGGGACCAGAAACACCGGGCGGCCATCGTCGGGCGACGGCAGGGTGACCGCCGCGGCCAGCGGCAGCGTGCGCCGTGACACGATGACATGCGACCCGCGGGACGGGCGCACGTGGCGTCCGGCCAGTCCGAACGCGTCGCGCACCTTATCGACCCATACGCCCGCGGCGTTGACCACGACGTGGGCCCGAACCCGGTGCGTGCGCCCGCTCTCCACATCCCGCACCACGACCCCGGCAATGCGCTCGCCGTCGATCAGCGGCTCGAGCGCCTCGGCCCGGGTCAGCATGAGCCCGCCGAACGCGAACCCCGTGGCCGCCACCGCCAGGGTCAGCGCGGCGTCGTCCGCGACCGCGTCCGTGTACACCATCGCGCGCTCGAGACCGTCCAGAGAGATCCCCGGTGCCAGCGCGGCCAGTTCATCGGGCGTGATGTGCGTGTGCCGCTGCGGCTGCGTCGTCAGCCGATCGTACATCCACAGCCCGAGATCCACGGTCCAGCCCGGCACGCGGTCCGCTTCCAACGCCGGATAGAGAAACCGGATCGGACGGACCAGATGCCGATCAAGCGTCAGCATGCGGTCGCGCTCGCGACAGGCGAGGCGCGTGATCCGAAACTGCATCTGCTTGAGATAGCGAAGCCCCCCGTGAATCAACTTGGAGGAGCGCGACGACGTCCCTGACGCGATATCGTGCCGCTCGAGCAGCAGCACGCGCAGGCCCCGTTGCGCCGCATCCAGCAGAATACCGGCACCGGTGATGCCGCCACCGATCACCACCAGGTCGAATAGATCGGTGAGGGACGCCACGGCGCGGGGGCGCCATCCGGCATGGAACATCGGTCACGACTCCAGGCGGTCCGTGGGATCGAGCAGCACGTGCGGGTTGAGGATGCCGGTCGGGTCCAGGCGGCGGGCGGCATCCCCGAGCAGTGCGGCGCCCGCCGGCCCAATCTCGCGCTCGAGCCAGGGCGCGTGCCAGCTGCCGACGCCGTGATGATGGCTGAGGGTTGCGCCAGCGGCAACAATCGCCTCCGTCGCGGCCCGCTTGAGCGTCGCCCACCGCGCGATCGCCTGGGCCGGATCCGGCGGACAGCGGAAAAACAGCGTGAAGTAGAGGGAGGCGCCGTCGCGGTACGGGTGCGACACGTGCGCGAGCACCACCACCTGTTCGTCCTCATGGACCAGCGTGCTCGTGAGCGCCGTTCCCACCGCCTCCCGCACCCGCTCGAGGCGCGCCCACGGCGCGGCCGTCTCAAGCGTGTCGGTCGCGACCCCCGCATCGAGCAGCGCATCCCGCAGATACGGGTGGCGGAACCGGTCGCTCAGCCAGCGTCGACCCGGGGTCCGGCCGAGGCCCACGCCGCCGTGCGAGCGGAGGATCGCCCGCGCGTCCCCGAGCGTCCGCCGCACGGTCGACGGGTCGCCGGCCGCCCCGAGCAGCATCAGGCACCCCCCCTCCCACGCGCCGCGCGCGGCCAGCCAGCGCCGCACGAGGGTGCCCACGATCCCGCGCCGCGCCAGCCCGAGCGCCATGCCGACGGTCGTCTCGCACTCGTCCGAGAGACGGAGCAGGGTCAGCGGCACGCCTTCCTGCACCACGTCACGGGCGGCGCTGAGACCCGCGCGCCAAGAGGGCAGCACGGTGCCGGTCACGACGAGCACCGGCGGCCGACGTCGCACGCGCACGGTCGCCCGCGTCACGATGCCCAGCCGGCCCTCGCTCCCCGCCACGAGGTGCCGCAGATCGGGTCCCGCGGCGCTCGCGGGCCGCGCGCCCAACTCCAGCCGCCCGGCGGGCGCGACCAGCGTGAGACCCGCCACCAGCGCGTCGATCGAGCCGTAGCCGAGCGACTCCTGACCGGAGGACCGGGTGACGATCCAGCCGCCCAGGGTGGACAGCTCCCACGATTGGGGAAAATGGCCGAGCGTGAGGCCGTAGCGCGCGAGGGCCGCTTCGAGCGCGGGACCGCGGATCCCGGCACCGAACGTGGCGAGCCCCGACTCGCCGTCCACGTCGCCGAGCCCGTCGAGACGCTCGAGGTCCAGCGCGACCACCGGAGTGTCACCGGCGACGCTGTTCACACCACCCGTGACCGACGTGCCACCCCCGAACGGGATCGCGCGCACGCCCGCCGCCGCGCAGGCCCGAAGGATCGCCTCCACCTGCGCGTCGTCGGTTGGGCGCACGACGCCGTCGGGTGCGCTGGTCACGGTGCCGGTACGGAACCGCAGCAGATCCGGGAGTCCCTGCCCGCGGGCGTGCGCGAGCCGGTCGTGTGGCTCCCGCCCGATTTCGAGGGGGAAGGCCGGCAGCGCGCGAGGGCCCGGGAGACGGACGTCCGGGGGCGTGTCGGCGACGCGGCCGTCGCAGGGACCGAGCCGATGCTGCAACCACTGCAGCAGGTCCGGGGGCAGCGGATATCGCTCGCCCTCGAATCCCCACCCCCCCACTCGACGCCTGCGATCGGACATCGCCACTCGCAATGGACGATGTTCGAAAGCTACTGCCGGCCTCCGACCGCGGCGACCGGCCGCGGCAGTGCGCGCGTCAGCGGATGGGCACCGCCACCGACAGTTGATGGGTCCAGACGTGCACCTCCTGCAAGGTGAGCGGGCCGCCTGGCGGCACCACGATGTCGTTCGCAAACCCGGCATCCGCCGCCCGCTCGGCGACGATGCCCGTCCAGGCGATGCCCGGGCGCCCGGTACCCGTGGTCACGCGCCCAACGTACCGCACCTCGAACCCCGGGAACCGAACGCGCGCCCCCCACGTCGGCGTCCACTCCATCCACTGCTCGTCCTGGCGACGGAATTCGTCGGTCACGTTGTCCCACTGGTCCAGATGATAGTCGTACGCGCGCAGTTCGAGGCCGGCCTGGAAGGCCGCCGGCCCGACCTGCTGCTGGACGCCCATGCGTACCTGCGCGTTGGAGAAGCGGAACTCGTTCTCCACCGTGCGTCCCCCGCTGGGGATCGTGTCCCCACCCACCGTCGGCACCGGACCCGCCGCTTCGGCCCACGTGCTGCTCCACGCCGGCTCGTAGACGATGTCCATCCCGAAGGTCGTCGCGCCCTGCTGTTTCGCCACGCCGAGGCCGATGTCGAGCGCCGTGCTGTGCCCCGGGTCGCGCGGGATGTTGACGATCTCGTAGTTCGGGATCTTCGGATGGGACTTGTAGTTGCCGGTGAGGGTACCGCCCACCCGCCAGCCGTGCGCCCCGACCGGCCGCCGGAACCCGAGGTGCAGGCCCCACGTGTTGGTCTTGTCCGCGTTGGTCTCGACGCGTGCCTGTTCCTCCCACTGCCAGGTCACCGAGTCCACCAGCACCCAGTCGACGTAGGTGACGACGTGGGTCGCGTCGAATCGGTTGTACAGCGCGGTCGCCTCGAGCACGCTCCCGTCGCCGAGCGCCTTGGTCATGCCCAGGCGCACATCCTGCGAGCTGCCCGACTCGTCGATGTCCCGGCTCAGCGCATAGAGATGCTCGACCCCGTCAATGCCATTAAGGTCGGAGAAGAACGCGCTCACCCCGACGGTGAACCCGGGACCGACCTCCGACCCGAGCATCAGGAACGCGTACTTGTTCGTGGCCGACTGCTGACTCAGGGCGTTCGGCGGCAGGATGGCGATGTCACGGAGCGGGACCGGACCGAAGAACTGCTCGCCGGACTTGAGCTGCTGCAGCGCCACCATGCCACCGCCAAAGGCCTTGCCGCCAAACAGCCCCCCGGCCGTGAGCGTGGTGGCGCTTCCCGCGTTCTGCGACATCGAGTAGTGCGTCGGCAGCGCGAAGAAACGGGACTCGCCGATCCGGGAGCCTTTGGCGGGGTTCACGAACGGATCGAGCCAGTCGTCGTCGAGTGCGATGGACACGCCGCCCATGCCGAGGTTCTGCGACGGGAACACCAGGAACTGATCGCCGGCCGCAACGGGGACGGTCTTCAAGCTGATGTACTGCGCGGCTGCCGGGGTGGCGGGCAGGAGCGCCACCAGGAGCGCGACCGAGCTAACGAGGGTGCGGGCCATGAGGGGGTCCTTGCGTCAAAGTGAAAGTCGGGGGAGCACCATTGGCGCCGACGAGCCGTGGCAGAATGACTTGCAGCCGACTCTCGGCACCCGCGGCGATCAGCACGTCCGGGACGGTGATCGGCCCCAGGCCGGCGCCGGGGGGCGCGGCGATCTCGACGGTGTAGACGCCGCTCGGGAGAAAGCCAACGAGGTATCCACCCGTCGCGTCCGTCCTCCCTGTCACCCGGAGCGCTCCCGGGTCGGGCGCGCGGCCGCGAAGCGCGCGAATCGTCGCGAACGCCACCGGACGGGGCGCACCCCCTGCGGTGGCGCCGAACACGCTTCCGGCGAGCCCGCCGGTGACCGCCGCGTCAACAGCGCGCAGCTGTGGGATAAACGTGAGATCGAACAGCGGCTCGAAGGCCGCGGTGAAGCTCCGGGTCACGTCCAGATCGAGCACGATCACGCTGCCGGCTGGCGGAATCGCCACCGGAGCGGCGACACTCGCCCGGATCGTAAAGGGGTCTGGCGCCGGCCATCGGACCCGGGCCTGGCTCCCGTCCGCGTAGACGACCGTCGAGGAATCCCCGCGCACTGTCATGCGGACCGCGCGGTACGTACCGGCGGGGAGCACGCCGCTGCCGGCGAGCGCCGTCCGCCCCTGCTGCAACGCGGCGAAATCGAAGCGGCGCTCGGGCGTGGCGATCGTGATCCAGTCGCCGGCCGTCCCGTCCTCGGTCGTGGACGCCGCCACCGCCGCTACGTAGACTTCGACCCGTTCGATGGACCCGGACGAGAGCGGCGCGTCCGTCAGCACGACGCGCGTGAGGCCGGCGCCGGATACGGGTCCCGCCACTTCCCGGTAGCAGCCCGGAAGCGGGACCGCCACCACCAACACCAAGCTCAGCCAGCGACGCGCCATGCCCTCTCGCCATTTCGTCCACCCGGGATACCCGAGCCGCCCACCGCGCGTCACAGGTTGGGGCCGGGGGATGGGTGTGACCCGCCGGGGTCGGGACGGGTATGGTTGACGTGGAGCACGCCGGCGATGCCGAGCTGGTGCAGCGGGTGCTGGACGGCGACGCCGGAGCCTATGCGGGCCTGGTGACGCGGTATCGGGACCGCCTCGGCCGCTACGCGGTCCGGATGCTCGGCAACCAGGCGGATGCGGAAGAAGCGCTCCAGGATACCTTCGTTCGGGCGTACCGCTCGCTGGGCCGATGCACCGACCCCGCGCGGTTTGGCGCCTGGATCTTTGGGATCCTGGTGAATCGGTGCCGCACGGTGGGGGCGCAGCGGGCGCGGCGCGAGCGCACCGTCATCCCCGATGAAGGGGCGCTGAGCCGGGCCGCCGTGGGCGACACCGCCGATCGGCACGCGTGGCGCGAAGCCATTGCCTGGGCGATGGCCCGCCTGGCGCCCGCACAACGCGAGGCGTTCGTGCTGAAGCACGTGGAGGACCTGAGTTACGAGGAGATGGTCGAGGTGACCGGCGCGAGCGTTCCCGCGCTCAAGATGCGCGTCGCACGGGCGCGCGAGGAACTGCGACGGCTCCTGACGGAGGCGGACCGATGAGGCAGCAGCGGAACGACCCGATCGAGCGGGCCATCGACACCCTGCGCGAGCCGGTGGAATTGCGTCCGGATTTCGAGCGCCGCGTGATGGCCGCGGTGGCCTCGCTGCCCGTGCCGCGTCGCGCCGGTCCGCTCCGACTCGTGGCCGCCTGGATGGTCACCGCCCGCACCGTTCGCCTCAGTCCGCTCGGCGGGCTCGCCGCGGCCGCCGTGGTCCTTACCGCCCTGCTCGGCGGGCGGGCGCTCCTCGGCCCCGGCGCGGAGTCGGCGCCCCTGGGAGCGCCGCTGGCCGCCGACGGGCGCGCCGTGCAGTTCGTCGTTGCCGTCCCCACGGCGTCGACCGTTGCCCTTGTGGGCGATTTCAACGACTGGAACGCCGAGGCCACACCGATGCGGCCGGTGCCGGGAGACGGGATCTGGACCGTCCTGGTTCCGCTCGGGCCGGGCCGGTACCGCTACTCGTTCCTGGTGAACGGCACCGAGTGGTTGACGGATCCGACGGCGCCGCGCACGATGGAAGACGATTTTGGGCGACCCAACTCGGTCGTGACGGTGGGAGGCACGTGATGCGTCACCGACTGCTGGCGGCTGTCCTCGCGACCACGGCGCTCGCCGCCTGGCACGCGCCGGCGCAGGCACAGGACCCGCGGCTCGCGCGCCGCCTGCCGGACGAGGTGCGCATCCCGATCGAGGCGTTGATCGACTCCGCGCGGGCCCGAGCACTCCCCGCAGAACCGCTGGTCGACCGGGCGCTCGAAGGGGCGGCCAAGGGCGCCGGTGGCGAGCGGATCGTGGCCGCCGTGCGGCGGCTCGCCGGCGAGCTCGGCGTAGCGCGCGACGCGCTGGGATCCGGTTCGACAAGTGCCGAGCTGGTCGCCGGTGCCGCCGCCCTGCGGGCGGGCGCGCGATCGGACGATCTGCGCCACCTCCGCCAGCGGCGGCCCGACCGGCCCGTCACCGTGGCCGCGGGCGTGTTGGCCGACCTCGTGGCGGTGGGCGTGCCGCCGGACACCGCCGCCGCAGCCGTGCTGGCCCTCGCCGGGCGGGGGGAAGATGCGGACTACATCGCGTTCCGCCGCAACGTCGAGCGAGACGTAGCGCTCGGCGCCACCCCCACCGCGGCCCTCACGGTCCGGCTCACGGGCGAAACCCTGAGCAGCGGTGACGCTCCGGGCCCCACGCGAGCGCGAAAACCGTAACGCTGCCTCGATCGTGGCGGGTGCGCGGGGCGGGCGGTGGCTGACGGGGATTGTCTGGTCCCTGGCCGCCGCCCCACCGCTCGTGGCCCAGGGCAGCGGCACCATCGACGCCGGGCTCTCCGCGGTGCGCTACGATGGCTTCCTCGGATCCGCCGCCGCCTTTCTCGCTCCCACGCTCCGCTTCGACACGCCCAGTCTGAGCGCGCTCGCCCAGGGCAGCTACGTGCTGTTCGAGAGCGGCAACCGCATCGTGCAGGGAACGGCTGCCGCCGCGTGGCTGAGTCCGACCGTGCGCGGCGTCCGCGCCGAGATCGGTGCCACCGGTGGACTCAGCGCCTATGCCGACGAACCGCGCACGGGCTATGCGAGCGCTCGCGCGCGGGCCCACCTCATGGGCCGCGCGCGCGGTGCCTGGCTGGGCGGAGCGGTCGGGCACCTCGCGCTCGACACCACGGGACGGACGACGCGCGAATTCGCCGCGGGCGGATGGGTCATCGTGGATCGGGTCGCGCTCGCCGCCGCCGCCACGTGGAGCGCCGCGGCCGACAGCGCCTATCTGGATCTCACCGCGGGCGCGCATGCGGTCTGGCACGCGGTGGAGCTGGACGGTCTCGTGGGTGCGCGCACGTGGAGCGACGGTGCCGGCGAGGGTGTCTTCGGCGACGTCACGGTGCGTCTCCTGCTCACACCCGCGCTCGCCGGTCAGGTCAGCGCCGGCCGCTACCCGTCGGATCCGGTGCGCGGGACGGTGGGGGGCCGCTACCTCAGCGCGGGAATCCGCCTCACTCCGTTCGGTCCGCGCCCGTCCGCCCACCTCGACATCGCAGACCTGCGCCGTCGGGCGCCGCGCACGCCCGACGACGCGACGCAACCGGATGCACCGCGCCTCACGCTGAGGGCGGCCGGCCCCGGCCACCGCGTGGTCGTCCGTGCAACCGGCGCCCGCGCCGTCGAGCTGGCCGGTGACTTCACCGACTGGGAACCCCTCGCCCTCCTGCCGCTCGACGACGCCTGGTACATTGACCTCGCGCTGTCGCCGGGCGTCTACCGGGTGAACGTGCGCGTCGACGGAGGGCCATGGACCGTCCCGGTGGGCCTCGCCGTGCTGCGCGACGAGTTCGGAAGCACCGTCGGCATCCTGCTCATCCAGTAGCGCAACGACCCTCCACCGCACCTGCGCGGCGGAGGGTCGTACGCGTCGGAACGACGTCCGTCAGGCCGGCTCGCGCACCACGCGCCGGACGAGACGCCACGCCGCCCAGAGGATCAAGGCGACCAGGATCAGCTTCAGCGCCAGCATCGCAAAGCCGAGCACGCCGGCAAGGAGGGGCAGCACCAGAAACCATAGCAGCTGCCAGATGGCGACGCCCGCCAACCCCACGGCGGCGACGGCCAGAATCGGTCGCAGCATGAAACGCCTCGACAAGAGTGTGTGATATCCCTACGGACCGAGCCCCGTCCGGGTTTCCGATCCGGACCCCAGCCAGCGCCGGTCTGGTGCCGCTAGCGAGTTCCGAGGGCGAGTCGCTCCGCCAGTGCACGAAACCGGGCGGAGGCGCGCAACGCCCCGAACGTCGGACGAGCGATCAAGAACGTCAGAGCTCCCGCTCGATCGTATAGCGGTCATGAAGCGCAAGGCGCAGGTGCTCGAGAGTCACGCGACCATGAGGGGACTGGGACCCCTAAGATCGTGCACACCCCGTCCCCACACCAGGGAGGCGGGGGCAAGCCGGTGGCTCGAAGAGCGGGAACTAGAGGCGCGTGACGCTCAGGCCGAGATGCAACAAGGTGAGACGCACGTCGGCGAGCAGGGTCTGATCATCCCGGAGATTCGCGAAGAACGAGTTGGAGAACCCGGCGAACGGCGTCAGCGCGTACGCACGGCCGATGCGCACTTCGTACCCCACGCCCAGCATCACGCCCAGCGACGAGGCGGACAGCGCGTCCGTCGAATCCGACGCCCGGAAGCGGGCCAGTCCCACCCCACCCATCACGAAGTAGCGGGTGCGAGCGGGACTGGGATACCAGTACAAGGTCGGGGCAACGGCCAGGAACGTGGACCGGATCCCCTCGCTCCCATCGGTCCAGCCCTGCACCTCACCACCCAGCCGGAGATGATCGGAGAGGGTACCGCCGAGGGCGACGCGGGCCGCCCAGCCGCCGTTGTACTCGCCGCGGCAGACGTCACAGGAGAGTTGGTGCATGCCGGTACCGAGACCCGCCGAGGCCCAGAAGCCGGACGGCTCCTGCGCGCGGGCCGGCGCGGCGGCGAGGCAGAGGGCGAGCGCCGTGCACACGACGCGTCCGAGGCTGGGTCGAACGTGGTCGAGGGTCATGGGAAAGGTCTACAGCGGCGCGCGGCGCGGGGCCGTGACAGGCGTCACGCATCGCGAGGCCGGTCGGGAGGAGCGGGCTGCTCGCCGGGCCCCCGCCCCGGGGATATCTTCGGGCACAACCAGGAGGCTGACATGGGCGAGACTTTTCCGCGCGGGCGCATCGTTTGGCACGAGCTGATGACGACCAATCCGGATGCGGCCGTGCCGTTCTATCGCAGCGTGGTGGGCTGGGACGTCATGCCGTGGGAACAGGACCGGTCCTACCGGCTGTGGACCATGCGGGGCGATCCCTGCGCCGGACTCATGGAGCTGCCGGAAGAGGCGCGTCTGGGGGGAGCACCGCCCAATTGGATGATGTACGTCGCCGTGCCGGACATCGATCAGACGATGGGCCAGGCGACGGCGATGGGCGGCATGGTGCTCCACGGACCCCAGCAGATCGAAGGTGCCGGTCGCTTCGTGGTCCTCAGCGATCCGCAGGGGGCGGTGTTCGCCGTGATGCGGTCCCCGGGCGAGCAGGGCGGCCACGATGGACCCCCGAAGCCCGGGGAGTTCTCGTGGCACGAGCTCGCCACCACCGACTGGCGCGCCGGGTGGCGGTTCTATCAGGCGCTGTTCGGGTGGGAGAAGATGGAGGCCATGGAGATGGGCCCCATGGGCGTCTACCAGATGTTCGGCCGGAAGGGCCAGATGCTCGGCGGCGTGTACAACAAGCCGCCCGACATGCCCGCGCCACCGCACTGGCTGTGTTACGCGATGGTCCCCAACGCAGACACCGCCGCCGCTAGCGTCACGCGCCTCGGCGGGAAGGTGTTGAACGGCCCCATGGACGTCCCCGGTCCCAGCGGGGACCGGATCGCGCAGTGCATGGATCCCCAGGGCGCCGCGTTTGCCGTTCACTCCACGCCACGAGTCGCCAAGGCGCGGCCACCGGCGAAGCCCAAGGCCGAGGGGCCGAAGGCCAAACCGGCTGCGGCACCGAAGGCCGGGAAACCGGCCCCCAAGAAGCCGGCTCCCAAGAAGAAGGCTCCGGGTGCCAAGAAGCGCCCTGTGAAGAAGGTGGCGCCCGCCAGGAAACGGCCGGTGAAGAAGGCGGCGGTGAAGAAACGCTAGATCAGTAGTTGTCCGTTGGTCAGTTATTAACTGACCACGAGTCGGTTAACTGGAGGCCCCGTGAGTGCAGAACTCGGCGGTGTCGTGCGCCGCGCGGCTGACGTGCCCACCAAAGCGGTCGCCGCGGGCGTCGCGACCCAGGTACAGGTGCTCGTGGGCCCCGCGGAGGGGGCGCCGAACTTCGTTTTGCGCCGGTTCATCATGGGCCCCGGCGGCGGCATGCCGACCCACACAAACCAGGTCGAGCACGAACAGTACGTACTGCGAGGGCGAGCCCGGGTCAGCATCGGCGGGCAGGTGCACGAGGTCGGACCCGACGCCACGCTCTTCATCCCGGCCGGCGTGCCGCACGCCTACCAGGTCGTGGAGTCGCCCTTCGAGTTCCTGTGTGTGGTACCGAACGTGCCCGACGAAATCCGGCTGGCTGGTGCGGAGGGCTGCTAGCTCGCGTCGCCTGGATCGGTCAGCGCCCGCCGCACGGCGGCCGCCAGGTCCGCCGGGGTGAACGGCTTGCCCAGGAACGCGATCCGCGCGGCCAGCACGCCGCGCCGGACGACGGCGTCCACGGTGAAGCCCGACGTGTAGAGCACCCGGAGGTCCGGCCGCTCCGCGATCAGCCGATCTATGCGGAGGGGATGTCAACCTCCCAGCGCACTCGGAAAGGACGAGGGGGCGCGTGTTCCGCGCCCCCTCGCACTCCGTCTCGCCCGAATTGCGGCTCAGCGACCGCCGGCCGGCAGATTCTCCACGAGGTAGCGCGTGAGCAGCGAGAACACGTGCAGCGTGGTACCGCGGCCCTCACAGATGCAGTGACTCCGGTTGGGATACGCCACGTAGTCGAACCGCTTCCCCAGCTCGATCAGCCGGTTGACGAGACGTTCCGTCCCCTGCCAATGCACGTTGTCGTCCCCGGTGCCGTGGACCACCAGCAGCCGTCCCGCGAGGCCCTCGGCGTGATGGATGGCGGAGGCACGCTCGTAGTTCGCCGCATCGTCGGGCAGGAGCCCCATGTAACGCTCCTGGTAGATCGTGTCATAGAGCGTCTCGTCCGGTACCGGGGCGACGGACAGACCGACGTGATACACGTCGGGGTAGCGAAACATGGCCTGCAGGGTCGCCGAGCCACCGCCGCTCCATCCCCACACGGCCACGCGAGTCGAATCGAGATACGGACGCGTGCGCGTCAGCTGCCGCACCGCCGCCGCCTGATCCGCGCTCGTGATCACCCCGACTTGCCCGTACGCCGCCTTGCGCCACGCCCGGCCCCGCGGGGCCGGGGTACCGCGGTTGTCCACGCTCGCCACCACGTAGCCCAGGTCCGCCAGCATCCGATGCCACAGGCCTTGCGGCCCGAACCATGCGTCGCGCACGGTCTGGCCCGCCGGCTCCGTGTAGACGTACATCAGCATGGGATAGCGCTTGGCCGGGTCGAAGTCCTTCGGCCGGATCATCCACCCATCCAGCTCCACTCCCTCCGCCACCGGCACGTGGAAGAACTCGGTGGGGCGGTGGATCAGGGCGGTCGTGGCCTGTTGGGTCTGCTCCCGCGAAGCCAGGACGCGGACGACCTCGTGGCCGGGCAGCCGCACGAGATCCGTCTGCGTGGGGAGATCGAACGCGGAGTGGCTGTGGATGGCGAACCGTGCGTCCGGCGACAACGTGTACGAGTGCGAGCCCGGCTGGTCCGCCGGCGTGAGGCGCACGGGACGCCCCCCCGCCAGCGGCACGCGGAACAGATACCGCTGCGTGGCGTTGTCGGGGGAGGCGCTGACGTACACCCATCCGCCGGGTTCGTCCACGGCGATCACGCTGACCACATCGTAGTTCCCGGGCGTGAGCAGCTTCGTCTGCCGCCCGTCGCGCGAGACCGTATACAGGTGACGCCAGCCGTCCCGCTCGCTGACCCACAGCAGCCGGCGTCCGTTGTCGAGCCACTGCCAGTCGTCCACGACGTCGAGCCAGGCCGCATCCCGTTCCACAAACAGCTCGCGGACCGCCCCGGTGGTCGCGTTGGCCAGCAGGACCTGATTGGTGTTCTGCCGCCGGTTCATCCGCTGGAGCACCAGCTCGCCCGCTCCCGCCCACTCCAACCGCGGCAGGTAGTTCTCGCGCGGATCGTCGGGCAGCTGGACCCACGTGATCGGCCCGCCCGTCGCCGCCACGATCCCGGCGCCCACGGCGGAGTTGGTCGTGCCGACCTTGGGGTACTGGAAGGTGATCGTGTAGGGATACAGCGAGTCGGTGTTGTTGATCATCATGAAATTGCGTACACCCGACATGTCGAATCGCCAGAAGGCAATCCGCTGCCCGTCCGGCGACCAGCGGAACCCGTCGCGCAGGTCGAATTCCTCTTCGTAGACCCAGTCGCTGGTGCCGTTGACCACCGAGTCGGACCCGTCGCTGGTGAGCCGGGTGATGGCCCCGTCGCCCAAGTTCTCCACGTACACGTCGCCCTGCCGAACGTAGGCGACCTTGTCGCCGGCCGGCGAGAACTTGGCGAACATCAGGGACGCCTCGGGCGCATCGGAGCCGCCGAGCTTGCGCAGCTGGCCGGTGCCGCGGTCGAGCACCCAGTAGTCCCCGCGTGTGTTGCGGCGCCACACACGCCGGGTGTTGGTGAAGAGCAGCATCTTGGCCCGGTCGGGCGTGAAGGCGAAATCCTGCGGGACCACCCCGACCGAGTCGCCGGCCGGCACGAGCTGGCGCGCGCTCACGAAGACCTGCGAGCTGCCGCTGACCGCGTCGACCCGCACGAGACGCACGCCACGCGGCTGGGTTGACCGCTCCGTCGTCACGTAGGACGTGGCATCCAGCCACTCCGCGGATCCAAAGCGTTCTCCGAAGAACTCGCCGGACGCGTAGATCCGCCGCAGCATATCCTCACCAGGCTGCTGCGCGGCGGCCTGCGCCACCATCACTGCCATACCGAGCGCCACGAGCGCGGCGCGCACGAACCGTCGAATCGTCATTCCTCACCCCTTCCCCACGTTGTCGTCCAGCACGTCTCACGCCGCCTCCGGCGACGCCGGAAGATCGCTGGGAGGTGGGGGTGTGCACCAGCGGCCCCGCATCTTGTGCGGCGGGCCGCCGCGCGGCACTCTCCCATCACCCCCAGTGGAGCACGCCGATGGCCAAAACCCCCGAAGCGCCGGAGATCCCGCCCGGCGAGCTGGCGCAGGCGCTGGAGACGGACGCGCCGATCCAGATCGTGGACGTGCGCGCGCCGCAGCGACTCGTGGCGGGTCGGATCGAGCCCGTGCCGGAGAGCCGCTTTCACAACATCGTCGGCTCGCAACTGATTCGTCACCGCCGGCTGGAGGACGCGGGCCTGGATCCGGCGCTCCCCATCGCGGTGGTCTGCGACCACGGAAACGACAGCCGGGCCCTGGCTCGGCATCTCAACCGTCTGGGGGGCCGCGCACGCTCGCTGCGCGGCGGCATGGCGGCTTGGATGCAGCTCGTGCTCCCTCGGCCCGTGGCGGCCCCGCCATCGCTCGATCGGCTCGTCCAGCTCGACCGGGTCGGCAAGGGCGCGCTGGGATACGCACTGCTGAGTGACGGCGAGGCGCTGCTCGTGGATCCGCCCCTCGCGGCCGACGCGTATCGCCGCGTCGTGGCGGAGCAGGGGGCCCGGCTCATCGGCGTGGCCGACACGCATGTCCACGCCGACTACGTGAGCGGCGCCCCGGCCCTCGCGCGCGAATTCCGCGTGCCGTATCACCTGCATCCCGCCGATACCGTGTACCCCTACGACAACCGCCCCGGCCGGCTCGACGTGCATCCGCTCGTGGACGGCGACCGGTTGGCCGTGGGTCGCTGCCGCGTGCGCGTGGTGCACACACCGGGACATACGGAGGGCAGCGTGACCTACGTGATCGACGACGCCGTGGCACTGACGGGCGACTTCCTGTTCATCGCATCGGTCGGCCGGCCGGACCTGGCGGGACGCACCGGCGACTGGACGCCGCAGCTCTGGTCGAGCGTCGTGCGCGCTCGGAACGAATTCCCGCCCGACCTCGCGATCCGCCCGGCCCACTACGCGAGCGACGCCGAGCGCGAGCGGGATCGGTCGGTTGGACGGCCCTTTGCGCGACTCCTGGCGGAAAACGCCGCGTTCCAGTGCCGGGACGGCGCCGCGTTCGCCCGCTGGGTCGAACGGCAGGCGGGGAGCTTTCCGGAGTCGTACCGCACCATCAAGGCGATCAACGTGGGGCTCCATCCCGCCGATTCCGCCGAGGTCGAGGCACTCGAGTTCGGAAAGAACGAATGCGCGCTGGGCGGCCGGTGACCACCTTCGGTGCGCTCGGCCTCCGCATCCCGAGGGTTGCGCTCCAACGGTGCTCCCTCTAGCGGACCGCCGTGCGAAAGCGTACATCGTCTAGGTGAGCATGAAATCCTCCGAGTCGGACCGCCCGCTGGCCCTCGATCGGCGCCGCACCGACCGGCGCGCCCACACCGAGCGCCGGGTCGCGGTGCTGCCGTTCCCCGGCGAGCGACGCGGCGCACGTGACCGTCGCCTCGGCGTGGACCGCCGGGTCGCCGACCTCGACCCGCGCGACCAGCTCCACACCGCGCTCGAGCTGCTGTTCGAAGTCGTCGAACGCAGCGGACTCGACGACATCGCGCTGCAGCAGCTCGACGGCGCCATTCTCCGCGTGCGCGTGGCGCTCGACCGACTGGAGACCCGGGTCCCCTGAGTCGCGACGCCTCAACACCCGCGCGGAACCGGCCGTACACCTGAGCATGATGGCCCGCAGACCCGCGGCGAGGCGGGGCGGATGCTGAGACCGCTCGTTGCACGGTTCGTGTCCGCCCGTGACGACGAGCTGACGCCGGTGCTGTGGGCCACGGCCTACGGCTTCTGCATCCTGTTTTCCTACTACATCCTGCGCGCGGTGCGGGACGAGATCAGCTCCGCCGACCGCGGCAACCTCCAGATTCTGTGGACCGCCGTCTTCGTCGTGATGCTGCTGGCGGTTCCGCTCTACTCCTGGGTGGCGTCCCGGTACCCGCGCGGCGTGTTCGTGCCGCTCGCCAACCGGTTCTTCATCGCCAATCTGGTGCTGTTCTACGTTGCGCTCACGCTGCTCCCCCCCGCGCTGCGCCCCTGGATCGATCGTGCCTTCTACGTGTGGGCGAGTGTCTTTGCCCTGTTCGTGGTGACGGTGTTCTGGGGGTTCATGGCCGACTGCTTTCGCAATGAGCAGGGCAAGCGACTGTTCGGGTTCATCGCCGTGGGAAGCTCGCTCGGCGGCATTGCCGGGTCCGCCGTAACGGCGTCGCTGGTCGAAGTGGCGCCGGCGTTCACCTTGCTCCTCGTGGCCTGCGTGCCGCTGGAACTGGCCTCCTGGTGCGCGGCCGTCCTGCATCGCCGCTTCGGCGGCGGCGCCGACGCCACGCGCGTCGAGAACCAGCCACTGGGCGGGAGCGCATGGAGCGGTATCGGCGTGATCTTCCGCTCACCCTATCTGCTCGGCATCGCCGCGTACATTGCCTTGATGACCTTCGCCTCCACGGTGCTGTACTTCCAGCAGGCCCATCTGGTCGGCGAGGCCGTCACCGACCGGGCCGCGCGCACCGCGTTGTTCGCGCGGATCGACCTGTGGGCCAACGCGCTCACGATTCTGCTGCAGACGTATCTCACGGCGCGCATCATCCGCGCCATCGGGATTGCCGCGAGCCTGCTCCTACTTCCGGCGGCCCTGAGCCTCGGCTTCCTGGGACTCGGCGCGTATCCGCTGCTCGTCGTCCTCATCGGGCTCCAGGTATTCTACCGATCGGTGCGGTATGGGCTGGCCAAACCGGCGCGCGAGGTCCTGTTCACCGTCGTCAGCCGGGAAGAGAAGTACAAATCGAAAGCGTTTCTCGATGCCGCCGTGTACCGCGGCGGCGACTTGGTGAGCGGCTGGCTCTACGCGGGCCTGGCCGCGCTCGGGCTCAGCGTGGGCGCCATCGCCTTTGTCGCGGCGCCGGTGGCGGTTGTGTGGGCCGTCGTGGGATTCCGGCTCGGCACCGCGCAGGAGCGGCGGGCCCGAGCCGGGACCCCCGGGACCCCGGAGAGCCCGACCCCGGCATCGTCCTGAACCTGCGAAAGGAGTCCCAGATGATTCTCTCGAGGCGCGCCGTGCTCGAACTGAGTGCAGGCGCGGGATTGGCTCTGACCCTCGGTGTCCGCCGACTGCGCGCGCAGGCCCGCGGGCTGATCACCCGGGCGATCCCGTCGAGCGGCGAACGGCTCCCGGTCGTCGGCATCGGCACCCGCGAGTACCGCACGGGCGCCGGAATCGACACGGCCCCGCTGCGGGCCACGCTCCAGGCGTTCGCGCAGGCCGGCGGCACGGTGGTGGACACCGCCCCTTCCTACGGCAACGCGGAGACGGCGCTGGGCGAGCTCGTCACCGACCTGGACCTGCGCGACCGGCTGTTCCTCGCGACGAAGGTGGACCGCGAAGGACGAGACGTGGGGGTGGAGCGCATGAACGCCTCGTTCGAGAAGCTCCGCACCGACCGCATCGACCTGATGCAGGTCCACAACCTCCGCGACACCGCCACGCAACTCGCGACCATGCGGGAGTGGAAGCAGGCCGGGCGGATTCGCTACGTCGGGATCACGACCTCGTCGGATCGGCAGTACGACGCGTTCGAGCGGGTGATGGCGGCCGAGCAACTCGACTTCATCCAGGTAGACTACTCGCTCAACAATCGAACGGCCGCCGAACGCATCCTGCCGCTCGCCCAGGACCGCGGCGCCGCCGTGCTGGTCAATCTCCCGTTCGGCCGCGCGAGTCTGTTCCGGGCCGTGGGCGACCGTGCGGTTCCGGGCTGGGCCGCGGAGTTCGACTGCACGAGCTGGGCGCAGTTCTTCCTCAAGTACATCATCGCCCACCCGGCTGTCACGTGCGCCATCCCTGGCACCACCAAGGACTACCACGCGGTGGACAATATGGGGGCCGCCCAGGGGCGGCTGCCCGATGCCGCACTGCGGCGGCGGATGGAGGAGTTCTTCACGGGTCTGTAGCCCGGCCGTGCCCTCGGCGGACGTGGCGGCCGGCCCGCGGCCCGGCCGCCACACTGGCCCCACGCCGGCCGAACGCGTATTCTACACGCCCCGGTGATCCAGACACATCCCGCGTTTCCTGAAGCGCCGTGCCATCGGCGCCCGGTTGCGTCCGTCCTCGCGTGGGACAGACGGAGCGGCTCGCGCCGTTGGGTGGCACCGTGACCAACCACTCGGCACCGCAGCCCGACACCGCACGCACCGAGATCCCGGCGGACCTGCGCACGGCGCTGCTCACCATGAGTACGCGCATCGCTGAGGCCCCCGACGAGGACGCCGTGTGCCGCAGCGTGGTGCAGGCCCTGCATCACCAGGCGTTCGGGTTCGACGGCGTCGGCCTGTACCTTGCCGGCACCTCGACCTTCGAGCCGGCGCTGCGCGCCGCGGCCGGGACGTTCGCGGACGCCAAGGACGGCGGCTCCGAGCTGCGATTCCCGCTGCGCCTCGAGCAGAGCGCCATCGGCGAGCTGGTCGTGCGCCGGGGCCGCGAGCATTCCTTCAGCAAGGGCGACCTCGAGATTCTCGCCGCGGCGGCCAACCAGGCGAGCATCGCCATTGCCCGCGCCCGGCTGCTCGATGCCGAGCGCAAGCGGCTCGGCGAGCAGCGTGCCCTCCTCGACACCCTCGCCGATCTCTCCGGCCAGCTCGAGCTGGACAAGCTGCTGCACGCCGTGCTGGAGCGCGCGGTCGATCTGCTGAGCGTGACCGGGGGCGAGCTCGCGATCTACGACGAGCGCAGTCGTGAGCTCGTCATCGCCGCGAGCCACAACATGCCGACCAATGCCGTCGGAGCCCGCATGACGCTCGGCGAAGGCGCGATGGGCCGCGTGGCCGAGACGCACGAACCGCTCATCATTCCGCGGTACCAGGAATGGGCCGGCCGCTCCGCCCAGTACACTCAGAGCAGCGTCCAGTCGGTGATGGCGGCGCCGTTGCTCATCGGGGACCGTCTCGTCGGCGCGATCGCGAGCGTGCACGCCGATCCGGCCCACACCTTCGGTGAGGGCGACCTGCGACTGCTCGGCCTGTTCGCCGCGCAGGCGGCCATCGCGATCGAGAACGCGCGTCTCTATACCGTGGAGCGCGAGCGGGCGACCGAACAAGAGGCGCTGCTCGACTCGCTCGCCGACCTCTCCGGCGAGCTCGAGCTGTCGAAGACCCTGCAGGCCGTGCTCGTCCGCGCAGTCGGCCTGCTCGACGTCACGGGCGGGGAGCTGGCCATCTACGAGGAGGGCACCGAGAGCCTCGTCGTGATGGCCAGTCACAACATGGAGACCAACGCGGTCGGGACGCGCATGGCGATCGGCGAAGGCGCCATGGGCCACGTGGCCAAGGCCCACGAGCCGCTCATCATTCCGCGCTATCAGGACTGGGAGGGGCGCTCGGCCCAGTACACGCAGAGCTCGGTCCAGTCCGTGATGGCGGTGCCGCTCATGATCGGGTCCCGGCTGGTGGGCGCGCTGGCGAGCGTCCACTCGGATCCCAAGCGTGAGTTCAGTGACGCGGACCTGCGCCGCCTCACGATGTTCGCGCCCCAAGCCGCCATTGCCATCGAAAACGCCCGGCTCTTCACGGCCGAGCGACGGCGGGCGGGGGAACAACGGGCACTGCTCGACACGATGAAGGACCTCTCGGGCGAGCTGGAGTTGGGCAAGGTCTTGCAGGGCGTGTTGCAGCGCGCCGTGACCCTGCTCGGCGTCACCGGTGGCGAGCTCGCCACCTTCGACGAAACCCAGCAGACCCTGGTGGTCGCGGCGTCTCACAACCTCGAGACCGATGCGGTCGGCACGCGCATGCGCCTGGGTGAAGGCGCCATGGGCCACGTCGCCAAGACGCACGAGCCCCTCATCATCCCCCGCTACCAGGAGTGGCAGGGGCGCTCGCCCCAGTACACCCAGAGCAGCGTGCAGGCCGTCATGGCGGCACCGCTCCTGATCGGGAACCGGCTCGTGGGCGCCATCGCCAGCGTGCACTCGGATCCGCATCGCGTCTTCGGCCCCGAAGACCTGCGGCTGCTGCAGCTGTTTGCCCCCCAGGCGGCGATCGCGATCGAGAATGCCCGCCTCTATGCCGCGCAGCAGCGCTACTTCGAGAGCCTCGTGCTCAACAACCCCGTGGCCATCGCCAACCTCGACCTCGACTTCAACATCGTGTCGTGCAATCCGGCCTTCGAGCGGTTGTTCGGCTACACCGAAACGGAGATCATCGGACAGAATCTCGACCGGCTCGTCACCACCGAGGCCACGCTGGCCGAAGCGCAGTCGTACACCGGCGAAGCGGTGGAGGGGCGCACCGCCGGCGGCACCGGGAAGCGACGCCGCAAGGATGGCAGCTTCGTGGATGTCGAGATCTTCGCCATTCCAGTGTTCGTCGGTGAGGCCCGGGTCGGGATGATGGGACTGTACCACGACATCACGGAGTTGTTGCAGGCGCGGCGCGAGGCGGAGGCGGCCAATTCCGCCAAGAGCCAGTTCCTGGCCAGCATGAGCCACGAGCTGCGCACGCCCTTGAATGCCATCATCGGCTACAGCGAGATGCTGCAGGAAGACGCCACCGACGCCGGCCAGCCGGCGTTCGTGCCCGATCTCGAGAAGATCCACGCCGCCGGCCAGCACCTGTTGGCCCTGATCAACGACGTGCTTGATCTCTCCAAGATCGAGGCCGGCAAGATGGAGCTCTTCGTCGAGGAGTTCGACGTGCCGGAGGCCGTCACGGGGGTGGCGACGACCGTGCGGCCGCTGATCCTGAAGAACGGCAACACGCTGGTGGTCGAGGGCGCCGCGGCGGCGGGCCGCATGCGGTCGGATGCCACGCGGCTGCGCCAGATCCTGCTCAATCTGCTCTCCAACGCGTCGAAGTTCACCGAGGGGGGGACGATCACGCTGGCGGTGGCGCGGGCGGCGGGGTGGGTGACGTTCCAGGTGCGGGACACCGGGATCGGGATGACGGCCGAGCAGCGCGACCGGCTGTTCGAGGCGTTCACGCAGGCCGAGGCGTCGACGGCGGCGAAGTATGGCGGCACGGGGTTGGGGCTCACGATCAGCCGCCGGTTCTGTCAGATGATGGGTGGGGACATCACCGTTGCCAGCACGCCCGGCCAGGGGTCGACCTTCACGGTGCGCCTGCCCGTCACCGCGCCGGGGCCCCAGCCGGCGGGGGCCCCGGGGCCCGACCCGGCCGCGACGCCCGCCGGCGACGGGTCCCCCTCGGCCACCGCCGGCACCGTCCTCGTCATCGACGACGACCCGGCGGTGCGCAATCTGATGGCGCGGTTTCTGCGCAAGGAGGGCTACCGGGTCCTGCTGGCCGCCGACGGCCGGACAGGCATCGAGCTGGCGCGCTCGCAACGCCCCAACGCGGTGACGCTCGACGTGCTCATGCCCGACCTCGACGGCTGGACCGTCCTGACGACCTTCAAGGAGGACCCGGCGCTCGCGGACATCCCCGTGATCATGGTGACCATCCTGGACGAGCAACGCCTCGGCTTTGCGCTCGGCGCGTCCGAGTACCTCACCAAGCCGATCGATCGCGCGCGGCTGCGGCGGGTGATCGGCACGTACGTGCCCGAGCGAGGGTCCGGTCGCGTGCTGATCGTGGATGACGACGCCGGCACGCGGACCCAGCTGCGCCGCGCGCTCGAGGCCGACGACTGGGCGGTCGCGGAGGCGGAGAACGGGCGCCGCGCGCTCGAACGGCTGGACGAGGGGCCGTTGGCGCTCGTGCTGCTCGACCTGATGATGCCCGAGATGGACGGCTTCGAGTTCCTCGAAGCGCTCCGGGCCCGCGAGACGGGACGCCGCACGCCCGTCGTCATCGTCACCGCCAAGGACCTGAGCGACGAAGACCATCGCCGCCTCACCGGCAGCGTCGAGCGCGTCGTCTCCAAGACGGATCGCGACCGTCAGACGCTGCTCGGCGAAGTCCGCGATCTCGTCGCCGCGTGCGTCGCCGCCCCGTCCCGACCGAACGGGCCATGAGCGTCAAGCGACGCGCACCGCGGTCGACCACGGGCGTCGTGGCCCGCCGGCAGGCGGCATTGCTGCGCCTCGGCACCGCGATCGCGGTGGCCGAGACAGAGCGGGACGTCTGCCGGGCCGTCGTGGAGGGTCTGCACGACGCGGCCCTCGGATACGACTTCCTGGCGCTGCTGCTGGTCGACCGGGTCACCGGCGACCGGGTACTCGTCGCGAGTGCCGGCTGGGCGGAGGTGCCCGGCGACCTGCGCATCCGCCCTGGCCGGGGCCTGAGCGAGCGCCCGCTGCTCGACGGCCGGCTGCACTACACGCCGCAGGTCACGCGCGACACCCGGTACCTGCCGACCCGCAATGAGGGGTCCGAAGTCGACGTCCCGCTGCAGGTCAACCGTGAACTCGTCGGCGTGCTCGTGGTGGAAAGCAATCGCCCCGACGCGTTCGGGCCGGACGATTTCGAGATTCTCACGGCCGCCGCCAATCAGGCGGGGATCGCGATCGGGCGGACGCGGCTGCTGCACGCCCTGCACCGGCGCGCGGCGGAGGAGGAGGCCCTCCGCGCGACCATGGCCGATCTCTCCGGCCACCTCGAGCTCTCCACGCTCCTCCAGACCGTGCTCGATCGCGCCGTCACGCTGCTCGCCGTGAGTCACGGTGAGCTGGCCATCTACGACCCGCAGGCCGAGGAACTCGAGGTCGTCGCCAGCCGCAACGTGGGCCGCAGCGACACCACCGGCACACGCATGAAGGTGGGCGAAGGGGCCATGGGCCACGTGGCCCGCACCCGCGAGCCGCTGATCATCCCGCGGTACCAGGAATGGGTCGGCCGATCGCCGCAGTACGCGGAGGTGGAATTCTCCGGCGTCATGGTGGCACCGCTGCTGATGGCCGGTCAGCTCGTCGGGGCGATCGCGTTCATGGACAAGGACCCCGCGCGCCAGTTCGGCGAGGGCGACCTGCGGCTGCTCAACCTGTTCGCCGCCCAGGCGGCGGTGGCGATCGAGAACGCCCGGCTCTTTACCGCCGAACGGCGGCGGGCGGAAGAGCAGCAGGCCCTGCTCGACACGATGCAGGACCTGTCGGGGGAGCTCGAGCTCGGCAAGGTGCTCCAGGGGGTGCTCGAGCGGGCCGTCACGCTGCTGGATGTGACGGGCGGCGAGCTCGCGACCTTCGACGAGGTGCGGCAGGATCTCGTGATCGTCGCGAGCCACAACATGGGCGTCGATGCCGTGGGCACCCGCATGGCGCTCGGCGAAGGCGCGATGGGCCGGGTCGCCGAAACGCACGAGTCGCTCATCATTCCCCACTACCAGGAGTGGGCCAGCCGCTCCGGCAAGTACACCCAGAGCACCGTGCAGACGGTGATGGCCGCGCCGCTGCTGATCGGCGGCCGCCTCGCCGGAGCCATCGCCAGCGTGCATTCCGACCCCGCGCGCGTCTTCGGGCCTGAAGACCTGCGGCTCCTCGAGATGTTCGCGCCACAGGCGGCGATCGCCATCGAGAACGCCCGCCTCTTCACGGCCGCCAGCCGGCAGAAGCAGTATTTCGAAGAACTCGTGCTCAACAGCCCGGTGGCCGTCGTCACGCTCGACGCCGATCACAACGCCGTCGCCTGCAACCCGGCGTTCGAGCGGCTGTTCGGCTACACCGAGGCGGAGGTGCGCGGACGAAACCTCGACGACCTCATCACGACCGACGCCACCCGCGCGCAAGCCGTCGCGTACACCCAGCAGGCCCTCTCCCGGCGCCCCGTGAAGGTCATCAGCCAACGCCGCCGCAAGGATCACACGCTCGTGGACGTGGAGGTTCTCGGCGTCCCGATCGTGGTGGACGGCGAGCGCGTCGGCCTGATGGCGTTGTACCACGACATCACCGAGCTGCTGCTGGCGCGGCGCGAGGCCGAAGCCGCCAACTCCGCCAAGAGCCAGTTCCTGGCCAGCATGAGCCACGAGCTGCGCACGCCCTTGAACGCCATCATCGGCTACAGCGAGATGCTCGAGGAGGAACTGCAGGACCGGGGCGACGAGCAGCTGTTGCCCGACCTCCGGAAGATCCACGCCGCCGGGAAGCACCTGCTGTCTCTGATCAACGACGTGCTCGATCTCTCCAAGATCGAGGCAGGCAAAATGGAGCTGTTTGCCGAGACTTTCGCCGTGCGGCCGATGCTGAATGACGTGATGACCACCGTGCAACCGCTCGTCGCCAAGAACGCGAACACGCTCGTGCTGGACTGTGCCCCCGATGTGGGGAGCATGCACACCGATCTGACCCGGGTGCGCCAGGTGTTGCTGAACCTGCTGTCCAACGCGAGCAAGTTCACCGAGGCCGGGACGATCACCCTGCGCGCGCGGCGGGCGGGCGACATCGTGGAACTGGCCGTGGCGGACAGCGGGATCGGAATGACGCCGGAGCAACTGCAACGCCTGTTCGAGGCCTTCACGCAGGCGGAGGCGTCCACCACGCGTCGGTTCGGTGGCACCGGCCTGGGGTTGACGATCAGCCGCCGGTTCTGTCAGATGATGGGCGGCGATATCGCGGTGACGAGCACCGCGGGCCAGGGGTCGACGTTCACGGTCCGCCTCCCCGCCACCTTGGCCGCCGACCAGCCGCCGGCGCCGGTCACCACGGACGTGGGTGCGGAGCCGGCGCCCGGCGACGGGACCGCCGGTACCGTGCTCGTGATCGACGACGATCCAGTCGCGCGGAACCTGGTGCGCCGGAACCTGGCCAAGGCCGGCTATCGCGTGGAGGAAGCCGGCGACGGGCCGACCGGACTCGCGCGGGCCCGCGCGCTCCGCCCGGACGTGATCACGCTCGACGTCATGATGCCGGGCATGGACGGCTGGGCCGTGCTCACGGCGCTCAAGGGCGACGCCGACGTCGCCGACATCCCGGTGGTCATGCTGAGCATCCTCGACGAGAAGACCATGGGCTTCACGCTGGGCGCATCGGACTACCTCACCAAACCGATCGATCGGCCACGCCTGCTCGCGGCCCTCGAGCGCTGCGCCGCGCGCGGCACCGCGGACGCCGAGGGCGTGCTCCTCGTGGAAGATGATGCGGACACCCGCGCCATGCTCCGCCGCATGCTGGAACGTGCCGGCTGGTCCGTGGCCGAGGCCGCCAATGGCCGCATCGCGCTCGAACAGCTCGCCACCCACACACCCCAGATCGTGCTGCTCGACCTGATGATGCCCGAGGTGGATGGGTTCGAGTTCCTCGAGGCGGTCCGGCAGCGGCCCGAGCTGAAGACCCTCCCCGTGATCGTGATCACGGCCAAGGACCTGACCGATGAGGATCTGCGCCGGCTGAACGGTGGGGTCCAGGAGATCGTCCGCAAACGCGCCCATGGGGAGGACGAGTTGCTCGCCGAGATCCGCGACCTGGTGGCCACGCGGACCGACGTGGGGCGGGGGGCATAATCCCCGTGCCGCACCGGTCCCGCACCGGCCCGCGCACCACGAGCGCGCGCAGCGCGGCCGCCCATCGGCAGGCGGCCCTGCTCCGGCTGTCCACGGCCATCGCGGCGGCCCAGGACGAGGAGGCGATCTACCGCAGCGTGGTCAACGGTCTCCACGACGAGGCCCTGGGCTACAACTTCCTCGGCGTGTTCCTGCTCGATTCGGAAACGGGAGACCGCGTGCTCCAGGCCAGCGTGGGATGGCCGGACGTCCCGACCGAGTGGCGGGTGCACCGGGGGGAGGGGTTGAGTGAGCAAGCGGTGCAGGACGGCAAGCTCCATTACACCCCCGACGTCACGCGCGAGTCGAAATATCTCCCCAGTCTGGCCAGTGGATCGGAGCTGGACGTGCCGCTGCGGGTGAACGGCCGCACGATCGGCGTCCTGGTGGTGGAGAGCGCCGAGCCCAACGCGTTCGGAGACGAGGACTTCGAGATCCTCCAGGCGGCCACCAATCAGGCCGGTATTGCCATTGCCCGGGCACGCCTCCTCGAAGCCGAGCGGCGGCGCGCGGACGAGCACAAAGCCCTGCTCGATACCATGGCCGACCTCTCCTCGGAACTGGAGCTGTCGCGGGTCCTGCAAGCGGTGATCGAACGCGCGGTCACGCTGCTCGGCGTGACGGGCGGCGAAGTGGCCATCTATGAGGAGGAAACGCGGGAACTCGTCGTCGTGGCGAGCGAGCGGATCGGCAAGGACTCCACCGGCACGCGGCTCAAGATGGGCGAGGGCGCCATGGGCACGGTCGCGCGCACGCTCGAGCCACTGATCATCCCGTCCTATCACGAGTGGCTGGGGCAATCAGCGAAGTACGCCGACGTCCTGGTCCACTCGGTCATGGCGGCGCCACTGCTCATCGGCCGCCGACTGGTGGGCGCCATTGCCACGGTCCACTCGGATCCGGCCCGCGTGTTCAACCAGGAGGACCTGCGGCTGCTGAACCTGTTCGCGCCCCAAGCCGCCGTCGCGATCGAGAACGCCCGCCTGTACACCGCAGCGCAACGGCAACGGCAGTATTTCCGCGAACTCGTACGCAACAGCCCCGTCGCGATCGTCACGCTCAACCAGGTCTATCGCGTCGTCGAGTGCAACCCGGCCTTCGAGTCGCTGTTTGGGTATCCGCAGGCGGAGGCGGTCGGGCGCAATCTGGACGAGCTGATTGCCACCGACGCCACGCGCGAAGAGGCCGAGCAGTACACGCGCGAAGCGCTCGACCGGCCGGTGCACGGCATCGGCCGGCGCAAGCGCAAGGACGGTACGATGGTGGACGTGGAGATCCTCGGCGTGCCCGTAATCGTCGACGACGAGCGCGTCGGTCTCATGGGATTGTACCACGACATCAGCGAGTTGCTCCAGGCCCGGCGCGACGCCGAAGCCGCCAACTCGGCCAAGAGCCAGTTCCTGGCGAGCATGAGCCACGAACTGCGCACCCCGCTCAACGCCATCATCGGCTACAGCGAGATGCTCCAGGAAGAGGTCGAGGAGCTCCGGCAGCCGCAGCTGCAGGACGACCTCACGAAAATCAACACGGCCGGCCGGCACCTGCTGGAGCTCATCAACGATATCCTCGATCTCTCCAAGATCGAAGCGGGCAAGATGCAGCTCCACCTGGAGACGTTTCCCATCGAGCCCATGCTGGAGGACGTGATCACGACGGTCCGGCCGCTGGTGATGAAGAACGCCAACCACCTGGAGGTGCGGCGGGCCGATCGCCTGGGCACGCTGCGGGCGGATCTGACCAAGGTGCGTCAGATGCTGCTGAACCTGCTGTCCAACGCGTGCAAGTTCACCGACCACGGGACCATCACCCTCTCGGCCGACCGGGACGACCAGCACGTGGTGTTCACGGTGCGGGACTCGGGCATCGGGATGACGGCCGAGCAGATGGAGCGGCTGTTCGAGGCGTTCGCGCAGGCGGACGCCGCGACCACCAGCAAGTACGGCGGCACGGGGCTCGGCCTGGTCATCACGAAACGTTTTGCACACCTGATGGGCGGCGACGTCCAGGTCATGAGCACGCCGGGCAAGGGCAGTACCTTCACGATCGAGCTGCCGGCACGGGGCCCCGACGGCGACCGCGAGCCGGCGACGGACTGACGAGGAGGGAGCGAGGCGATGGCGAGAATCCTCTTGGTCGAGGACAACGAGATGAACCGCGACATGCTGTCGCGCCGACTCCAGCGCAAGGGGTACGAGATCACCATGGCAGTGGACGGCCGGGAAGGCGTGGACAAGGCGCGCACGGGGGGATTCGACCTGATTCTGATGGACATGAGTCTCCCTGAAATCGACGGTTGGGAGGCCACCCGGCAGCTGCGCGCCGTTCCCGAGACTGAACACACCCCCATCATCGCGCTCACGGCCCACGCCATGGCGGGCGACCGCGAGAAGGCGCTGGAGGCAGGCTGCGATGACTACGACACCAAGCCGATCGAGCTGCCGCGGCTGCTCGAGAAGATCGAGACGCTCTTGAGGCGCGACGCGTGACCGACTTCGCCGCCTTCGCCGGGCCGCTCACGCCGGAGCTCGCCTCCGAGTTGCGGCACGAACTGCGCACGCCCGTGAATCACATCGTGGGCTACGCGGAGATGCTGATCGAGGACGCCGAAGACGCGGGCGCGACCGAGCGCAAGGGCATGCTGGACGAGACGCTGACCGCGGCGCGCGAGGTGTTGACGATCATCAATCAGATGCTTCCGCCTGGCGTCGCCACCATCGGTCGCGAAGCCGTCGATGGTCTGTTCGAGCGCCTGCGCACCCCGCAGGGCAAGATCGTCCACCTAGTCGACGGCCTGCTCGCAACGGTCACCGACGATTCCGCCGTCCAGGACCTCCACAAGATCCGCCGTGCAGCCCAACGCCTCGTCCCCGCACCCGCGGCGCCGGCACCGGCCGGCACGCCGCAGCCGGCGGCAGGACTCCCCAGTACTGCGGACGGCTCCACGCCGGCGCGGTTGCTCGTGGTCGACGACGACACCGGCAACCGCGATGTCCTCCGCCGTCGGCTCGAGCGCGAAGGGTATCAGGCCGAGTGCGCGGAGAACGGCCGCCAAGCCCTCGACCGCATCGCCGCGGAGCGGTTCGATCTCGTGCTGCTGGACGTCCTGATGCCGGAGCTCGACGGCTACGAGGTGCTCACGCGGCTCAAGGAGGCACCGGCCACGCGCGACATCCCCGTCATCGTCATCTCGGCCCTCGACGACATGCCGAGCATCGTCCGCTGCATCGAGCGGGGCGCCGAAGACTATCTCACGAAGCCGTTCGACCCGATTCTGCTGCGCGCTCGGATCAGTGCGTCGCTCGAGAAGAAGCGCCTGCACGATCTGGAGCTGGAGTTCATCCGCCAGGTCGGGCGGGTGACCGAGGCCGCGACCGCGGTCGAGGACGGGACGTACCGGTCCGGGACGCTCGACGACGTCGCCGCCCGGGGCGATGCCCTCGGCCGCCTCGCCCGGGTCTTTGACGGGATGGCCGCGGAGGTACAGGCGCGGGAGCGGCGGCTGAAGGACCGGTTACGCGAGCTGCGGGCCGACATCGGCATTGCCCGCACGTCGCACGAGATGCCGGCGGTGCTCGATGGGGGGGCCCTCGAGCTCGGCCATCACTTCGCCGAACGCTACGAGATCGTGGCCATGATCGGCACCGGTGGCATGGGAACGGTGTACCGCGCCCGCGACCTGGAGCTCGACGAGGAAGTCGCCATCAAGACGCTCCGGCCGGAGCTGATGATGGACGAAACCCTGCTCGAGCGCTTCAAGAGCGAGATCCGGCTGGCCCGCCGCATCTCCCACCGCAACGTCGTGCGCACCCACGACTTCGGCGAGTGGCGCGGGGTGTCGTACTTGACGATGGAGTACGTCGAGGGACTCACCGTGCGCGACCTGATCCAGGCCCGCGGGCCGCTCCAGGCGCCGTCGGCCCTGGCCATCGCCACCCAGCTCGCGGAGTCGCTCACCGTTGCCCACGAACAGGGAGTCGTCCATCGGGACATCAAGCCACAGAATCTGCTGCTCGACGCCAACGGCGTGCTGAAGGTGATGGACTTCGGGATCGCCCGGCTGGCCGAGAGCACGAGCGCGCTCACGGTTGCCGGACTCATCATTGGGACACCGGCCTACATGGCGCCCGAACAGCTGCTCGCAGAAACGGCGGACGCCCGGAGCGACCTTTACGCCATGGGCGTGGTCCTGTACGAGTGCCTGACCGGCCAGCTGCCGTTCGACGCCCCGACCCCAGTCTCCCTCGTGGCCAAGGTGCTCAGCGAGGACCCGACCCCTCCGACCTCGCTCACCCCCGACATTCCCCCCGCCCTGTCCGCGCTCGTCCTCCGCCTGCTGGCCAAACGGCCCGAAGATCGGGTCCAGTCGGCGAGCGAGCTCGCGGGCTTGCTCCGGCAGATCGGCTAGCGCCGTCCCCCCACCCCGGGCATCTCCATCGGGGTCTCCGTAATGGAGGACTTCGCGTCCTTCCCGTGCTTGACCAGCACCATCTCGCCGCGGCCCTCCCAGATCAGCTTCACGAGCCCGAACGGGATGTCCGTCGAGACCCACCCCTCGCCCTGCCCGCCCGCCGTCGTGCGGAAGTGCACGGTCGCCAGCTTGCCCGCCGGAACCTCGATGGTCTCGCGACCCACGATCTGCGCCTCCGTGCACTGCTTGAGGGCGTCGCCCATGGACGACCCCGGGTTGCGCATCCGTTGCTGCATCATCGAGAGCATCGACTTGGGCATCTTCATCGCCGGCTGGTCGCCTGCCTTCATGACCATCGCCTCGATGTCCGCCTGCTCGTAGGGGAAGCCCGTCACGAGCACCTGGCTGATCACCGTCCCCTGCGGGGACGCCATCTTCATCTCGTGCCAGTAGTGGTCCTTCCCGTTGACGGCTTCCTTGCCCACGATGGCGAACCGCAGGTCCATCGTCCCCTCCGGCGCCGTCATGCGGTATTCGGCCCACTGGCCCACGGTCACGTGACCGATCATCTCGCACAGCTCCGCCGCGGTCTGTGCGGGGAGCGACGTGGCGCCGGTCATGAAGGCGACGAGGATGAGTAACATTCGCATCGGAAGATCTCCTTCGACAAAAGCTGGGGTCGAATCGTGCCGGGCGGGCGTCCGGGTCAATGGTCCCGGCATCGCTGCCGGGAACCTATACCGCCGCTACCCGCGAACGCAAAGCCTCGCCGCCGCCTGCCTCCCGCTACGGCCGCGTGGCCAGCGGCAGAAACCGCTTGGGAAACTTCGCCACGACCGTGTACGCGGGATCGACGACGTTGGCCACCGTGCTTTCCACCACCTGGCCGAGGACCGCGTAGGCGTCCCACCGGTCGAACCCGTAGTCCTGCTCCAGCCACTCGACAAGCTCGACATGAGCGAGCCGGAACGCGTCGATCAGGGGACGGGCACTCCCCGCCACCATGATGTAGCGGTCGTTCTCCAACCGGGGCCAGTCGATGGTCCGCCCCCGCAGGAGATCGATTCGCAGCACGACGTCCATGCTGGTCTCGAGACCGGTGCCGGCGACTTCACCGTGTCCCTGGCGTGCGTGGCCGTCGCCGAAATAGAAGTACGCCCCGTCGTGAAAGATCGGCAGATAGACCGTCGTCCCCTCACGAATCTCGGGCGCATCCATGTTTCCGCCAAAGTCGCCGGGCCAGAGACCGCCAAACGCTTCCGCGCCGCGCGGGGCCACCGCCACCCGTCCCAGCATGGGCTGGAGATCGATCTCGATCCGCCGTGCCCGGCTGTTCGGCAGCTCGGTGGTGGCGGTCATGCGGTCCCGATCCAGCCGCCACACATACCGCCGGGTCGGGATCGGGTCGTTGAGCAAGCGGACGCGCGCGTCAGCGGACAGGCCGCCGAATTCCGGACGGACCCGCGACGCCGCGAGAGGGTAGTTGGGACGAATCCGCAGAATCTCGACGACCAGGACGTCGCTCGTCGTTGCGCCCTCGACGAGGATCGGCCCCACCTCCCCGGGGAAAGCCCCGCCTTCCTCGGTGTAGTAAGCACCGAAGTTCGTCTGGGAGATGAGCACGGTGTTGGGACGGATTCGGAGCACCGGCTCGCGGACAGCAAACGTCGGCTGCTGGATCGTGGGTGTGAATCGCACCGTGTCCTGGGCGTGAAGCGGCACGAACGGGCAGGTCGTGGCGAGCAGCGTGGCGCCGAGTAGTCGCATCGAGACCTCTGGAAAGGCGGCGTGGCAAATATGCGGAACCGTCTCGGCCCTGTCACGTACAGCGTGGACCTGCGCGTGCGGTCCGGGCCCGCGTTCGTTACCTTTCAAGGGTGCGGGTTCACATCGGACCCCTACCCACTTCCCGAGGTTCCCGTGGACACGTCGTCGATTCCGGACGCGCGCACGTTGGCCGCGATCCTCAGTCAGTACCGCACGCCTTCCTTCGGGCGCAGCCTGACCCAGCTGCTGACCTCCGCGATCCCGTTTGCCCTCGTCTGGATCGCCGCCTTGCTCGCGCTGCGGGTCGGCTTCTGGCTCACGCTGCTGCTCGCCGTGCTCGCGGCGGGCTTCATGCTGCGGCTGTTCATGATCCAGCATGATTGCGGACATGGGGCGTTCTTCCGCTCGCAGCGACTGAACGACCTCGTGGGCGGGGTGCTCGGTGTGCTCACGCTCGTGCCCTACCGCTACTGGCGGAAGACGCACGCCATCCATCACAAGACCTCAGGCGATCTCGATTACCGCACGTTCGGCGACATCAGTACCCTGACCGTCGCCGAGTACCGGGCGCTCCCACCGCTCAAGCGGATAGGCTATCGGCTGTACCGCCACCCGTTCGTGCTGCTCGTGATCGGCCCGATCTGGCAGTTCATGCTCAAGCACCGCCTGCCGCTGGATCTGCCGTGGTCGTGGAAGCGGGAATGGACCAGTGTGCTGCTGACCAACCTCGGGATTCTCGCGCTCGTGGTGGTGGCCTGGCAGGCCGTCGGGCTCACGAACTTCCTGCTCGTGCAGCTGCCCATTTCGCTCATCGCGGGCTCGATGGGCGTGTTTCTCTTCTACGTCCAGCACCAGTTCGAGGATACGTACTGGCGCGAGCACCCCGAGTGGGACTTCCACGCGGCGGGACTCGCCGGCAGCTCCTATCTGGTCCTGCCCAAGGTGCTGCAGTGGTTCACGGCGAACATCGGGCTCCATCACATCCATCACGTCAACAGCCGGATTCCCAATTACCGGCTGCCCGAGTGCTATGCCGAGCAACCCGTGTTTCGGCATGTCACGCGCATCACGCTCTGGGACGGGATCAAGACCTTGCGGCTCGGCCTCTGGGACCAGGAAGCCGGGAAGCTGGTGAGTTTCCGCGAGGCACGGGCGCGGCGCGGGTTGGACGAACGCGTGCGGGCCTAGCGGCCACGCGAGTCGTGCCGGGTCCTAGAAAACCCCTCCCGGACCGGGTACCTTTCATGCAGCGGTGCGCCATCGTGGCGCGCCCGACACGTGCGACGCGAGGGCGGGACCCGGCGCCTGGTGCGCGAGTTCCGCCCTTCTCGCTCCGGCTTGCCGAATCAAAGGAGGATCGCACGTGACCGCGAAGCGTTCCAACCCGCCGCCCGCCACTGTTGCCGACCTGCTCCAGCGTCGTCTCAAGGAGCTCAAACGCTCCCCGACCGAGCTGGCGGCGGCGGCGCAGGTACCCGAGCCCTACATCCTGGATCTCCTGGCCGGCCGCCGTCAGCCGCCCCTGCCGGGCCGCACCGATCTCTACGACCGGATGACGCGGTTTCTCCGGCTTGCCCGCAACCAGCTGGCGAACTGCGCCTCGGCCGAACGGGCGACCACGGCGGCGGCGGACGCGCGGGGCCCCCGCGCACCTGTCGCCCGCGCCCTGCTCGCCCTCTGCGAACCGGCGACGGCGCAGGAGCTCGAGCGCCGCCGTGCCAAGGACGGTAACGCGGAGTTGGCCGACCTCACGCAGCGTCTGCTCGACATCTCCCAGGGAGCGGTGCGACGCGTGCTCGAGGACCCGGTGGGCCTCCGGATCGCGGCGTCACAGCAGCGCAAGACGTACGAGGCGATGCGCCTCAAGGTGCTGGAGTTCCTGGACGTCACGCCCGCGACCCTCACGGCCGGCGATCTCGCCGAGTTCATTCAGCCCCGCGTCGCGCTGTGGGACGTGGATCTGCAGTCGGGGGTTCTGCGCGTCGTCTTGCAGGGACAGGAACCGCGCGGACGCAACCGCCGCTCGGCAAACACGCGGTCGGCGTTTCCCACACACTAGCACCCTACGCGCTGGCGATCACGACGGAGCGGCACGATCTTCCTCGCGTGACGACTCCGTCCCTCCCACTCACCATTGGACCCGCGGGCACGTTCGCCCGCGTGGTCGATCATCTCCGGGCCCGCGGCTACGACGAGCTGACGGTCAGCAAGGCGCTCGGGATCCCGTCGATCTTCGCGTTCGGGTCCGTGCGGCCGGAGACGCTCACCTTGCCCACGGCCGCCGACGACCCGCTGGCCTTCCTGATTCGGACGTTCCTCTTGGTCGAGCGCATCTCGGGCGACGCCGTGCGCGCGCAGCTCGACGTGCCCGTCCGGGCGGCATTCGAACAGCTCGGTCTGCTGCGGCCCGATGCGACCGGCGATTCCTTTACGGCTCCGGTTCTCCTCTATCCGGTGAGCGAGTTCTGGATCGCGTCCGATGTCCACCACAACCCGGACGACTCCCCGTACACGCCCCCCCCGGACGCGGTGTTCCCCGCCATCTTCCCCGGGAACTTGCGGTTTCTCCGGCTGCTGCCGCAGGGCACCTACGAGGCAGCGCTCGACCTCGGAGGGGGAACGGGGATCGGGGCGCTCGTGCTGAGTCGGCGGGTGCGGCATGCCGTCTCCGCCGACATCACGGCGCGCGCGACGCATTTCGCACAGTTCAATCGGATGCTCAACGCGTGTGCCAACCTCGAAATCGCCCGGGGCGATCTGTACGACGCGGTCCCCGGGCGCACGTTCGACTGCATCGTGACTCATCCACCGTACATGCCGTCCCCCGACGACACCTGGATCTTCCGCGACGGCGGACCCACCGGTGAGCGCCTCGCGCAGCGGATCATCGCGGACTTGCCGGCGGCCCTTCGCCCGGGAGGCATCTTCTGCGCGGTCTGCGCCGCCTGGGACACCGATGAGGCCCCACTGGAAGACCGGGTGCGCGGCTGGCTGGGCGAACGGGCCGACGAATTCGAGCTGCTCCTGGGGGTGGAAACCGAGATGGCGCCAGCCGAGCTGGCGCGCATGCTCGCGAAGCCGGAGCACGGGCCGGGCCGGGGCACGGTCGCCGAGTGGGAAACGCGATTCCGGGAATGGAAGCTCGAGCGGCACGTGTACGGCGCCCTGGTACTGGCACGTCGCGACGGGCCGGGGGACCCTGTGACCCTGCGGACCTGGCTGGGGACGAGCACGACGGGCGCGGACCTCGAGCGGGAGATCGCCGCGCTCCGCTGGCGGGCGGCCCGCCGGGCCGCCGGCACCTTGAGCAGCATTCTCGACGCGCTGCAGCCGCGTCTCGCCGACGCACTCGAAGTGCACGTCACGTACGTGAAGGGCGAGAGCGGCTTGGCACCGTCGGAGGCGATCCTCGCGACATCGGAACCGTTCCGCAGCCGCACGCGCATCGAGCCATGGATGCTGTCATTGCTGTCGGCGATCGACGGCGACCGCACTCCGGCCGCCATTCACGCCGACCTGCATGCCAAAGGGGTGCTCCCCGACGGCTTCAGCCCCGCCGACCTGCGGACGTTCGTCGAGTTGATGCTGGAACGCGGCTACCTCGAGACGATCGCGCCGCCGACTCCGTAGCGAACCCCCGCCGGCGTCACGCGTCCCCGCGTCCCGGCGCTCCGAACAGGAGCTTGGCCAACCAGGCCCCCACCACCACCCCGGCCGCGCCAGCGGCGAGATCCGCCGCGTCGCCGGATCGGTACGGCAGCAGGCTCTGCACCAGCTCGATCAGCGCCGCGAGCACCACCCCCGCCGCCACCACTGGCAGCAGCCCCGGCCGCCCGGCAGCTCGCAGATCCCAGTACGTGAGAAAGCCCAGCCCGAGAAAAAGCGCCACGTGCACCAGCTTGTCGAACCCGCCCGGGACGTAGGTCGGCGTGTCCGGCACCGGAACGAACATCACGGCCAGCAGGCCGAGCGTGTACACGGCGAGGACCAGGTGCCCGATGCGGCGCGGAATCGTCGGCCTCACCCCACGAGCGGCAAACGGCAGCCGAGCAGTCGTCTCGTCATGCACCCAAGTTGCCCGGTCCGTCGCCCGTTCACCACCGTTCCGCGGCTTGTGTGCCCGGTCACGGTGGACGCCGGGGGCCCCACGCATTCTTCTTTGGTCGTCACCCCAGGGTGTGGCACATGTCGCACATGACGAGGTCGTTTGAGCTGGGCACCGCGCTGCTCGTGCTGGTCGCGCTCGGAAGCACCCCAGTCTGGGCGCAGGGCCGCGGGGATAAAGGGAAGGGACACGAGGACGGCAAGTCCAAGGTCACCGTCGAGGTCGCGGTGACGGCGGCGAAGGACGTGCTGCTGAAGCAGGGGTTCGAGGTCGTCCGCGTCGAAGCGAACCCCGATCACCACATTATCTACTACCGCGCCGGCAACCAGGGGCGCGGCAAGGGCCACGGTCCGCCGGTTCGCATGATCGTGCGGCGCGTGGACGATCGAGTCGTGCTCGAGGAAGCGCCCGACGGGCTGCGCCTCGAAATCGGCGTGAAGCTCGGCATCAAGCTGTAGGGCTCGCTCACCGTTCCGGATCACGCCAGCGGACGGCCGCACCAGTGTGCGGCCGTCCGCTGTTGTGATCATGCCGCACTCGGGTCCAACCGCACCATCTCACCGACCGCGGGTCTGCCCCGGAAGCGCCGAGGGCGTCGGAACGGAACCTGCGGCGTTCCGGGCAGCTTGCCATCGTCCGGAGACCGAACATGGCCGACAAGGACCCCCCCGTTCGCACCACTGCGCGCGTGGGCCGCGCGCCGATGCTGACGCTCACCCTCCAGCGCGTCGAGCGCACGACGGGCAGATTCGTGGACGATGCCGGCGGTGAGATCGCCGTGCCGCTCGCCCGCCTGCCCGGCGATCGCGCGTGGGGTGCCGGTGACGTCATTCGGGTCCCGCTCGACGAGGCCCAGCGGCCGCGTTGGACGGCGGCGGCGCTGGACGAAGCGGAGACTGCGCGACGGCGACCGACTCCCCCTCCCCCCTAGGGGACTACGTCCCGGCCGGGCGCGCCTGCGCCGACGCGCGATACTCGCTCTCCGACAGCGGCTCGTGCCCGACGAACTGGTCGATCGTGACCGAGCCCGTGGGGAGCGGATCGCCCTGCGGCCAGAGATGGAAGATGATCCCGTCGGTCGTCGCGACAAGGTCGGCCACCTTCTTCGCTTCGACTTCCGGCATGTCCAGAACTTTCACCCGTCCGGTGGCGATCTCCACCAAGTGATCGTGGAAATCGGCGTTCCAGAGCCGGCGCGACACCTGCGGCCGGGTGAGGGACTTGGCCTCGACGTACTCGATGCCGTGCAGGTGCGCGTTCGGCTCCATGGTGTCGTACAACAGGCACATGATGATGGGATCCTCGGCGATCGGCTTGCAGAAACGGTGCACCCGTCCGATCTCCCGACCCTGATACATGTGCGGGGCGGTGACGTGGATCGAGTAGCCGTCCGCGGGGGTGGGCTTCGACCCCATCTGCTGGGCGACCGCCGGCCCGGCGGCGAGCGGCATGGCCACGAGCGCCGCGGCCAAGTGCGGGATCGAGCGCAGGTTCGCACTTTCGTGTTAGACGCCTCGGCGAGCGACCTAGTGGTGCCCGACGATCTTCGGCGGCTTCTCACGCATCGTGTAGCCGCCGGGCGGGCACGTCACCCGCGGGTTGGTCGGGCTGAACAGCCCTTCCGGATTGTCCCTCCAGAGCCAGACATGCAGGTCGTAGTGCGTCATACTAGCCGGCATCAGGGGGTGGTGCCCTTCCATCGGTCCCCCGAACGCCTGTCCAAACAGGACGGGGCGCTCTTTGACCCCCGTGGCGAGCGGCACGAACCACTCGGCCGCGACGAGCTCGAGCTTGTCCCCCTTTGGTGCGTAGATCAGTACCTGGGGCTTCGTGGGATCGAGCGTCGGTCCCACCAGTGCGGGGTTGAGGAAGTGGACGCCCATGCCACCCTTGGGATACTGCATCTGCCCGTCCGTGCCCGCCTCCGGGAACTCCATGCAACCGACCGTCGAGAAGTAGCCGTCGTGGACCGCGACGACGGGATCGCGATACTTCTCCAGCGCCGCACGTACCGGAACGAGCTCCGCGGGGAGCGGGCTCTGCGCGGCTGCGGGACTTGCCACGAGGATGGCGACCGCCAGCGCAGCGAGCGACGTGCCCGCAGCGTGGTTCCTGCGATCTCGACTCATAGACTCCCTCCATCAGTTTAGTGGACGAGTCCTGCCTGCCGGCGCAGCCAGACGCGGGACTCGATGAAAGGCGAGTAGATCTATCCCCTAAGTTCCGTTTCGGCAAGACCTCCGCCAAGCCCGTCACCGGATGCACGGAGTCACTCCCGACCCCGACTGGCGGGGCGGCGTCCGACTGTGTAGATCGGTTCCTGCCCGCATGACCCTCGTGCTCAAGACCACCCCATTCCACCCGCGCACGGCGCCACTCGTGCGCGCGCAGACGTGGCGCCGCTGGGCCGGCTACCAGGTCGCCAGCGCGTACGATCCGCACCCCGACCGCGAGTACGCCGCGATCCGCAATGCGGCCGCGCTGCTCGACGTCTCGCCGCTGCGCAAATACCGGATTGCGGGACCCGACGCCGTTCGGCTGCTGGATCGTCTCGTGACGCGCGACGTCACACGCTGTGCGGTCGGGCAGGTGCTGTACACGCCGTGGTGTGACGCCCGCGGCAAGGTGCTCGACGACGGCACGCTCAGTCGTTTGGACGAGCGCACGTTTCGACTCACCAGCGCCGAACCCAATCTTCGGTGGCTCACGATGAGCGCCGCCGGTATGGACGTGACCATCGAGGACGTCTCCGAGCACACCGCGGCGCTGGCACTCCAGGGACCGCTCGCCCGGGCGATCCTCGCAACGGTCTCGCCCGCCGACCTGGGAGCGCTGCGCTACTTCCGCCTCCTGCACAGCACCGTGCGCGGCATTCCCGTCACGATTTCGCGCACGGGCTATACCGGCGACCTGGGCTACGAGCTGTGGGTGGACGCCGACGGGGCGCTCCCGCTCTGGGATGCGCTCGTCGAGGCCGGCGCACCGTACGGCATCACGCCGGCCGGCATCTGGGCCCTCGACCTCGCGCGGATCGAGGCGGGGCTGGTCATGATCGACGTAGACTATTTCTCGGCTCATCACGCCCTGATCCCCGACCAGCTGTCCTCGCCGTTCGAGCTGGGCCTCGGCTGGACCGTGAGTCCGGACAAGGGACCCTTCACGGGTCGCCGGGCGCTGCGCGACGAGCGGGCGCGGGGCCGTATGTGGGCATTCGTCGGTCTCGGGATCGACTGGGACTCCCTCGAGCGCCTCTACCGACAGCGTGGTCTGCCGCCGCAGCTGCCTCCGATTGCGTGGCGGGGCAGCGCCCCAGTGCTCGTGAACGGACGGCAGGTCGGGTACGCAACGAGCGGTTGCTGGTCGCCGCTGCTCAAGCGGTACCTCGCCCTCGCGCACGTGACCGCGGCGCACGCCGAGCGCGGCACGGGCGTCGAGTTGGAGCTCACCGTGGAGCACCGCCGGCAGCGAGCCGACGCGGTCGTCACCCCCCTCCCCTTCCTCGATCTCGAGCGGAAACGCGCATGACGGCGCGGCGTTACGACGTGATCGTCGTGGGCGGCGGCCACAATGGACTCGTCGCCGCCGCCTATCTCGCCCGCGCGGGTCGCCGCGTGTTGGTGCTCGAGCGGCGTTCGATGGTAGGCGGCGCGGCCGTGACCGAGGAGATCTTCCCCGGCTTCAAGTTCTCGGTCTTCTCGTACGTGGTGAGCCTGCTGCGACCGGAAATCATTCGCGAGCTCGATCTCCCACGCCATGGACTCCAGATCCTGCCGCTGGAAAGCACGGTCACGCCGCTCGACAACGGGGACTACCTCGCGTCATGGGCCGATCCGGACGAAACGCGCCGCGAGTTGTGTCGCCATTCGCCGCGCGACGCCGAGGCGATGGCGGTGTTCGGCCGGCTGATGCAGCACATGGCGATGGCGGTGAAGCCGATCCTCGGCATGGTGCCGCCCGATCCCGGCTCGCTGGCCCCGTCCGACCTGGCCGGATTGCTGCGCTTCGGCCGCCACATGCGGGGGCTCGGCCCGGACCGATTCCACGCGCTGTTCAAGCTCATGACGATGAGCAGCGCCGATTACCTGGACGAGTGGTTCGAGTGCGGACCGCTCAAGGCGACCAAGTCGGCCAGCGGCATCATCGGGACCTTCCTGGGACCGCGGTCGCCTGGAACCGCGTACGTCCTGCTGCACCACTATATGGGCGAGATCGACGGCGCGTTTCGCGCCTGGGGATTCCAGAAGGGCGGTACCGGCGCCATCAGCGACGCGATTGCGGGCGCGGCCCGGGCCCTCGGCGCGGAGATCCGGACCGACGCCGCGGTGGAGCGGGTGCTGGTGCGCAGCGGACGCGTCACCGGCGTCGCCCTCGTGTCCGGGGAGGAAGTCGCGGCCCCCGTGGTCATTTCCGGACTCGATCCCCGCCTCACGTTCACGCAGCTGGTGGACCCCGACGAGCTGCCCGCCGACCTGGTGGAGGGCGTGCGCCGTTTCAAGTTCCGCGGCTCGTCGGCCAAGGTGAACCTCGCGCTCGCGGGACTGCCGGAGTTCACGTGTCTCCCCGGCCCGGGACCACATCTGCGGGGCGCGTTTTCGATCAGCCCGAGCGTCGAATACCTGGAACGGGCGTACGACGACGCCAAGTACGGTGACTTCTCCCGCCAGCCGTACATGGACATCGTCATCCCCTCGATGATCGACCCGGGCATGGCACCGCCCGGCAGGCACGTCATGAGCATCTTCGTGCAGTACGCCCCGTACGCGCGGACCGGCGGATGGACGGACGCGGCCCGCGACGCCTTAGGTGACGCCGCGGTGCAGACCCTCGCCCGCTATGCGCCCAACCTCCCGTCCCTCGTCCTCCACCGACAAGTACTCACCCCGCTCGACATCGAGCGGATCACGGGACTCTCGGAAGGGAACATCTTCCAGGGGGAGTTGGCGCTGCATCAGCTCTTCTTCCTGCGGCCGGTGCCGGCCTGGGCCAAGTACCGCACCCCCATCGAGGGCTACTGGCAGTGTGGCGCGGGCACGCATCCCGGCGGCGGCATCATGGGCGCCTCGGGCCGGCTAGCGGCCTACGAGCTCCTGGGCAGCTCGGCCCGATGAACGACCGACACGATGTGATCGTCATCGGCGCCGGGGCCAACGGTCTCGCGGCGGCCGCGACGCTCGGACGGGCGGGCCTCGCGGTCATCGTGTTGGAGCAAAGCGGGGCGGTTGGTGGCCTGCAGCGCACTGTCGAGTTCGCCCCAGGGTTCCACGCCACCCCTACGGCGGCAGACGACGGCTGGCTCCCGCCGGCCATGGCACGTGACCTCGGTCTCGGCGTTCCCGTCCGGACCATCCCCGACATCCCGCTCACGGTTGCCTTGGCACCAGGCGACGTTCTTCCCCTCGCGCGCGAATCCCGCGCGGCCGCCGAGGCGATCCGCCGCCATTCGGCACGGGATGCGGCGACCTGGCCGGCATTCACGGCGCAGCTGCACAAGCTCGCGGGATTTCTCGCGGTCCTCTACCAGCGGCCCGCCCCCGACATCGCGACCACGGGCCTGCGCGACCTGGCGAGCCTGCTCCGCGTTGCCCTAGGACTCCGCGCCCTTGGCCGCGCCGACATGGCCGAGTTCCTCCGCATCGTTCCCATGTCGGTCCGGGAGCTGCTCGACGACCGGTTCGAGTGCGAGGCGCTCAAGGCAGCGGTGGCGGCGGGAGCTGTGCGTGACCTCCGGCAGGGACCGCGGTCCGGCGGCACGGGCTTCGTGCTCCTGCACTACCTCGTCGGCGCCGCTCCCGGGTCCGTGCGGGATCGGGGCTATTGCCGCGACGGACCGGAGACGTGTGTCGCCGCACTCGACGCGCTCGCCCGCCGGAATGGCGTGACGATTCGCACGGACACCGCCGTCAGCCGCATCCTCGTGCGCGACGATGCCGTGACGGGAGTCGCCCTCGCGAGCGGCGCGGAGGTCTCCGCTCCGCGTGTGCTCTCCACGGCCGACCCCGCGGCGACGTTCCTGGGCTTGGTCGATCCCGTGTGGCTCGACCCGGAGCTGCTCCACGCCGTGCGCAACATCAAGTTCCGCGGCGCAGCGGCGGTGGTGCTGTACGCACTCGACTCGCTGCCCCAGCGTGGCGGCCTTCCGGCCGCGAGCCTGGCCGGGGTCGTGACCCTGACGCCGCAGCTCGATGCGCTCGAGCGGGCCGCCGACGCGGCCAAGTACGGCAACGTCTCGGAGCACCCGCACGTCGAAATCTCCGCACCGTCGATCCGCTGGCCGGCTGTCGCGCCGCCGGGGAAACACGTCGTCGTCGCGCGTGTGCAGTACGCGCCACACTGTCTCAAGGACGGGAATGGCTGGGACGGCGCGCGGCGCGAGGCGCTGGCCGACCGCGTGAGCCATTTGATCGACACGGCCGTCCCCGGCTTTCTCGACCGGGTCCTGCACCGGGCCATGTTCACCCCCGCGGACTTCGAGGCGCGCTACGGCGTCACCGAGGGGGCGCTGACGCACGGGGAGCTGACGCTGGATCAGGTGCTGTTCATGCGGCCGATTCCCGGTCTGGCCCACTACGCGACGCCCCTCACGGGCCTCTACCTCGGCGGGGCCGGTACGCATCCCGGCCCCGGGGTGATGGGCGGCGGCGGCTGGCTGGCGGCGCGACGGCTGTTGCAGGATGGGACGGGGCCGTAGGCGCGAATTGAGCAACGAGTGCGTGCCCGTCCGCGCGCGGCACGAGGCGATCCGAACCACGACGGAGATCATCAGACCGGAGATGCCCCTTCGCATGCCTTTCGACATGACGCTCGTCCAACGCGGCGCTCGCCTGCGCCGCAGTCCCTTCTTCGCCGCGACGCAGCGGTACGGCGCCAAGGGATACACGGTCTACAACCACATGCTCTTCCCGATCAACTTCGCGGACTTCGAGGAGGAGTACTGGCACCTGGTGCGGCACGTGACCCTGTGGGATGTATGCGTCGAGCGCCAAGTCGAGATCACCGGTCCGGACGCCTTCGCGTTCACCGACCTGCTCACGCCACGCGATTTGTCCAAATGCGCCGTCGGTCAGGGCAAGTACGTCGTTATCACCGCCGAGGACGGTGGGGTGATCAACGACCCGGTGCTGCTGCGGCTGGGCAAGAACCACTTCTGGCTCGCGCTCGCCGACAGCGACGTCCTGCTCTGGGCGCGCGGTGTGGCTCTGCGGTCGGGACTCGACGTCTCGATCACCGAGCCCGACGTCTCGCCGCTCCAGCTGCAGGGACCCAAGGCCAAAGACGTCGTCCACGCCCTGTTCGGCGATCCGGTGCTGGCTCTGCGGTACTACTACTTCCTCGAGACCACACTCGACGGCATCCCGGTGGTGGTCACGCGCACGGGATGGTCGGGGGAGGTCGGCTACGAGATCTACCTGCGCGACGGCAGCCGCGGCGACGACCTCTGGGAGCGGATCATGGCGGCCGGCAAGCCGCACGAGATCCGGCCCACGGGGCCGTCAGACATCCGCCGCGTCGAAGCGGGAATCCTCAACTGGGGCGCCGACATGACGCTCGACGACAACGTATACGAAGTGGGGCTCGACTGGCTGGTGGACGACGCCAAGCCGCGCGACTACATCGGGCGCGACGCGCTGCGCCGGATCAAGGCCACGGGGGTGGCCCGACAACTCGTAGGGGTGGAGATCGCCGGTGACCGGCTCCCGTTCAACACGGGCACGTGGCCGGTCATCACCGCCGCCACCACCGTTGGCCGCGTGACGTCGGCCCTCTGGTCACCGCGGCTCAAGAAGAACATCGGCTACGCCATGGTCCCCGTAACGCAGGCCACACTGGGAACGCGGCTCACGGTGCAGGTTCCCGACGCGGGCGAGCGGGGCGCGACCGTCGTCGCCAAGCCGTTCCTCGATCCCAAGAAGGAGATCCCGAAGGGCTAGACCCGCCGCCGGCTAGCGTCGTTGATCCACGCTCCGCAGAAACGCCCGCACCACGCGGAGGTTTTCCGCCGGGTTGTCCTGCATGGTGAGGTGCGCAGCGCCGGGGATGATCGCGACCTCGGCGCCGGGGATGAGCGACGCATAGTAGCGCACCGTCGCGGGCAGCGCCTCGTCGTACTCGCCCGTCGTGAGCAGCGTCGGGGCGCGAAGCCGGCCCAGCGAGCTCGTCACATCATAGTCCTTCAACGTGCCCACGCCGGTGAACTCGCTCGGGCCCCACATGTACTCGTAGACCGCCGGGCCGAACTCGGCGAAGGTGCTGTCGATGTCGGGCGACCACGGGTCGAGCCGCGACAGGTACAGCCGGTAGAACGCCACCACGGCACCCTGGTATTCCGGCGAATCGAACGTCCCGGCGGCTTCATGCCGGGCAATCGCCCGCTGCAGCGTGTCCGGAAGGGTGCCGAGCAAACTGTCCGCGTCCGCGAGCCAGCGCGGGATGCTGAGGGCGGGGCTCGCGAGAATCAGGCTCGTGACCTGTTCCGGGTGGGCGAGCGCGTACTCCACGCCCAGAATCGTGCCCCACGAGTGGCCGAGCACGTGGAATCGCTCCAGCCCCAACGCGCGACGCAGGCTGTCCAGCTCCGCCACGTAGCTGGCGATGGTCATGCGCGTGGTATCGGTGATCCGGTCCGACCGGCCCGCGCCGAGCTGGTCGTAGATGATCACCGGCCGCTCGTCTCTCAACGCCACCAGCGGGTTGAGATAGTAACTCGGAGCACCGGGACCGCCGTGCAGCAGCACCACGGGCGTGGCGGAGCCCGTCCCCGTCACGCGGTACCAGATCTGGCCACCGGGTACGGGCAGGGAGCCTTCGCCCGGCGTAAGCCGCGACTGCCGGTCGGCGCAGGCGGTTACGAGTGCGAGCGACCACAGCGTGGCGATGGCGGTACGGCGGCGGATAGTCATGGAGAACTCGGCACCGGGTCAGCGAGGCTGGAAGATGCGCGCGGGACTCGGGGTCCGCCACAGCCCCCTCATCCCGCCGGTGCTCTTGCCGCGAGTGGCACACCGCCACTTGTATTCCCCTGACTGGGCTGGGACGGCCGACCGATGAGCACGAAGGGAAGACGCGGGCGACGACACTATCACGTGTACGTCGTCGAGCTGGATCCCGCGATCCTCGACCGCCGGAAGTTTCGCGAGGTCAATCCGGCCTACGTCGCCGGCAAGGACTGCCTCTACATCGGCATGACCGGCCTCACGCCGGAGCGGCGCTTCCACAACCACAAGCAGGGATACAAGGCCAACCCGTTCGTGCGTGACTACGGGTGGAGCCTGCGGCCGGATCTCTATCCAGACGGCAGCCCGTTCACGTATCGCGAGGCGCTGGCACTGGAGGAGGAGGTCGCCCGGGAGCTACGCAAGCTGGGGTATGGAGTCTGGCAGCACTGAGGGCCGGAAACGGCGGACGGGGGGAACCGCAGGTGAGGCGCCTCAGCGATCGCCGGACCCTCGATACTCGGCGTCGAACGTTATCTGCCACGTGGTCCCGCCATCGGTGGAGGTCTCGATCACCTGGCGCAGTCCACCGCCGGGCAGCCGGGTCAGCGTCGTGCGATCCAGACAGCTCGGTCCGTCGGTCCGCGGGGTCTCCCCCTGGAAGCGCAATCCGCCGTCAGTCGCCCGCTCCGGCATCGGCCCTCCCGACTCGTCCCGCGGCGACGCCGTGGCGTGCTCCGGCGTACGATCTCCGATTCAGCAGGCGGCGAGTAATGCGTCCAGCGGCTTGAGCTCGGCTTCCGCACCGAGTTCCTGGAACCGCGCGCGCGCGGTCTGCGCCACGTCCCGCGCCTCGTTCGCGCGTCCCAGCTTGCGAAGCAGATGGGCCAGATCGCGACCGGCCTGCGCGGCCAGTAACGGACGCTCGAGCACTTCGGCACGTTCGAGCACCTTGCGCAACGTCGTCTCCGCCGCGCGCGGGTCACCGAGCGCGGCGAGCGCGCCGGCGAGGACCCGGAGATCCTCGGCCTCGCGCACCACATCCCCCAGGCGGCGGTGCGCTTCGAGCACGGCCTCGATCTCCCGCCGCGCCACCTGCGCCTCGCCGTCGAGCAACCGATACTCCGCCCGACCCGCGCGGGCCTGCGCGGCGAGCGTCAGATCGCCCGCCGCCTCCGCCTCCTGCACCGCGTTGTCGGCCGTTTCGCATGCCGCCTGCAGATCGCCCTGATCCGCGTAGACCTTGGCGAGGTTGTGCAACGCCTCCGCCACGCCCTGCCGGCTCCCGACCTGCTGGAACGCCGCCACCGCCATCGTATAGGCTCCCAACGCCTCCGCGTACCGGCCCTGCATCGCATGGACGATGCCGATGTTGTTCGAGCACCGGCCCAAGGTGGCGTCGTCCCCTTCCCGTTCCGCCAATGCCCGGGCACGCGCGAAGTGCAGCTCCGCCTCCTGCACCCGTCCCGCCTCCAGCGCGATGGCCCCCCGCGCATTGGCGGCACGCGTTTCGATGGCGCTGTCACTGCGCTGCCGGGCGCGATCGAGCGCGATGCCGACCCAGTGCTTGGCCGTCGTGTGCGCCCCCAAACGCCCGTGGGCGATGCCGCACAGCAGGGCGAGCGTGGGCGACTCCGCCAGCTCGGTCTCCTCTCGAGCGGCGAGATACTCGAGCAGAGCGGCGTACTGCCCCGACTCGGCGAGCTGATTCGCGTGGGTGAGCATCCGCAGCGACCTCCGGGCGCTCATCGGGTTCACCACGAAACGGCGTATCCCGAGAAACTGGTGAGCGACGCGAGGAAGTAGCGATTCTCCCACGAGTGGAGCGCTGGCTGCCGATCCCACGCGGCGCCTGCCTGGCTCTGATGCCAGAGGGCGAGTCTGGTCGCCCCGATCAGGTTGTCCGCCGCGTCCACGTCCCCGTCTCCATCGAGATCCAGGATGGCTCCACTGTACCAGACCTCGAGCGTGACCGGACTCGACGGGTTGAAGACCAGTCCGGTGGGGGCGAACCGCGCCACGACGTAGTCGCGGTCAAGGGTGACGGTGATGAGCACCGAATCCCCGACCGCGATTGCCGTCCCGTTGGGGAGCGTGGACAGACCGTCGGCCGGCACGAAGACGCGCAGGAACCGCGCCGCCCGTGACCTCCGATCGGCGTCATCCTCGTCACCCCGGCTCGGCGTCGTCTGATACTCGCGGTAGTAGACCAGCGCCGAACGTGACTGCCCGCGTACCGCCCAGAAGCTGATCTGATACGTGTCCAGACCCGCCCCGTGACGCAGCGGCGTGAGGGACTGCCCCGTCGTGCTGCTCAAGTGCAGTGGCGAGTCCCGCGGGGCCAAGGGCGGTCCGGTGGGCTCCGAGCACCCTGCGAGTAGCAGGACTCCGGTGACCGCGCTGGCCAGGAATCTCCGATACGACATGGTCTCCTCCGTGCCGGCAATCGGCATCTGTGCTCGGCTCCTTCGCTCGACGTCGTTCGCCACGTTGTCCGTGGCCGTGGCGCGCATCCCCAACCGGAGGCGCCAGGGCGGAAACGGTCAGATCCGTTCACCGGTCGTGAATTGCATCTCCCGTACCCGGGCCGGAACGCGGTGTCCAACTGTCAGGGTGGCTTGGAGTTGGGGGTGTTTGAGGACGCACCGCGCTGGCGCGGAGTCACCGCGCGGGCTGGGACGACTCGTACCAGTTCGGTGCAGATCGACTCAGGCGTCCTGGGGATCCGGTTCCGCCAGGAGCCGGCGCAGGCGACGCCGGGAGATCCGCAGCCGGCGGGCCGCCTCACTGCGGTTGCCGCGGCAGAATTCCACGGTGGCGCGCGCGGCCGCGCCCGCGATGTCGTCGAGGGGCGCCGGGAACGGGAGCGGACCGTTGGCCGTCGGCGGCACGGGCTGCTCCGGCACGAGTTCCGAAAGGCTCAGCTCACCTGGCGGCGAGAGCAGCAACGCCCGCTCAACGGCGTTCCGCAGCTCGCGAACGTTGCCCGGCCAGGCACTGCGGAGCAGCGCCCGTTTGGCGTCGCTCGTGAGCGGCGGGACCGGCAAGCCACGTTCCCGCGCGAGCCGTTCCAGCAGCGTCTCCGCGATCACCACCACGTCATCCCCGCGTTCACGCAATGGGGGTAGGCGAAGCACCACGACGCCCAGTCGGTAATACAGGTCGTGTCGGAAGGCCCCACGCTTGATGGCGTCCTCCAAGTTTTCGTTCGTCGCGGCCAGGATGCGCACGTCGACGCGCCGCGCCTTGGTACCACCGACGCGCCGGATTTCGTGGTCTTCGAGCACCCGCAGCAGCTTGCTCTGCAGATCCGGGGCGAGCGTGCCGATCTCGTCCAGAAACAGAGTCCCCCCATCCGCCACTTCGAAGAGACCCGGCTTGGCGACGTGGGCGTCCGTGAAGGCTCCGCGCTCGTGGCCGAACAACTCCGACTCGATGAGGTGCGAGGGCAGCGCGGAGCAGTTGACGGGAACAAAGGGCCCGACGCGCCGCATGCCGCCTTCGTGGATGGCCCGGGCCAGCAGCTCTTTGCCAGTCCCGGTCTCGCCGACCAGCAGAGCCGTCGCGTCGGCATGGGGCAGCAGCCGCGCCGCGCGGTTCAACAAGCTCTTGAACGCGGGGCTCCCTCCGACGAGCCGTTCGAAGGCCGCAGCGGCGATACCCGCCAAGGCCGCAGACTCCCGACTGACGGCCTGTCGCGAGCGAGCAACGGCCGCGCCCACCGCGTTGCGGAGCAGTTCCACGTCCTCGGGCACGGCGAAGTAGTCGCGCGCACCCGAATGCACGATCTGCGCGGTGATCCGCCGTCCGGGATCCGCGCCGACGACGAACACCGGCAGGCCGAGCGGCACCTCGTGCCGATCGAGCCAGTCCAGCGCTTCACGCTCCATTCCCCCGGCCGCGACGACGACCGCGCTGAGTTCCGGCGGAAAGCCATGAGCGTTGTCGGGTCCGCTCAGGCGCAAGGTAACGCCCAAGTCGCTCGCGAGATCCTTCCACAGATCCGCGAACGAGTCGGACAACTCGACGACCAGCAGGGCAGCGTCAGCCAACGGCACCTCTCCAAGGCAACTGGTCCCTTTTGTACCATCTAGCACGGACCGTACCACGGTCCAACCCACTCCGCGCTGCGCGCAAAGTCAACTGGTTCAATCTGTTAACCAAGCTCGCGCAGATGGTACCGGGGTTGCGCTCCTTCCCAACGGCGAACGTAGTCGCGGCAACGCCACAGCGATAGGACGAAGGAGCCACCGTGTCCAACGTAAGTTGTTTTCCCGCAAGCGCTGTCACGAAGGTCACCGGCGGGCCGAGCGACCCGATCGGGAGCGCTGATGGGGTAAGCAACCTGGGCCGATTCGACCCAACCGCGCCAGCGGCGGCGAGAACGTTCGCCGCTGTCATGCGCGCGCTCGTGGGTGCGTTGGACGCCAAGGATGCCGACACCTGGCAGCATTCGTCCCGCGTGTCGGCGGTGTCGGTCGCGATGGCGCGTGTCCTCGGATTGGACGACCGGATGCAGTCGGAACTACGGATTGCGGGCGAGCTGCATGACGTGGGGAAGATCGGGGTACCGGTGGAGTTGCTCCGCCGCCCGGGCCGCCTCACGGCGGCCGAGTACCGGGCTGTGTTGCTCCACACGGTGATCGGGGAACGAATGCTCCGGCCGCTGATGCGCCGCCATCCGCAGGTGCTCCAGGCGGTGCGTTCCCATCACGAGCGCTTCGCAGGCGGGGGATTCCCGGACGGCCTCCACGGTTACGCGATCCCGCTCGCCGCGCGCATCGTTGCCGTCGCCGACGCCTTCGACGCGATGACGTCGTCGCGCCCGTATCGAGCCGCGTTAGGCGTGACCGCCGCCGTCCGCGAACTGCGCGCCAGCGCGGGCACGCAGTTCGACCCCGCCTGCGTGCGCGCGCTGCTGATCGTGCTTCGGGTGCAAGGCCGCGTCGGGCGGCCACGCGCAGTCCCGACGCGGCGCGCGACGCGCTGCGGAGAGCCTCGCCCACGGCGCGGGATGATGAGCGTGGCGGCTAGGGGACGGAGGGCACGGTGGCTGTCCGGGCCCGCCCGCGCGGACCCCGACTGGCGGCGCCCGCGCTGGCTGGCGTCGGACCACCGGCGCCCAAGCGCGGCCACGCCCTGCATTGCCGCACCTGCACGGGCGGGTCCACATTGCAGGCGTGGCGCCTCCTGACCTAATCGCGATCGTCCGCCCCCCCAGCGAGGCCCTCGCCCGTTGCGAGGTGACCCATGTCGCGCGGGAACCGATCGACATCCCCCGCGCCCGATCCCAGCATGCGACCTATGTCGCGACCCTCGGTGACCTCGGGGCCGCGGTAACCGTCCTGCCACCGGAGCCGGACCTGCCCGACGCCGCGTTCGTGGAAGACGTCGCGGTGGTGTTCGACGAGGTGGCCATGATCACGAATCCCGGGGCGGCGTCCCGCCGTGCCGAAGTGGAATCGGTGGCAGCGGCACTGGTGGGACACCGGTCCCTCGAGCGGATGCAGGCGCCGGCGACGCTCGACGGCGGAGACGTGCTGGTGATCGGGCGCTCGGTGTACGTGGGGCGCTCCACCCGGACGAACGCCGAGGGGATTGCATGGCTTCGGACGCGGCTCACGCCCCTCGGCTATGCAGTTTCCGCCGTGGAGGTGCATCACTGCCTCCACCTCAAGTCCGCGTGCTCCTACCTCGGGCGCGGCCTCGTGCTGGCCAACCCCCGCTGGGTGGACGTCGGCGTCTTTCAGGACTGCGAGGTGATCGAGGTGGCGGCCACGGAACTGCGGGCCGCCAACACGTTCCGCGTGGGTGACACGCTCGTCATGGCCGACGGGTTTCCCGCCACCCGCGCGGTGATCGAGGCCCGGGGGTTCGCGGTTCGCACCGTTGACCTCTCCGAGCTGCAGAAGGCCGAAGCGGGCGGGAGCTGCCTGAGCCTGGTGTTCTGGAGCGGCTGCGCGAACGGGACGCTCGGCCAGTGCCCGCCCCGCACTCCTGCGTAGACTCGATCATGTCCGCCACAGGCTTCTGCATCGGCATCGACCGCCGTAACACCAACCGAGTCCGGCGGTGGTTCCGGACCCACCCCCAGCTTCCTCCGAACAACCTGACGGTTGATTCGATGACCGTGCCGTCGGGGCCGGCCAGCCTCAAGACCCTCCTCCAGGCCATGCTGGCGTCCGCTTCGCGGAGCTTCGCGGTCGTATCGCATGGCGAGACACGCGGGTTCTTCTGGCCCCTGGTGCCCGGAGGCGCGGTATCGTCGCTGGCTTCGTCGCTCGACCGCCTCATGCAGATCGCCGACGGCGCCGGCACCCGGGCACCGGGCCAGATCCAAGACCGCGACCGGACGTACCTCCAGCTCAACGATGCGCGGATCGGTGAGCTGCTCCAGCTCATGCGCCGGATCCGCGCCAAGCACATCGACCAACTGGAATTCCGGTCATGTATCATCGGGCGCGAACTCGCGGTGGCACGGACCATCCGACAGTTCTTTGGCGCGCGGCGCCTCGGTGCCCCTCAGCTGTTCAACCAGTTCGGCGCAGGGTCGTTCACGATCGCCACCACTCCCGCGGCGCGACACCGCTCGAGTTCCTGGCGGGTCTACCAATACGATGTGCATCCAGGGGTGGTCCACGCGTGCGTGAAGCCGCAGGCCGCGTCGACCCCCGGCCTGGTGAAGATCGACGAGATGGCGGTGTACGCGGACAGCCTGCGGACCGCCGGCCTGTGGGTGCGGGAGTATCTCGCGCCGAACGCCTCGTACCCGTCGGGCGGCGGGATCCCCCTGCACATGATGTTCGGCCGGCCGCCGGTCGGCGGCGACCCCCTCTTCGCTGCCACGCCGGAGCCGGAGCTCGCCTGGCCGATGACGAATCTCTACAAGGACCGGATCCGGTACGTCTTCGGCTAATCGCGCACTGATTCCACCGCGTCACCCTGGCCCTGACCCCGGCCCCGGCTCGCGCCCTGGCCGACTCTCCCCTCCGACCGCTATCGTCAGGTTTCGCTCCTCTCGGAGCGGCCCATGGCCGACCAGCTGCCTTGCCCCAACGGACGCGCGCACGACAACGCTCGCACACCAGGAATCGGGCATCGCCACGTCACGTGGCGCGCGGCCGGGCTGATCGCTCTCGCGATGTTGGCGCTGCCGCCAACCGCCGCCGCGCAGACCGACACCACCGTGGACCTCGAGCGGCTGCGCGCCGACGCGCGGGCGTACCCCGACAGTTTCCCCGTCGTATTCGCCCTCGGCCGTGCCCTGGCCCGGCGGGCCACGGAACTGGAAAAGGACTGGCCGCAGCGGCAGGAAGCCCGGAAGGTGCTCGATGAAGCCTTCCGCCTCCGACCAAACGACCCGCGTCCGTTTCTCGAGATCGGCCTGCTCTTGCGGAAGCAGGGGCTGCGCCAGGACGCCACCCGCGTCTTGCAGCGCGCCGAGGAGCGCGCCGCGGCCGCTGACGCCACGCTCGATCCGCGCGACGCGGCCGAGATCCACCATCAGCTGGCCCTGATCCATGAGGTCTGGTGGGAGGACGCTGAACACTTGGGCCTCCTCTCCGCCGATTTCACGCGCAGCAGCTGTCCCGGACTCGTGTGGCTCAACGAGGCCTCCGAGCCCGCGCCACCCACGTCGCCGCGGGCCAACCTCCTGGCGTACAACGTCATCTGTCCCACGGTGTTCGATGAGGTGATGCAGTATTGGGTTCCGTTGGACGCCGGCGAGGCCGACTACGTGACCATGGTGGAGCATTTCCGCGCGGCGGTCCGGCTCGACCCCACCCGGACCGATGCCGCGGTCCGGCTGCTGCGCCACCTTGCGTCCGCCGGCAGGTGGGAGGAGTACCTCGCGGTGGCCGAGCCCCTTGCCCGCCGACTGCCGACCGATCCGTACGTCCTGCTCTTCCTGGGACTCGCCTACCACGCGATGGGGCTGGCTGAGCGGGCGGACTCCGTCCTCTCGCTCGCGCTGGAGCGCGCGGACTCCGTCACCCGCGACCACTGGCTCGCCCCCGCACAGCTCCTCCGCACCAACGACTCTGTGACGTTCGGCCGGCTGAGCGAAGACCGGCGCGTGGTCCTTGGGGATCTGTTCTGGCGGTCGCGGGACCCCCTGTTCCTGACCGCTCAGAACGAGCGTCTCGCGGAGCACTTGGCGCGCATCGCGTACGTGGAGGTGGCGTACGGCACGCCGCAGTCGGGCGTGCGGGGCCGCTGGACCGACCGCGGGGCCGCCTGGCTGCGGTACGGCCGCCCGTTGCAGATCCGCGTCATCAGGGGCGGTACCGAGCTGATTGAGTTCTGGGACTACGGCGCGGGCACGCCCGATCTCGTGTTCGTGCGGCAGCGCACGTATCGCTACGCTCGGTACGAGGAGTACGCCGAGCAGTACGCCCGGCATGCGCGCGAACGGGTACCGGAGCTCTATGCGCCGGCGCATCCGCGCATCATCGCGCGCATCCCCTTCCAGGCCGCGGCGTTTCGCGCGGAGGACGGAGAATCCGTCCTCGAGGTGTACGCGGCGCTCCCCGGCACGGCCTTGCGAGAGGCCGCGCACCTCGCCGACTTCGACGCCGCCGTGTTTGTCGTCACGGCCGACCTCTGGGAGCCGCGCGGCGCGCGGCGGGAGCGGCGGGCGATGGGGAGCGCGGACACGCTGCTCGATGCCGCGTTTCCGCTCGCCCCGGGTCGCTACATCGTGAGCGTCGAGGCCGCGGCGGGAGATGTCGCCGCGCAACGCCGCTACCAGGTAGACGTGCCGCGGTTCGGGGACTCGCTCATGCTCTCCGACCTGTTGCTGGTCGACCGGTTCGGCGCGGAGCAGGAGCAGGTCGACTCTCGCGCCGATCTCGCGCCCGTCGTCTCGCGGACGCGGGTGTTCCCGGGCGCGCAGCCGATTGGCGTGCTGTGGGAGATCTACGGCCTGCGGACCGATTCCAGCGGCGTGGCGCGCTACGCCGTCCGGGCGGAGGTGGCGGATACGAGCCAGGCCAACACCGTCGTCCAGCTGCTGCGCGAGCGGGCCGGCCGGATCGACCGGCCGACGCGCGTGGAGTGGGAAACGAGCCGGGTACCGCGGGCCGACGGCGCGGTCGTCGAGCACGTCACGCTCGATCTGCCGGACGCCAAGCCCGAGGCATACCGGATCTTCATCACCGTCACCGACCGCCTGACGGGGCGATCGTACACGGTCCACGCGCCGTTTGCGATCTCTGAATCGAGACCGAAGTAGTCACCGTGGCTCGAGACGCAGCGCCCCTGCCGGCCAGCCTGGCCGACAGGGGCATTGGACCGGGCTCGACTCGGTCTACTGCAGCTTGCTGCGGGCCTCGTTGCGGGTCAACGCAGCCGCGGCGTTGTTGAAGTTGTACTCGGCGACCTCGCGATAGAGCGCCTGGGCGTCGGCCGCGTGCCCCAGCCCCTCGTGCGCCCGCGCTTTGAGGTACGTGACGTAGATGAAGTTGGGGTTCGCCTGATCGAGATGGGTCAGCGCCTCGGCGTGATTCCCCGCCTCCAGCTCGGCGAGCCCCAGGAGCATGTGCGCGCCCTCCATCTTGCGCGGGTTGTCCATCGGCGCGAGCAACTCGCCGATCCGGTCCGCGCTGGCCTTGGCGCCCTGCACGTCACCGTGATACGCGGCCCGCAGCCCCTCCCAGAACGCGATGTTGGACTGCTCCTGGCGCCGGAAGTCATCGGTACCGACCTGCTCCATGCGGGCGTTGAACAGCGCCGTAATCCGCGCCAGCGACTCGTCGTACACCTGCCACTTCCCAGTATGCCCGGCGATCCAAAGGATCTGTGCTTCGGTGCCGATCTTGAGACCGCGCGGCTCTTCCACGCCCATCGTGTCGATGGCCGCCGCCAGCTGGCGCAGCTCCGCGATGGCGGCGTCGGGGTTGCCGGCATACAGGGGCACGAATGCCCGCCACTGCGCGAAGGCAGCGCGCTGATTCCGCTTGCCCAGTGCGATCGCGGCATCGTAGTCGGCGCGGGCGGCGTCGAAGTCGCCGAGGAACGAGTTCACGTGCCCGCGCTGCTGGAGGTAGTTCCCGTTCGTCGGGTCCAACGCGGCCGCGCGCGTGTAGGCGTCCCGGGCGCCGGCCAGGTCCCCCTGCCGTCGCAGGGCATCACCGAGCATATCATGGGCGTACGGCTCGTCGGGCTCGATCTCCACCGCCCGGCGCGCGTACTCGGCACCCCGCGCGAAGTCCTTCGGGTCGTTGAAGAGGTACGAGTTGCTGAGATCAATGACGGCGGGTAGGAAAGCGGGTGCGACGCCGAGCGCCTGTTCGAGTGACGCCCGCTCACCCGCGTAGTCCTTCACCGAGGCCTGCCAGCCCGCGAGGTTGGTGAGCGCCCGCGGACTCCCGGGCGAGATCTCTGCCAGCTGCTTCGCGTACGACAGTCCGGTTGCCCAATCGTTCTGGAAGCCTGCACGGTCCATCTTGATCAGGAGCTGCTCCGACTGGGACGCGCTGTCGGCCAGGGCTTCCGCATGCGCGAGATGTGTGGTGTACCCCTCGAGTGATGGCGCCGTGTTGGCGGCCCGCAGATGCGCGAGCGCAAAGTCGGGATCCGCCGCCACCGCCTGAAGGAAATGCTCGTGCGCCACCGGACCGTTGGCGAGGTCCATCGCGCGTTGCCCCTGCTCGAAATGCGTGCGCGCGACGTCCGACGTGGTCGTCATTGGCAGGGTGGGCGACCCGGCGCGTGCATCGGCGTACCCAGTTTCGCCTTGTGCACAGGCGGCCAGGAACGCCAGCGTCAGGAGTCCGAGACTTCGGGAGGGAAGCTGCATGGTGCCTCCACCGACTGAGGAAACTGCACTCTGGCGGGTGTTCGGGGTGGGCGGAAGTGAGTCCGCCCGGAAACCGGTTGGAAACGAAGTCGACATCAGCCGGCGGATCCGGTGGGAGCGCCGACGGCACGGCCGATCATGGGGTACCCGACGGAAAGCCGAGCAGTGGTTGTAGCTCGTGGGACCGGCCGGCGTCAAGCCTCGGCACCGCACGCGCCTTGCACTCCGCGCCACGCGAACCCAGGAGAATCCGCGCCGAACGGTCGCAAGTGGCTGCGGCTATTCGCGTTGTTCAGCCGGCCCGCAGCCCGTCTAGGAGCAAGTCGCTCACCGCCTCGGCGCGGGCGGCCAGCCGGACGTTCTTCTTCGCGAGCACCCAGTCGGTGGCCATCTCGTCGAGTACGCCGAACACCGCTTTCGCGGCGAAGAGGGCGTCCATGTCGGAGCGGAACGTGCGCTCTCGCTTCCCCTGCTCCACCACCTCGGCGATCAGCGCCAGATAGTTCCGCATGCCGCTGCGCGAGAGCAGCTCGAGCACATGGAGCGTGTGCCGGAATTCCACCTGGAAGATCACCGCCAGATCGCGATCCTCCCCCAGCAGCGAGAGATGCAGCTCCACGAACCGACGCAGCTTTTCCTCGGCCGGGGCATCGGCACGCGCTACGATCTGCTGGGCCTCCTC
>JAOTWJ010000057.1 GCA_029862925.1 Gemmatimonadota bacterium
TCCGGCGTCCGCGGGCATGCAGTTCGAGTTCTGGGCTCCGTGGATCCCCTCGTTCGGAATCGCCTATCGAGTGGGCGTGGACGGGATCTCGCTCTTCATGATCCTGCTGACGACGCTGACGATGCCGCTCGCGATGCTCGGGAGTTGGCAGTACATCACGCAGCGGGAACGGGGGTTCTACGCGCTCATGCTGGTGATGACCACCGGCATGCTGGGCGTCTTCGTCGCCCTGGATCTGTTCCTGTTCTACGTGTTCTGGGAGATCATGCTGATCCCGATGTACTTCATCATCGGGGTCTGGGGCGGCGGCCGCCGACTGTACGCGGCCATCAAGTTCTTCCTGTACACCTTCGTCGGGTCGCTGCTCATGCTGGTGGCGATTCTGGTGCTGTACTCCGCCGTGGGACGCGAGACCGGCCAGTACACGTTCGACTACGAGTACCTGCTCGCGTACAGCCAGGTCGTGCGGCCGTGGGCCGTCTGGCTGTTCGGGGCGTTCGCGCTCGCCTTCGCGATCAAGGTGCCCGTCTTTCCGTTCCACACGTGGCTCCCCGACGCGCACGTGGAAGCGCCCACGGCCGGGTCGGTGGTGCTGGCGGGCATTCTCCTGAAGATGGGAGCCTACGGGTTCCTGCGCTTCGCAGTGCCGTTCTTCCCGGGTGCGGCGTTCGATCCGACGGTCTCGACGATCGTCATCGTGCTGGCGGTCGTCGGCATCATCTACGGGGCCCTCGTGGCGATGGTCCAGCCCGATTTCAAGAAGCTGATCGCCTATTCCTCGGTGAGCCACCTCGGGTTCGTGATGCTGGGGATCTGGGCGCTCACGGCGCAGAGCGTGGCCGGGGCGATCGTCATCATGATCAATCACGGCATCTCGACGGGCGCCCTGTTCCTTCTCGTCGGCATGATGTACGAGCGGCGCCACAGTCGCGATATCGCGGCGTACGGCGGCATCGCGCGCGTCATGCCCGCCTTTGCGGCGATTCTGACCCTCGTGGCGCTGTCGTCGATCGGCCTGCCGGGCACGAACGGGTTCGTGGGCGAGTTCCTGGTGCTGCTCGGGGCGTTCCGGACACAGCCCTGGGCGGCCGGCATCGCCACGACCGGCGTGATCTTCGCCGCCGCGTACCTGCTGTGGGCGCTGCAGCGGATCATCTACGAGAAGCTCGACAAACCCGAGAACGCGCAGTTGCGCGACCTCTCCCCGCGGGAGTTCGCCATCCTCACGCCGATCGTCGTCCTGATCCTGTGGATCGGACTCTATCCGAAGCCGATCCTCACGCGCATCGAGCCCTCGGTGCGGGCGTTCGTCGAGCAGGTGCGGCAGCCCGCCGCACCGGCCCTCCGGTTCGTGCGGCGGCCTGACGTGAGGGAGGCGGAATGACGCCCATGCTGATCGACTTGTCTGCCCCGGCCGGCATCACCCTCGCGTTGCTCCCGGAAATCGTGCTGACCGGGTGGGCGCTGATCCTGTTGCTGGTCATCGGGTGGCGTCATGGCGATCCCGACCACCACCGCTGGGCGGGCGGCTTCACGCTCGTGGGGTTGCTGGTGGCGCTCGGCACCGTGCTGTGGCTCTGGCGGGCGGGCGCCACGCCCGACGGGCTGCCCCTCATGATCGCCCTCGACGGGTTCCGGTGGGCGACGGCCGCCATCTTCCTGATCGGCGGCATCGCCGCCGTGCTGCTCGCGCAGGGCTACCTGGGACGCGAGCGCATCCTGGTGCCCGAATTCTACGCGCTCGTGCTCTTTGCGATGGTCGGCATGCTGCTCATGGGGGGCGCGGCCGATCTGATCGTCGTGTTCCTCGGGCTGGAGCTGATGTCGCTCTCGGTCTACGTGCTCGCGGGGATCAAACGCCGCAGCCCGCAGTCGGCCGAGGCCGCGCTCAAGTACTTCCTGCTGGGCGCGTTTGCGTCCGGCTTCTTGCTGTACGGGATCGCCCTGCTCTACGGCGCGACGGGGACGACGAACCTCCAGGCCATCGCGTTGCAGCTCGCGGACAGCGAGATCGTCGGGCGGCCCATGCTGGCGCTGGGCGCGGGCATGCTCCTGGTGGGCTTCGGGTTCAAGGTCTCGGCGGTGCCGTTCCACATGTGGGCGCCGGACGTCTACGACGGCGCGCCCACGCCGGTCACCGCGTACATGGCGGCGGCGGTGAAGGCGGCGGGCTTCGCCGCGCTCGTGCGGGTGGCGCTCACGGCGCTGGGCGATGCAACCGCGGCGTGGCAGACGACCGTCTGGTGGCTGGCCGTGCTCACGATGGTCGTGGGCAACCTGGTGGCGCTGGCGCAACGACGGCTCAAGCGCATGCTCGCCTACAGCTCGATCGCTCACGCGGGCTATCTGCTGGTGGCGGTGGCAGCGGCCACCACCCAGGGCGGCAGTGCGTTCCTGTTCTACGCCTTCGCGTACACGCTGATGACCGTCGGCGCCTTTGCCGTGCTCGCCGCGGTGGGCCGGGACGGCGAAAGCGATCTCCTGATCGACGACTTCAACGGGCTCGCCGAGCGGCGTCCGTGGCTGTCGTTCGCGCTCGCGGTGTTCATGCTCTCGCTGCTTGGCTTCCCCGGCACCGCCGGGTTCATCGGCAAATGGCTCATCCTGGCCGCCGCGGTGGATGCGGGGCAGGCCACGCTGGCCGTGATGGTGGTCGGCGCCAGCGTTCTGTCTGCGGGGTACTACTTGCCGGTGATCATGGCGATGTACATGAAGCCGTCCGAGCGGGCGGAGGTGGCGGAAGGGGCGCGACTGGCCCGGGGCGGGCGGCTGGTCGTCGCCGCTGCCGCGGTCGTCTTGTTGCTGTTCGGCGTCTGGCCCAATCGGGCCCTGGACGTCGCGCGCGACAGCGGCCGGCAGCTGGCCGTGCCGGGCGTGATCATCGGCCTGCCGCGCTGACTCGAACGACGCGAGGAGAGACCGTGCAGGTCCCCGTCGACATCTTCCGGCAGTACGACATCCGCGGTGTCGTGGATCGCGAGCTGACGCCCGAGCTGGCGCACGGGATCGGCCGCGCGGTCGCCACGTACGCCCGCGCCAAGCTGGGGCGGGTGGCGCGCCTGGCGGTGGGCCGCGACAACCGGCCGTCTGGCGCGCGGCTCGCCAGTGCCGTGCGCGACGGGATCGCGCTGGCCGGAGGCACCGCGGTGGACATCGGCCAACTGCCCACGCCCGCCCTGTATCTCGCCGTGCACGAGCTGGCGGTGGACGGCGGTATCCAGGTCACCGGGTCGCACAATCCTCCCGAGTTCAACGGCTTCAAGATGCTCGCGGCGGGCGAGACGCTGCACGGCGAGGCGATCCAGGAGTTGCGCCGCATGCTCGAGGCGGACGCGCTCGACCGCGGCGAGGGCCGGCTCGAGGCCGATCCGTCGGTGCTGCAGCGGTACGCCGACGCCATCGTGTCGCGCAACGGGCCGCTGACGCGGTCGGTTCGCGTCGTCGTGGACTGCGGGAACGGCGTGGCGAGCATGGTCGCGGAGCGCATTCTCACGCGGTTGGGGGCCGACGTCGTGCCGCTGTTCTGCGAGTCCGACGGGACGTTCCCGAATCACCATCCGGACCCGACGGTGCCTGAGAACTTGCGAGATCTCCAACAGGTCGTGCGTCGCTCCGGGGCGGAGCTGGGCATCGCGTTCGACGGCGACGGCGATCGCATCGGGGCGGTCGACGAGCAGGGGACGATCGTCTTCGGCGATCAACTGCTGATCCTGTACGGCCGGGACCTGGTCCATCGGTTCGGCCCGGGACGGCCTGTGATCTTCGACGTGAAGTGCTCGAACGTGCTGCGGGACGAGCTCGCCGCGGCCGGTCTCGAGCCGGTGATCTGGAAAACCGGGCACTCGCTGATCAAGGCCAAGATGAAAGCCAGCGGCGCGCCGCTCGCGGGCGAGATGAGCGGGCACATCTTCTTCGGTGGGGACTACTACGGGTTCGACGACGCGTTGTTTGCCGCGGCCCGGCTGCTCGCCTTCGTGGCGCGGGAAGGCGGTCCCCTGTCGCGGCACCTCGCCGACCTCCCCGCGACGTTCGCCACTCCCGAGATCCGGGTCGATTGCCCCGAGGCCCGCAAGTTCGCAGTCGTTGAGGCGGCGGCCGCGCATTTCAAGTCCCGCTACGAGACGCTCACGCTCGACGGCGTGCGCATCAGCTTTGCCCACGGATGGGGGCTGCTCCGCGCCTCGAACACGCAGCCCGTTCTGGTGATGCGGTTCGAGGCGACCTCGGAAGCGGAACTCGCCGCCTACCGCGGTGAGGTCGAGGCGTGGCTGCGGGGGCAAGGCGTCCAGCCCTGACCGCATGACCCGCTGGCGCTGGCTCCAGCTGGGCCTCGGCGTCGCGCTGGTGCTGCTCGCCGGTCGGTGGCTCGCGGAGTTCACCACCGACCGCCTGTGGGCCGGCGCGCTCGGGGCCACGGCGCCCCACGCGGACATCGCCGCCCTGCGGCTCGCGCTCGCGGGCGCGGGCTTCGTGGGCGCGGCGGTGTGGTTCGTCGGCAATCTCCTCGTCGTCTACCGTCAGATCGGGTCGGTGCAGGTGCCGCGGCGGCTCGGCAATCTCGAAATCGCCGAAGCGGTCCCGCGCCGGTACCTGCTCGCGGGCGCGGTGGCGATCGGCCTCGTGCTCGCGCTCGCGCTGAGCCACGGCGCCGGCGAATGGTGGCGGCTCCGGGCCCTCGTGGAGAGTGACGTCGTGGTGGGGACGAGCGATCCGGTGCTCGATCGCGACATCGGCTACTACCTGTTCCGGCTGCCCTGGCTCCGCGCCGCGCACGGGTACGGGTTCGTCCTGGTGCTGGTGGGTCTGCTCGTCGTGAGCGTGCTGTACGGCGCGATCGGCGCCCTGCGGTGGACCGAGCGACGCCTCGCGGCGACCGACCTCGCCCGCGGGCACCTCGGGCTGCTGCTTGCCACGCTAGCGGTCGTGCTCTGGTGGGGATACCGGCTCGAGCCCGCGGAGCTGGTCGGTGGGCCCCAGAGCGTGCCCTACGACGGGATCCTCACCGCCGTGCGAATTCCCGTTGCCCGCTTCCTCGGCGTTCTCGCTCTGCTCGCGGCGGCGGCGTCGGTGGTCTGGGTGTGGCTCGCGCGGGGTCTGGTGCCGGTCGGGGCGTGGGGGGTGCTGCTGGGGTCGTCGTTCGTGGGGCACTACATCCTGCCGAGTGCCGTCGCGGCGTCCCGCGGCCCCGAGGCCACCCAGGACGTGGTGCTCACGGCGGCCGCGGGCACGATGCTGGGAGAGGCGTACGGACTCTTCCCGGATACGGTGCTGGTCGAGCTGGCCGTACCCGATGCCGGGTTCGCGGCGCGCCACCGCGCGGATTTGCGCGACGCGCCCATCTGGGATCCGTTCGTGCTCGCTGCGCTGCTCAACCGCTCGGCACGCCCGGCCGCGCCGGATCCTCGCAGCGGCGACCGGTTCCTCGAAGCCACGCTCTCGGCGGCGCGCCGTCGGGACGGTCGGGTCGAGCCGGTCTTTCTGGCGGTCCGTGAGCCGGATACCGTCGCGCGGCGTCGCCTGACCTGGGGCGAGCGACACGGCGAGCCGCACATCGTCGCTGAGGGGGCGGTGGCCGTGCACGCGGGGCGCGCGCAGAACGGATTGCCGTTGTTTGTGCCCGATCTGGCGGAGCCGGACTCGGTCGTGGCCGGAGCGGTCGACCTGACGCTGCGCCAACCGGCGATCTGGTTCGCACCGGGCACGACGGACTTTGCCCTCGTGCGGCCGGATGCGGGGCCGGTGGCCGGGATCGCGGCGGGCCCCGTCTGGCGCCGGCTGGCGCTGGCGTGGACGCTGCAGGCGCCGCGGCTCCTCACCGACGCCGGGGTCACGCGGCGCACGTTGGTGGTCGCCGACCGGGCCGTGGGCGCGCGCCTCGGACGGTATGCGCCGTTCGCCCGCTTTGGCGCCGCCTATCCGGTCGTCCACGACGGGCAGGTCGTGTGGGTGGCCACGGGCTACGTGTGGTCCGATACCTATCCGCTGTCGCGCCCCGTGCTGTGGCGCGGCGATCGGGTACGGTACCTCCGCGCCGGCTTCCTCGGGACCGTGAACGCGCACACCGGGGCGACCGCGCTCTATCTCCTGCCCGGCGCCGATCCCCTGAGCACGGCGTGGGGGAAACTGCTCCCGGACCTGATCGAGCCGGAGGGCGCCATCCCGGCGGCGGTGCTCGGGCAGCTTCGCTATCCCGCGGAGTCGTTTGCGGCGCAGGTGACCGTGCTGGTGGGCGCCGGCCGCGCGCGGGTGCCGGAGCCGTTCTGGTGGGTAGGACGGTCGGTGCGGGACACGACCGCGCGGCTGCGGCTCCGCCTGGTGGACGAAGTGCAGGCCGATCCGCGCATGGCGGCGGTGTTCGACGGCGTCGTCGTGGACGGTCGGCCGCACCTCACGCTGCTGCGCTATCCCGAGCCGTATGGGTTCCCGGGGCCGTCGGTCCTGGCCCAGAGCTTCCGCCGCGGTGCGCCCGACGGGGCGCCTGTGGACGGGACGGTGCGGGTCGTGCCGTTCGCGGACGGGGCGCTCGCGCTCCAGGCGTTCTACGCGGATTCGGGCACCCTCAGCCAGGTGGCGGTCGGGTGGCGCAACGTGGTGGGGCGGGGGGGGACTCTGGCCGAAGCGCTCGCGGCCATCCGACCGGAACGGTTCGAGTCGACGGTGGGTGCGCACCCGCTCGACGCGGCGCGGGAGTGGTTCCGCCGCCTCGACGCCGCGCGGGCGGCAGGCGACTGGGACGCGTTCGGCGAGGCGTGGGAGGGGTTGCGGGGGGTGCTGCTCCCGCGGTCCGACACGGGCCGGGTGCCGGTTGCCGTGCCGCCGGGGAGGGGGTAGCTTGACGCGCGCCGGTGACCGGCCGGGGACGATCGTGATCGCGTTGGGCGGCAACGCGTTGCAGCCGCCGGGCGAACGCGCCACGATCCACGATCAGTTTCGCCACACGCGCGAGTCGCTGACGGCGGTGGTGGAGCTCGCGGCCGCGGGCTGGCACATCGCCATCGTGCATGGCAACGGACCGCAGGTGGGCGATGCCCTGGAGCGGAACGAGCGCGCCGCGGAGCGGGTGTCGCCCTTGCCCCTCGGCGTGCTGGTGTCCGCGACGGCGGGCTGGATCGGGTACATGATCCAGCAGTCGCTCCTGAACGCCCTCGAGCGGGCGGGTGTGCGGCGCCAGGTGCTCACCACGATCACGCAGACCGTCATCCCGCAGACCGATGCGGGGCTCGAGCCGACGAAGCCGATCGGCCACGCCTTGGCCGAGCCGGACGTTGCCCAGTTCCGCGCCCGCGGCGTGCCGGTGGGCCAGGACGGCGCCGGCCGGTGGCGCCGCCTCGCGCCGAGCCCGACCCCCGTGGACGTCGTCGAATGGGGCGCGGTCAAGCAGCTGGTCGACGAAGGCAAGATCGTCATTGCCGCGGGCGGCGGCGGCTCGCCGGTCTACCGGACGACGTCGGGGGCCTGGGAGGGGATCGAGGCGGTGGTGGACAAGGACCGCACGGCGGCCGTGCTGGCGGCCCGGATCGGCGCCGAGTGCATGATGATCCTCACGGACATCGACGCCGTGTACGAGCACTGGGGCACACCCGAACGGCGACCGCTGCGGCAGCTGTCGCTCGCCCGGGCGGAGCAGATGGTGCGAGACGGGGCATTGGGCGCGGGTAGCATGCGGCCGAAGGTCGAGGCCGCCGCGACGTTCCTGCGGGCTGGTGGGGCGCTGGCAGTGATTGCGCGCCTCACGGACGGGCCGGCGGCGTTGCGCGGGGAGACGGGGACCACGATCAGGAGCGACGAGTGAATCTGCATGAATATCAGGCGCGGGCTCTGCTGCAGGCCGCCGGGATTCCCGTGCCGGACGGAGACGTGGCGGCGACGCCGGCGGAGGCGGAGGCGATCGCGAAACGGTTCGGGGGGGGCGTCGTCGTGAAGGCGCAGGTCCACGCCGGCGGGCGGGGCAAGGCCGGCGGCGTGAAGCTGGCCAAGGACGCGGCCGAAGCGCGGGCCCATGCGGAGAAGATCCTCGGCATGACGATCAAGGGACTGACGGTGGAGAAGGTGCTCGTCGTGCCGACGGCCGATATCGCGTCGGAGAGCTACGTGGGCGTGATTCTCGACCGGGCGAGCCAGCGTCCCGTGCTGATGGTGAGCCCGGCGGGCGGTATCGACATCGAAGAAGTGGCGGCCACCACGCCCGGGAAGATCATGAAACTCGGCGTGGACCCGCGCTTCGGGCTGCTGCCCCATCAGGCGATGCAGCTGGGCTTCTTCCTCTACGACGAGTTGCCCCAGGTGCGGGCCGCGGCGGCGATCATGCGGCAGCTGTACGACGCGTTCGTCCGGGCAGGCGGGTCGCTCGCGGAGATCAACCCGCTGATCACGACTCCGGACGGCGCGGTGCTGGCCCTGGACGCGAAGATCGTGGTGGACGACAACGAGCTGGACCGCCGACCAGGGATTGCCGCCCTGCGCGACACGGCGAGCGAGAATCCGGCCGAAGTGAAGGCGCGCGAGGCCGGTCTCACGTTCATCAAGCTGGACGGATCCGTGGGCTGCTGCGTGAACGGTGCCGGGCTGGCGATGGCGACCATGGATCTCGTGAAGTACTATGGCGGCGAGCCGGCCAATTTCCTGGACATCGGCGGGTCGAGCAACCCGGAAAAGGTGGTGGTCGCTCTCGAGATCATTACCGCCGATCCGCGGGTGAAGGCGATCCTGTTCAACATCTTCGGCGGGATCACGCGCTGCGACGACGTGGCGAACGGGATCGTCACCGCCACCGGCCGCACCAAGCTCGCGGTCCCGATCGTGATTCGCCTCACCGGCACGAACGAGGAGCTGGCCGTGAAGATTCTCGAGCGGGCCGGGTTCAGCGCGCTCACGGACATGGACGAGGCGGTGAAGCGGGCGGTCGAACTCGCGGGGAGGGCGGCATGAGCATCTTCATCGATCGCGCGACGAAACTCGTGGTCCAGGGGATCACGGGTCGGGACGGCTCGTTCCATACCAAGCAGATGCTCGAGTACGGCACGCACGTCGTGGCGGGGGTGACGCCGGGGAAAGGCGGGCAGACCTTCGCAGACAAGGTCCCCGTGTTCGACACGATGGCGGAGGCGGTCGCGGCGACCGGCGCGAACACGTCCGTGGTCTACGTGCCGTCGCGGTTCGCGGCCGATGCCGTCTACGAGGCCGCCGACGCCGGCGTTCGTCTCATCGTGTGCATCTCGGAAGGCGTCCCGGTGCTCGACATGACACGGGTCATGCCGTATCTGCGAGAGCGGAAGGTGCGCCTGATCGGGCCCAACTGTCCGGGGGCGATCTCGCCGGGCCGCTGCAAGGTCGGCATCATCCCGGGGTCGATCTGCCGGGAAGGCACCGTCGGCGTCGTGTCCCGGAGCGGGACCCTCACGTACGAGGTGATCCACCAGCTCACCCGCGCCGGATACGGCCAGTCGAGCTGCATCGGGATCGGTGGCGACCCCATCATCGGGACGAACTTCATCGACTGCCTGGCGGCGTTCGAGGCCGACCCGGACACGAAGGCGATCGTGATGATCGGCGAGATCGGCGGCACCGACGAGCAGCAGGCCGCCGAGTATGCCGCCGCGCACGTCACGAAGCCGATCGTCGGATTCATCGCCGGCCAGACCGCGCCCCCGGGACGACGGATGGGGCACGCGGGGGCGATCATCTCCGGCGCGAGCGGGACCGCGGCGGAGAAGATGGCCGCCTTCACGCGAGCGGGCATTGCGGTGATGAAACGGCCCGCGGATGTCGTGTCGCTGCTCAAGGAGCGACGCGTCGCGGCATGAAGCTCGTCGAGCTGTTGGCACCCGACCGCATTCTCCTGGGCGTTCCGGGCGACACCGTCCGGGAGGCGGCGCGGGAGCTGGTGCACGCTGTCATCGCCTCGGGACGCGCGCGGGACGCGGAGAAGGTCGAAGGCCTGCTGGCCGACGCGCTGCCCGGCGAGGCGGTGACGGTCGGGCAGCAGGTGTTTCTCCTGCATTTCCGCACTGATGCTGTCGACGGCGTGACGGCCGCCCTGGGGGTCACGGCGGCCCCGGTGCACCGGCAGCATGATCCCGGCAAGGCGGCGCGCATCGTCCTGCTGCTCCTGGCGCCCCCGGGGGAAGGCTCGGCCTACCTGCGCGCGTTGGCGGCGTTCGCGCGCGCCCTCGCCCGTGACGAAGTGGTGAAGGCGCTCGAGGCGGCACAGACGCCTGCGGACGTGCTCGAGGCGGCCACGCTCGCCGACCTGGACGTGCCGTCGGAGCTGCTCGTGCGAGACGTGCTCGGCGGCCGGCTCGTCACCGTGACACCCGAGACCTCGCTGCTCGAGGCCGCGCGGCTGATGGTGGCGCACCGGGTGCCCGCGGTGCCGGTGGTCTCGGAGAAGAACGAAGTGCTGGGCCTCATCAGCCACGGCGAGATCCTGCGGTATCTCCTTCCGCGTTTCGTCGGCAAGCTGAGCGGCGAATACCCCGCGGCCGGCAAGCGGGCGAGAGCCACGCCGCCCGCCGCGCAGGAAGTGACCGTGCGGGACGCGCTGGACCGGAGCGTGCTGTGCCTCTCCGAGGACCAGTCGCTCACCGAGGCCGCCGCGCTGATGGTGAACAAGAAACTCGAACGGATGCCCGTCGTGCGCGAAGGGACGCTGGTCGGGCTGCTCACCCGGGAGGAAATCGTGCGGAGGTTGTTCGGACCGTGACCCAGACGCTGGCGATCATCAAGCCCGACGCCGTGGCGGCCGCCAAGACCGGCAAGATCCTCGCGCATCTCGAAGCCGCGGGATTTGCCGTGCGGGCGCTGCGGATGACCCGCCTCGGGGTGCCGGAGGCGGAGGCGTTCTACGCCGTGCACCGGGGGCGCCCGTTCTTCCGGTCGCTCTGTGCGTTCATGACGTCCGGTCCCTGCCTGCCGCTGGTCCTGGAGCGGGCGGACGCCGTGGCGCATCTCCGGACGGTGATCGGCGCGACGGACCCCGCCGAGGCGGCGGCCGGCACGGTGCGCAAGCTGTACGCCGAGTCCAAGGAGCGGAACGCGATCCACGCGTCGGACTCCGTCGAGAACGCGGCGCGGGAGATTGCCTTCTTCTTCCCGGAGATGGAGCGGGTGCGGTTGGGCGGGTAATCCGAGCGGCGCGGTCTCGTTGACCCAAGTTGCGGCGGCGGCTACCTTTAACGGCTATGTTACGGGTGGAGTTGCACGCGGTTGCCGCGGGACCCCTCGAGACGGTGGCGGAGGTGGCCCCGGCGGATCCGGCGCTCGCCGACCTCGAGTTCCGGCCCGCCGAGACGGTGCGGATCACGGGGCGGATCATGGCCACCGGCCAGGGCTCGTACTTCTGGGAAGGACGCATCCGGACGGCCATGGCGGTCACGTGCCGCCGCTGTCTAGTCCCGGTCGTGGTGCCGATCGACCAGCGGGTCCACCTGCTGTTCACGGAGGATGAGGACACGGACGACCCGGCCGCCGTCCTGTTGCCGCCCCGGGCGGCGACCCTCGATTTGGGCGACGCGGTGCGCGAAGAGCTCATTCTTGACGCGCCGGAATTCGCACTCTGCCGGGACGACTGCCGCGGGCTGTGCCCGCGGTGCGGGACGGACTTGAACCAGGGGCCTTGTCAGTGCCGGCCCGACGCCGACCCGCGGTGGGCGGCGCTCGAGGCGCTCGGGACGCAGGGCGACGACGAGACGAGGTAGGGATGGCAGTACCCAAGCGCAGAACCTCGAAGGCGAGAAAGCGGAAGCGGCGCACCCACTTCAAGGCGGCGCCGGTGGCGATTCAGCCCTGCCCGCGCTGTGGCGATCCGAAGCGGCCGCATCGGGTGTGCCCGACCTGCGGCTTCTATGCCGGGAAGAAACGCGCCGAGGTGGCCGAGGACGTCTGAGGTTGATGCGGATCGCGTTGGACGCGGTGGGTGGTGATTTCGCCCCGGACGCGCCGGTGGCCGGCGCGGTCGGCGCGCTGCCGGACCTGCCGCCCACGGCGGAGATCGTGCTGCTCGGTCCCCAGACGGAGGTCGAAGCGGAGCTCGCCAAGCACGGCGACGCGTCCGGCCGCATCCGCGTGATCGACGCCCCGCAAATCGTCGGGATGGCGGAGAAGCCCCTCGCCGCCGTGCGCAGCAAACCCCATTCGTCCATCGGGGTCGGCCTCAAGCTGCAGCGCGAGGGGTCGGCCCACGCCTTCATCTCGGCCGGCAACACCGGGGCCGTCATGGCGGCCAGCGCCCTCATCCTCGGGTTGCATCAGGGCGTGGAGCGGCCGGCGATCGGTGCGATGTTCCCGACCGCGTCGAAGCCGGTGCTCGTGCTCGATGCCGGGGCCAACGTCGATACCAGCCCCCGCGAGATGCGCAGCTTTGCGCACGTCGGGGCGATCTACGCGCGGGACGTGATGGGCCGCAAGGACCCGGCGGTCGGCCTGCTCTCCATCGGGGAGGAGCCGGAAAAGGGCAATGCGGCGGTGAAGGAGGCCCACCAGCTGCTCAAGGACGAGCAGCACGCCTTCCGGTTCGTCGGCAACGTCGAGGGACGGGACATTCTGGCGGGTCACGTGGATGTGGTCGTGTGCGACGGGTTCGTCGGCAACGTCGTGCTCAAGTTCTACGAGTCGGTGGCCCATCTCTTTACCGGGCTGCTCCAGCGGGAGATGGAGGAAACCGTGCTGCGCAGTGAAGCCATGGGACGCGTCTTCACCGTGCTCGACTACTCCACCTACGGCGGGGCCCCTCTGCTCGGCGTGCGCGGCGTGTCCATCATCTGCCACGGACGCTCGTCGGCGCGGGCCATCCGCAACGCCATCGGTGTCGCCGCCCGGTCGGTGGAGCGCCACCTGAGCGAGCACATCGGCGCCGATCTGGCTGGTGGGAGCGCGGCATGAAGCGTCCCATCGCCCATATCGCGGGGACGGGGCGCTACGCGCCAGCCCAGGTGCTGACCAACCAGGACTGGGAAGCGCGCCTCGACACCTCGGATCAGTGGATTCGCGATCGGTCGGGGATTGCGGAGCGGCGCGTGGCGGACGACCGCGAGACGATCGCCTACATGGCCAGCGAGGCGTCGAAGCCGGCGCTCGCCGAGGCCGGGCTGACGCCGGCGGACGTGGACGCGATCGTGCTGGCGACGGCGTCGTGGGACCGGCTGCTGCCGTCCCAGGCATGTGACGTCCAGGCGGTGCTCGGCGCCAAGAACGCGGCGGCGTTCGACGTGGGTGCGGCGTGCAGCGGGTTTCTCTACGCGACGAATGTGGCCGAGGGACTGATCGCGACCGCGCAGGCCGAGACGGTCTTGGTGATCGGTGCCGAGCGCCTGACGCGCATCATGGACTGGGAAGACCGCTCGACCGCGATCCTGTTCGGCGACGGCGTGGGCGTGGCGGTCTTACGGCCGGCGCCGGGCGACGGCCGCGGCATCCTGTCCACCTACATGAAATCGGATGGCACGCTCGGCGACCTGCTCTACCGCCCGGGCGGCGGAACGGTCGCCCCCCCGAGCGAACAGCTGCTGGCCGACCGGTCCCAGTACATCCGCATGGCGGGGCGCGAGGTGTTCAAGTCGGCCGTGCGGTCCATGGCCGATGCCTGTGACCACGCCTTGCAGCGGGCCGGCCTCTCGGGCGACGATGTCGACCTGCTGATTCCGCATCAGGCGAACATCCGGATCATCGAGGCGACGGCCAAGCACGCCAGCATCCCGATGAGCAAGGTCTACGTGAACGTGGACCGCTACGGCAACACATCCGCCGCCTCCATCCCGATCGCCCTGGATGAGGGGATTCGGGAGGGTCGCATCACGGCAGGGATGATGATCCTGCTCGTGGCGTTCGGGGGCGGCTTCACCTGGGCGAGCGCGGCGGTGCGCTGGTGAAAGTGTGGCTGCTCTGCCCGGGGCAGGGAGCGCAGCGGGTGGGGATGGGGAAGGACTTGGCCGAGCGGTTTCCGGCAGCGCGGGCGGTGTTCGCCGCGGCGGACGAGGCCCTCGGTGTCGCGCTGTCGCGCCTCATGTGGGACGGGCCGGAGGCGGAACTCACGCTCACGCACAACGCCCAACCGGCGATTCTCGTGCATGCCCTGGCGGCGCATGCGGTCGTGCGGGAGCACGTGGATCCCGTCGGCGCGGCGGGCCACTCGCTCGGCGAGTACGCTGCCTACGCCGCGGTGGACGCGCTCGGGCTCGGTGACGCCGTGCGGCTCGTGCGCCGGCGCGGCGAGCTCATGCTCGAAGCCGGCGCGGCGCGGGCCGGGACGATGGCCGCGGTGCTTGGACTCACGCCTGAACGGGTGGCCGACGTGTGTCGCGAAGCCAGCACGGACGCCGAGGTCGCCGTGGCGGCCAATCTCAACGCGCCCGACCAAGTCGTGATCTCGGGGGACCCGGGCGCCGTGGAGCGCGCGGGCGCGCTGTTGAAGACGGCGGGCGCCAAGCGGGTGCTCCCCCTCAAGGTCAGCGGCGCCTTCCATTCCCCGCTCATGGCGCCGGCCGCCGACGGGCTGCGCGCGGCGCTGGCAGGGGTGCCGTTCCGGGACCCCGCGGCTCCGGTAGTTGCCAATGCGTCCGCAGGCCCCGTGCGCGACGCCGCCACGGCCCGCCGCCTGCTGGGCGAACAGCTCACGGCGCCCGTGCGCTGGGTCGAGAGCATGCAGCGCGCGGCGGACCTCGCCGACGGCGCGCCGTTCGTGGAAATCGGGCCGGGGAACGTGCTGGCCGGTCTCCTCAAGCGCTGCGTGCCGGGCGCGGTAGCGACCAGTGTCGGCACGGCGGCTGAGATGGACACGTTTCTGGCACAAGGGGTCGCGTGACGATCGATCTCGCGGGCCGGGTGGCGCTCGTGACGGGTGGCTCCCGCGGTATCGGGCAGGCCATCGCGGCCGCGCTGAGCGGCGCGGGCGCCAAGGTGGCCGTGCTGGGTCGGGATGCCGCCCGCGCCGAAGCCGCCGCGCAGGCGCTCGGCGCCGGGTCGCTGGCCGTGACCGCGGACGTTGCCGACGCCGCTCAGGTGACCGCGGCGCTCGAGCGTGTCGAGCAGGGCCTCGGGCCGGTGGACATCCTGGTGAACAACGCCGGGCTCACCAAGGACGGGCTGCTCGCCCGAATGAGCGGCGACGATTGGGACGCCGTGCTGGACGCCAACCTCAAGGGCGCGTTCCTGCTGACCAAGGCCGTCACGCGCGGCATGATGAAGCGCCGCTGGGGCCGCGTCATCAACATCACGAGCGTCGTGGGCGTGCGCGGCAATCCCGGCCAGGCCAACTACGCGGCCTCGAAGGCCGGCCTGATCGGGTTCACCAAGTCGGTGGCCCGCGAGCTGGCCTCCCGCAACGTACTGGTGAACGCCATCGCCCCGGGCTTCATCGATACGGACATGACTCGCGCGCTGAGCGAGGCGCAGCGCGAGGCGCTGATCGGCCAGATCCCGCTCGGCCGGCTGGGCCGGGGCGCGGACGTCGCCGGCGCCGTGCTCTTTCTCGCATCCGATCTCGCCGACTACATTACAGGCCACGTGCTGGTCGTAGACGGCGGCATGGTCATGTAACTCCCCTCCTTCCGACGAGGACCACATGAGCGGCATCGAGGACAAGGTCAAGGACATCATCGCCGAGGAGCTGGGCGTCGAGCGGGAGAAGCTCACCAACGACGCGAGCTTCATGGAAGACCTCGGGGCGGACAGCCTCGATCAGGTCGAACTGGTGATGGCGTTCGAGAAGGAATTCGACATCGACATTCCCGACGAAGAGGCCGAGAAGCTCCGGACCGTCGGGGACGCGCTCAAGTACTTGCACGAGAAGCAGGGGAGCAAGTAGTTGCCGCGACGGGTCGTGGTGACCGGGCTGGGTGTGGTCTCACCGCTGGGCCTGAACCTGACCGACACCTGGGCCGGTCTGCTCGCCGGTCGGTCGGGGGCGGCGCGCATCAAGCGCTTCGACCCGACCCCGATGGAGGTCCAGTTCGGCTGCGAAGTGAAGGATTTCGATCCGTTGCCGTACGTGGATCGCAAGGAGGCCAAGCGGTACGACCTGTTCCTCCAGTACGCGATCGCCGCGGCCAGCCAGGCCATGCAGGATGCCGGACTCGGCGAGCGGGTCCCCGAACCCGAGCGGGCCGGCGTGATCATCGGGTCGGGCATCGGCGGCATCGGGACGTTCGAGGAACAGTGCAAGATCTCGCTCACCGCCGGCCCCAAGCGCGTCTCCGCCTTCTTCGTGCCGATGTTCATCCCCGACATCGCCTCGGGAGTGATCTCCATCCGAACCGGCGCGAAAGGCCCCAACTACTGCACGGTGTCAGCCTGTGCCTCCTCAGCGCATGCCCTGGGCGAGGCGTTCCGGCTGATCCAGTCGGGTGAGACCGATGTCATGATCAGCGGCGGCGCCGAGGCGGCCATCACCCCCCTCGCCGTGGCGGGCTTTTCCAACATGAAGGCCCTCTCCGGGCGGAACGACGAGCCCGAGCGCGCGTCCCGGCCGTTCGACCGCGATCGGGACGGGTTCGTGATGGGGGACGGCGCGGGGATCCTGATTCTCGAGGCCCTGGACCACGCACAGGCGCGAGGTGCGCGCATCTATGCCGAGATGCTCGGCTACGGCATGAGCGCGGATGCCTATCACATCACGCAACCGGCGCCCGGCGGCGAAGGCGCCAAGCGCGCGATGCTGGCCGCGCTCAGAGACGCCAACCTCGATCGGACGCGCGTGGACTACATCAACACCCACGGGACCTCCACGCCCCACGGCGACGTCGCCGAAGTGAAGGCGATCAAGGACGTGTTCGGCCCGCATGCGTACAAGGTCGTCGCCGGGTCCACCAAGTCGATGACCGGGCATCTGCTGGGCGCGGCCGGCGGGCTGGAGATGGCGATCAGCGTGCTCACGCTAGTGCACGGCAAGATCCCGCCCACCATCAACGTCGATAACCCCGATCCCGAGTGCGACCTCGATTGCGCCGCCAACCAGGCCGTCGAGCGCTCGGTGGACGTCGCGCTGTCGAACTCCTTCGGGTTCGGCGGACACAACGTCAGTCTCCTCGTCGGGCGCTACCGCAACTGACGGCGCCCGACGCCAAGAGGGTAAGCCCGTGGCCCCAACCACCAAACCGGTGCTCATCGTTGTGGGCTCCGAATCCGATCGCGAACGCATGGACGCCGCCTGCAAGGCGCTGGACGAAGCCAAGGTGGGCTACGAGTTCGTGGTCTCCTCCGCCCATCGCAACGCCGACCAGACCGCGCAACTGGCCCGGGACGCCCGGAAGAACGGGTACAAGGTGATCATTGCCGGCGCCGGGCTGGCCGCCGCGCTGCCGGGTGCGGTGGCCGCGGTGAGCGACCTGCCCGTGATCGGGGTACCGCTCGACGTCGGACCGCTCCGCGGGGTGGACGCCTTGTACGCCATCGCCCAGCTGCCGCCGGGATGCCCGGTCGGCACGGTCGGCATCGGCATGGCCAAGAACGCCGCGTTGCTGGCGATGCGGATACTGGCGGTTGGGCGGACGGGCGGCTGAGCGGTTGGACGAGGAAGCGACCCCTCATTCTCATGATGTCTACATCATTGTCATAATGTCACTTAGATAGACTGACCTCCTCTTCCGTCTCACGTTTTGGCGGGATCCGCCCGCCCGCCCGCCCGCCCAACCGCCCTCCGTCCTGTCACAAACCGCATCCCTCCCGTGTCTCTTGGCGAACTCATGCGGAGCACGGGCCATGATTGCCCAGCCATTGTTGCAGCAGATCGGGCGCTGCGAGCACGAGGCGGTGACGTACTACGTGTATGTCGGCGAGAGCCCGCGCCGGCCGTCCGCCCTGATCCTGTGCGCGCTGGGTCCCGGCGACAGTTATCGCTCGACGGTGAGCTTCGCGCGCGGTCTCCAAGGCCGGGTACGGCGCGCGTTGCGGCAGAGCGCCGCCGGGGCCGTGACCTTGTTCGAGGCGCTGCTCCTGGCGAACGCCCGGCTCGGCTGAACCCGATGAATCGACACTTCCACGTTGAGAGGATGGGGATGATGCGGCGGTTTCTGAGTACGATGGCGGTCGTGGCGTTGGCGGCAGGCGTTGCCTGCACGGAAGGCACGAGCCCGAACGCGCAGATGGCCCGGGTCACGATTCAGCTCACCGACGGGTTCGGTGACTTCTCGGCGGCCACGGTGGAGATCGGCGCGGTGGTGCTCATTCCGGCGGACGGTCCTCCGATCACGGTCACCGACAACGCGGGGAGCTTCAACCTGCTCGACCTGCAGAACGGCGTGACGGCCACGTTGGCCACGCTCGACGTGCCGGCCGGGCAGTATCTCCAGCTGCGCCTGATCGTGAACGGCGCCGAGGTCACGCTGGCCGACGGGATGGCGTTCCGCGACGGGTCCACGTCAAAGACCCTCAAGGTGCCGAGCGGAGCGCAGTCGGGCATCAAAGTGCTGCTGTTCGACGAGGACGATTTCGGCCACGACGAGTCGATGGGGACGGAGAATCCCGAGGAGCGCGATGGCGTGACCCTGGGATCGGGCGAGACGATCATCGTGCTCGACTTTGACGTCGCCCGGAATTTCGTGCTCACCGGGCCCAAGTGGGAGCCCACCGGCGTGCTGTTCAAGCCGGTGATCCGCGCCGTGGTGCGCGACGTGGCCGGCAGCATCGCGGGCACCGTGACGAACGCGGCCGACGCGTCCCCCGCGGTGGGAGCGACCGTGCGGGCCACCCTGCTCGACTCGCCGGTCCTGCCCGAGCTGCAGACGGCCGAAGCGACGGCGGTGACCGACGACGCCGGCGCGTACAAGATTTGGTACCTTTCGCCGGGGACCTATGAAGTGAGTGTGGACGGGTCCACGGTCACGCCCGTCACC
>JAOTWJ010000212.1 GCA_029862925.1 Gemmatimonadota bacterium
TGCGCTCACCTCGGCGTCGGCGACCCGCACCGTGCCCGTGGTCGGCCGGTCGAGCCCGGCGACCAGGTTGAGGAACGTCGACTTGCCCGAGCCCGACGGGCCCATCAGCGCCGTGAACGACCCTTCGGCAATGTCGAGCGTGAGCCCGGTGAACACGTCGATCTGTTCAGCGTCGCGCTGAAAGCTCTTGAAGACGTTGCGAAGTTCGACGAGGGCCATGACTGGGTTCCCGCGGGCGCGTGTTCGTCGTCAGTTTGGTGTGGCGGCGACTTTGACGCGCATGCCCGCCTGCGGCGCGTCCACTCCGCCCACCAGGACCAGTTCGCCGCCGGCCAGGCCGGTGCGGATCTCGCGGAACCCCGCGCTCACCGGGCCGGCCTGTACGGCTCGCGACTCCAGGCGCCCCTGGCGCACCAGCCAGACCAGGGTCTGACCGCCCGCCGTTCGCACCGCGGCGGCCGGGACGCGGATCCGGGGCGGCGCCGCCGTGAGGCCGGAGTCCCCCGGTGCCACGCGCTCCACGAAATCCACCCGCGCCCCCATCTCGGGGAGGATGCGCGGATCGCGCTCGAGGATGCTCACCTTCACCTGCACGGTGGCGCGCACGCGGTCGGCCGTGGGCACCACTTGGCGCACCTCTCCGCGGAACGACGTGTCCGGGTACGCGTCCAGCGCGATGCGCGTGGGCTGGCCGTGCGTGACGCGGGCGATGTACGCTTCGTTCACGTCCACCTCGACCTCGAGCGTCGTGAGGTCGGCCATGGTAACCACGGCGCCCCGCGTGAGCCCGCCGCCCACCGACGGCGCCACGACTTCGCCCACTTCCGCTTCCTTCCGCAGCACCGTGCCGGTGAACGGCGCGCGGATCAGCGTATTCTCGAGGTTGGCGCTGGCGAACCGCAGACCGGCGGCGGCAGCGTCGAGCCGGGCCCGGGCCGCCTGGGTGCGGGCCGCCGCCTGCGCCGCCCCGCTCTCGGCCGCATCCAGGTCCTGCTGGGACACCAGCTCACTGCGCTCGGCCCGGATGTCACGCAGCCGCTGCGCCTCGCGGGCCAGCTGGTCGGCTTCGGCCTCGGCCTCGATCAGTTCCGCCCGCGCCGTGGCCACGTTCGCCTCGGCCTGTGCCCGCTGCGCCTGGTAGTCGGCGTTCTCCAATCGGGCGATCACCTCGCCCCGACGCACGAACGAGCCCTCGCTCACGCGGAGGTCCGCCAACCGCCCCGGCACCTTGGCGGACACCGAGGCACGGGTGCGCGCCACCACGTAGCCGTTGGCGGTCACGGCCGTAGTGCCGCCGCCCGCTCCGGAGCCGCCGACTACCTCCGCCACGGCCACCTGCACCTCCGCCGCCCCGCCGCGTCGCAGCACCAGGGCCACGGACAGGAACAGGACCGCCGCGCCGGCCGCGATGAGGAGGTTGCGCCGGAAGGCGCGCCGGATGGGAGGCGGCGTTTCCCGATCGATGCGGAGCTTGGAGAGGTCGTGCACCGGGGGCGTCATGGGCGAACGCCAAACTTAACCGAATCAGGGGGATGCGCGAGGGGCGCGCGGCGCGCCCCGCTCGCACCCGTCGCGAATTGCGACACGCTAGGCCAGCGACGTCGCTTCCGTCTCGACCAGCTCGTTCTCGGTCCGGGCGATGCACGTGGCGGCGGAGAGGTCGCCCGTGATGTTGACCGCTGTCCGCAGCATGTCGAGGATCCGGTCCACCCCCAGGATGAGCGCGATGCCCGTCTCGGGCACACCGGCCTGTTGCAGCACCACCAGCAGCGTGATGATTCCCGCGCTCGGCACGCCCGCCGCGCCGATGGAGGCGAGCGTGGCGGTGAGCACGATGGTGAGCTGCGCCATCCAGTGCAGATCGATCCCGAACACCTGCGCGATGAACATGACGGCGACGCCCTGATACAGGGCCGTCCCGTCCATGTTGATCGTGGCCCCGAGCGGCAGCACGAAGCTCGCGACCCGGTTCGAGACGCCCAACTCCCTCTCCGCCACGGCCAGCGTCACGGGCAGCGTGGCGTTGGAGCTGGACGTGGAGAACCCCAGGATCTGTGCCTCGCGCACCCGCTTGAAGAAGTAGAGCGGGCTCACGCGTCCGATCACCCGCACCGCCAAGCTGTACGTGAACGTGGCGTGCAGCAGCAAGCCGGCGATGACCGTGACCGTGTAGAGCACCAGGCTCCGCAGGACGTCGAACCCGAAGTCCGCCGTCACGGCGGCGAGCAGCACAAAGACCGCGTAGGGCGCCGTCTTCATGATCCAGCCGATGACGATCATCGAGATCTCGTTCACGGCCTCGAAGAACCCCAGGAACGCGCGCTTGAGGTCGTCGCGCAGCAGCGAGGCGGCGGCGCCGAAGACGAGCGTGAACACGATGAGCGCCAGCATGTCGCCGTTCGCGGCCGCGTCGATGGGATTCGTGGGGATCATGTTGAGCAACAGATCCTTGACCGCCGGTTTCTCGGCGGCCAGGGCGATGCTGCCCTCCGTCTGCGCCGAGTACTCGGCGAGCAACTGGGCGCGGGACTCGGGGGCGATGCGCCCGCCCGGCTTGACGAGGTTCGACAGCGCGAGCCCGATGGTGACGGCGATGGCGGTGGTCGTGATGTAGTACGCCAGCGTCTTGCCGGCGAAGCGGCCCAGCACGCGGAGATCGCCGAGGCTGGCGACCCCTACCAGCAGGCTGGCCACGACGAGCGGGATCACGATCATCGTGATCGCCCGGATGAACGCCGTGCCCAGCGGCTTGGTGACGCCGATGGCGTCGATCAGCACGTGGTTGCCGGTTGCCGCGTTGATGAGGTTGGCGGCGACGCCGACCATCACGCCGACGATGAGCCCGATCGTGATCTTGGTGTACAGTTGCATGGCGCCGTCTGAGGGACCGGAGGTCTGAAGGTTCACGGGTGGGCGGCAAAACACAACCCTCGGCGCCGTAAGGGGTTCGCCCGGGGTGGCGGCCTACGTGGCCCGTCAGGTGGCGGGCGTCAGCTGTCCGGGGCATTGCATCCACCCCCGGTCCCCCCTACACTTGCGCGCCTGAGAAGGGGAGTAGCTCCGCGGCGGTGACGCCGCGCCGCCGAATCGGCTATGCCTGCGCGGAGACGCGCACGGTTCGGCACGTCCCTTCAGGACCGGGCGAGACCTTCGCGGTTGCCGGGCGACCGATCCGGCACGCAAGGGCTCGCCCATTTGCGTTGGCGCCTCGAGGCGCTACGCGGGAGGCGGCGACGATGGCGGGCCGAGAGCGGTGGGGTACGCGCGTGGGCCTGGTGCTCGCGATGGCCGGGAACGCCGTGGGGCTGGGGAACTTCCTGCGCTTTCCAGCACAGGCCGCGCAGAATGGCGGGGGTGCGTTCCTCATCCCGTACCTGGTGTCGTTTCTCCTGATGGGCATCCCGCTCCTGTGGGTGGAGTGGGCGATCGGCCGGCACGGCGGCCGGTTCGGTCATCACTCGGCACCGGGCATGTTCGATCGGCTCGGCCCGTACCGGTGGCTCAAGTACGTCGGCGTGTTCGGCCTGTTCACCAACCTCACCGTGGCCGCGTACTACTGCTACATCGAGTCGTGGACGCTGGCGTACGTCTGGCACTCGCTCGTCGGCACGTTTCGGGCGGTCGCGCCGACGGACTTCTTTCCCGCGTACCTCGGTATGCGCGAGGGCTCCATCTGGGCCTTCCCCCACCAGGCGTTCCTCTGGTTCCTGCTCACCCTGGCACTCAACATCTGGATTCTCTCGCGTGGCCTCGCGAAGGGGATCGAGTTGGCCGCGAAGATCGGGATGCCGTTGCTGCTCGTGTTCGGCGCCATCCTCGCCGTGCGGGGGCTGACCCTGGGCACGGACGCGCCGGGCGTGGTCCAGAGCCCCTTGGCGGGACTCAACTTCGTGTGGGAGCCCAAACCCTCGGGCCTGCTCGACCCCACGACGTGGCTGGCCGCGGCGGGACAGATCTTCTTCACCCTCTCGGTCGGTATGGGCTCGATCCACTGTTACGCGGCGTACGTGAAGCAGCATCAGGACGTGGCCCTCAACGCCGCGTCCGCGGGGTGGATGAACGAGTTCGTGGAGGTCGTGCTGGGTGGCTCGATCCTGATTCCGATTGCGACGGCGTACCTGGGGCTCGAGGCGGTGCAAGCGGCCACCGCCGGCGGCAGCGGCTTCTCCCTGGGGTTTCTGACGCTCCCCACCCTGTTCAACAACTGGGGCTGGTTCGCTCCCGTGGCGGGCGCCATGTGGTTCGGCCTGCTCTTCTTCGCGGGGATCACGTCGTCGCTGGCGATGGGGCAGCCGGTGATGGCGTTCTTCCAGGATGAGTTCGGGGTGCGGCGCGGGCGCGCCGCGCTTACCTTCGGCATCGCGACCCTGCTCCTGGGCGCGCTCTGCGTGTGGCTCTATCCGGGCGGGGCGTTCGACGAGTTCGATTTCTGGAGCGGCACGTTCGCG
>JAOTWJ010000213.1 GCA_029862925.1 Gemmatimonadota bacterium
CGCGCGCACCCGGGCTTCGAGCTCGCGCTGGGCCTGGTCCAGCCGGGCGCGTTCGGCGGCGACGCGTTCCAGCGCCTGGGTTTCGTAGGCGCGCACGGCGTCCTGCGCCTGGGTGACGCGCTCGGCGACGAGCGCATCGACGCGGGCGCGCACGTCGGCCTCGGCGTTGCGGAGCTGGGCGCCGAGTTGCTCGCGCAGGCCGTCGCTGAGCGCGCGGGCGACGTTGGTGCCCACGGCCAGGCGCGGCCGGCGCACGGAGCCGGTGAGCCGGGCGTCGATGCGGACCTCGTTCAGGCCCGAGATGACGCGCCAGGCGATGTCTTCGGCCGACCGTTGGGCGGCCTGGCCGAGGGCCTGGGCCGAGAGCTGGTCGGGCAGGACGCGCGCGGAGGTATCGCGCGCCGGCGCGGCGCCGGCGAGCCGTTCCCAGCGCACGTCGGTCGAGCGCCACGCGAGCCGCGCGTCGAGACTGTCGCCCGTGCGGCCCAGCACGAGCTCCGTGGTGCCGCGGCCCAGGTCGAGCCGCGTGCCGATGGGCGCGAGCGTGAGGGACGGGAGCGCGAGGCCACCCACGAAGGCGTTCACGGAATCGCGCAACGGGCGGCCCACGTGGTTCAGGATCCCGCCGATCCGCACCGTCTCGGGTCCGACCCGACCGCCGGTGCGACCGGCCTGGAACGTGGTGGGCCGGCCGATCAGGGCCGGCGCGGTGGTGACGTCGGTGATGCGGGCGGCGTAGGCGCCGGTGGCCGCGCCCCGCTCGATCTCGAGTGACGCTTCCGCCACCCGGAGCAGGAACTTGGGGAGCTGCTCCCGCTTGGGGAACAGCACCGTCTGCCCCGACCGGCGCAGGCGGTCGGGGCCCTGGCGCAGCCGCGCCTGTACGCCGGGCGGCGCATAGCGCTCGGCGAGGCCGAGCCAGTAGAGCACCGGGGCCACCTGCTCGGCGGCGAACTGGCCGAACAGCGCCGGCCCGAGGCTCGGCGCGTCGAGGCTGGGCAGCTTGAGCAGGCCGCGCGCGTAGGCGTAGTCCAGGCGGCGCGCCTCGGCGAGGTCGGCGATCCCGAGCTTGGCCCGGCCGACGCCGGAGTCGATGCCGGCCTGGAGCGCGGCGAGCCGGTCGTCGAGCGTGCCGAGCGCGGTGAGCGTGCGGCGCGCCGACGTCACGGCGTCGCGGGCACCCGCGAGGCCGAGCGTGCGCGCGGTCTGGCCCTCGAGCCGGCGGGCGAGTGCCGTGGCGGAATCGATCTCGGGCCGCGGGTCGAGCCGCTGGAGCCGCGCCAGCCAGTCGGCGCGGGCGGAGTCGGCGGCGCCAGCGAGCGCGCGCGCCTGCCGCAGGGTGGCGAGGCTGTCGGCGGTGATTGCGTCGACGTTCACCACTTGGCGCAGGCCTTCCATGGAGAACGACGGGATGGGCAGGCCGCGCCGCCACTCGTCCACCGCCCGCGCCATCTCGCCCGCGGGACCGGGCGGACGATCCACCGCGCCCGATGTGCGGCGCGGCGTCCCGAACCGCAGGCCGCGCAACGCGACGGTATCGATGATCACTTTCTTCTCGAGCAGCGGCGCCATCCGCACGTTGACGACGATCTGGTCGGCCTCGAACAGGTTCGTCATGGGCTTCTGCGGGTTGGTCACCTGGAGGCCGCGCAGCATCACGACTCCGTCGGCCAGGCGGATGTCGGCCTCCGCGAGATCCACGCGCGCGCCCACGAACGCCGTCCCGCTGTGCTCGACGCTCCGTTTCACCAGTCGGTCGGCCAGCAGCCAGTAGGCCACCGCCACGAGGGCCAGCACCAGCAGCAGCGGAACCACACCCCGCCACCGGAAGATCTTGACGCGCGTCCGGGTGGCGGTCATGGGCGGAACAGCGTGTAGACGTTGTAGAGCTTGGACGCCTTCACGGCCTTGAACAGCCGCGTCCGCTCGAGCCGGGCGTAGACGGTGGCGCGGTACCGGCCCACCAGCCAGCGAAACAGGAACCAGAGGGGGAGCAGCGCCGCGAGCCAGACGACGAAGCTCCCCAGCACGATCGTGTTGTTGAAGTTCGTGAGGGCCACCACCGGCGTGTTGTACGCCGCGGTCCAGAGGGGCAGAAGCGCGGGCGTGCCCACCAGCAGCGCGCGGCCCACGAGGTCGAACACCGGGTCGAGCGCGAACCCGAAGGGCAGGAACAGCACCCAGCCGAGCATGACCCCGGGGAACGACACGTTGAGGATGATGGCCAGCAGGAACAGCACGAGGTTGTGCAGGTTCACGAGCGGGGTGAGCCCGAACACGGCCCCCAGGGCGATGCCGGCCGCCACCTGCCCCGGGGTCCCCTCCGAGTTGAGGGCCTTGACCAGGGACTGGAGCAGTTTGAGGAGGGTGAACATGCCTGGAAACTCCGCAGGCGGAGGGCGGATGTCCAGTTGGCGTGAACCGTGAAACGCGGAACGTGAAGCGTGAAACGTGAAACGTGAAACGTGAAACGAATCTGGCACGCGCAGGAACGCATCGTTTCACGTCGCACGTTTCACGTTTCTCGTCTACATTCCTCCCATGCCGCATTCCCTCGACCCGATTCTCCGGCCCGCGTCGATCGCGGTGATCGGCGCCTCGCGGCAGCCGAACACGATCGGCTGGCAGATTCTCGACAACCTGTTGCGCTACGGCTTCCAGGGCCCGGTGTACCCGGTCAACCCGAAGGCCGCGGCCATCCACTCCATTCCCGCCTACCCGTCGGTGACGGCCATCGGCAAGCCGATCGACCTGGCGGTGATCACGGTGCCCAAGGAGTTCGTGCTCGACGTGGCGCGCGAGTGCGTGCAGGCGAAGGTACGCGGCCTGGTGATCATCTCCGCGGGGTTCAAGGAGGTGGGCGGGGCCGGCGTGGAGCGGGAACGCGCGCTGCGCGAGCTGGTGCGCGCGGCGGGGATCCGCATGGTCGGGCCCAACTGCATGGGCGTGATGAACACCGCGGCCGACATCCAGATGAACGCCACGTTCGCGCCCACGATGCCGCCGCCGGGACCGGTGGCGTTCATGAGCCAGTCGGGCGCGATGGGGCTCAGCGTGCTGGATTACGCGCACAGCCTGGGCATCGGGTTCTCGTCGTTCGTCTCGGCGGGCAACAAGGCGGACGTGAGCGGCAACGACTGCCTGGAGTTCTGGGAGCACGATTCGACGACCTCGATGGTGCTGATGTACCTCGAGAACTTCGGCAACCCCGGCCGCTTCGTGGAGCTGGGACGCCGGCTCACGCGCACCAAACCGATCTGCGTGGTGAAATCGGGACGCACCGGCGCGGGCCAGCGGGCGGCGGCATCGCACACCGGGGCGATGGCGGGCACGGAGCTGGCCACGGACGCGATCATCGCGCAGGCCGGCGCGATGCGGGCGCAGACGGTGGAGGAGCTGTTCGATTTCGCGATGGCGTTCTCGACCCAGCCGCTGCCGGCGGGCAACCGCGTGGCCATCGTGACCAACGCCGGCGGCCCCGGCATCATGATCGCCGATGCCTGCGAGGCGACCGGGCTCGCCGTCACGCCGCTCGACCCCGCCACGGAGACGGAGCTGCGCACCCGCCTGCCCGAGGAGGCGAGCGTACGGAACCCGGTGGACATGATCGCCAGCGCCCGGCCCGAGAGCTACGAGTTCGCGCTCGACTGCGTGCTGCGCGACGCCAACGTGGACGCCGCGTTCGCCGCGTTCGTGCCCCCGCTGGGCATTCAGACGCGCGACGTGGCGGAGGCCATCGTCCGCGTGAACGCGCGCCATCCGGACAAGCCGCTGCTGGCCGTCCTGATGGGCCGCGAGGGCCTGCCGGCCGGGCTGGAAGAGCTGCACGACGCCGGCGTGCCGGGGTACATCTTCCCCGAGTCGGCCGCGCGGGCGCTCGCCGCGATGTGGCGGTACAAGGCCCAGACCACCCGACCCGCGGGCGCGCCGGTGACCTTCGAGGCCGACGACGCGACCGTGACCCGCATCCTCGACGCGACGCTCGCCGCGGGCAGCGACAAGGTGAGCGAGCCCGACGCGATGCGGATTCTCGAGGCGTACGGCATTCCGGTGGCGCCGTGGTGTTTCGTTCCCGCCGGCGACCGCGCGGCGTTGCCGCAGGCGGCCGCCGGCGCCGCCACGAGGCTCGGCTTCCCGGTCGCACTCAAGGTGGTGAGCCCCGCGATCTCGCATAAGACCGATGTGGGTGGCGTGGCGCTGGGGCTGGGCGATGCGGCGGCGGTGATGCAGGCCGCCGGGAAGATGGCGGGACTGTTGGACGGGGCGGTTGGGCGGGCGGGCGGTTGGGCGGATGAGCAGGAGCGCGGCTCGGCGGGTAGCGGGGTCGCGCCGTCGATGCGTCGATCCGTCGATCCGTCAGTTGTTCGAACCGCCCAACCGCTCGACCGCCCAACCGCCGGTCTGCTGCTCCAGG
>JAOTWJ010000214.1 GCA_029862925.1 Gemmatimonadota bacterium
GCTGGGCCTGGCGTGCCGCAGGGAGCGTGGCAAAGGTCTCGGCCGCGGCATCGGTGAGCGCCCCGCCGATACCCAGCAGTGTCTGGAAGGTCTTCCCCGGATCGACGAAGACGTAGACCCGCCCTTCCGAGGTGGGTTCCGCATCGTCGAACACCAGGGTGTCGGTGGGCGTCAGCCTGAGCGCGGTGCTGTCCGCCGTGCTGTAGACAACGGCACGGTGTCCGGCAACATCGGGAGCACTTCGGCCGGCGGGCGTCCGTCCGCACCCCACGACGAGGGGAAGAAGCAGCAAGAACGAGGCGGTCTTCATGGTTTCTCCACGGTGACCGGTCAGAGCGTCACCTCGCAGGCCGCAGCAGGCGGCCGAATAGTCGGGTCATCACGAGCGGCCACGTGCCAAGAATCACAGGTGGAACGTGTAGGTGTACTTGACCAGAACGGCGCGGGTGTCGGTGAACGGCAGCGCCGGCGTGAGGCGATCCCGATCGCTGTTCATACTTTCGTTGAAGACGATCCAGAGATCGTTGCCCTCGCGGAAGTTATACCGAAACCGGATGTTGGCCGATAGAGTGTGGATGGTGCTGTTGAACTGGAGGAACGCGTTGGTGGAAAGCTTCGTGTTGAGCGCCGTGCCGATGCGAAGACGGGCAAGATGCGCGTCGAAGCCCTGGTCCCGAGCGGGGAAGCGGATCCGCGTGAATTGGTAGAAGCCCGAGAGCTCCAGATGAGGCGAGACGTACCAGACCGGCGCGAGTTCGGCCGTCGCCTGCCAGCCGTCATAGAACGAACCGGCCTCGACGCGGGGGTTCACCTGGAACAACCGCGTGTGCGAGACATGGTAGGCGGCGCCGGCCCGCACGAACGTGTACCGCCCGGCTGGCACGACCGCCTCCGGAGAAAGCACGAACGGCACGAGCAAGTCCTCGAACACCACCGTGGTCCCCACACTGCCGCCCGCGCCCGACTTGGCGGCGAACGCCCACGTCGGCCCCACCTCGGCCGACTCGACCGACCGATCCGCGTTGCGCAGGAACACAAACCCGGCTAGCCCCAGCGTATGCCAGATCAACGACGACACGTGGCCGGGCAGCCAGGTGTAGGAGACGGCGTCGTCGAGCAGCGTGAAATCGTTGCGCTGGGTGAAGCCGATGCCGGGGTCGTACGCGGGCCCGGCCCAGGCGACGACGGCGTCATAGCCAAATCCGGCCCGCGTGCGTCGCACGAGCTCCGCGGTGAACTGCCCGCTGTTGACGAGATTGAGCGTGCCAGCGTCGATCTGCTCGTGGTCGAAGGACTGAGCCCATTGCAGGGTGAAGTAGTCGTCCCCGGCCACGCGAATGGTGCCGTCGAGACCGTAGGCGAGGTTGTAGCTGCCATCCGTGCCCATGCGGCTGGTGACCATGGCGCCGGCGTACGAATAGGGGTTGATGACCTGGCGTCGCAGGCGAAGCACGCCGAAGTTCTCGGACGGGACCGAATCACGCTCGGCGGTCTGCATGTCGAGGATGCCGACGTCCCAGCCATGCCAGCGGCCCACGAGACGCGCGCCCCCGAGGATGCGGACCGGCTGCCCGTCGTCGGTCAGGCCGACCCGGCGGCTGTGGAAGAGCCGGCTCAGGCCGCCGGTCCTGAATTCGAAGACGCTCGCCCGTTCCTGGAAGAACTGCCGCTTTTCGGGATAGAACAGCGAAAAGCGCGTCAGGTTGACCTGTTGATCATCGGCCTCGACCTGCGCGAAGTCGGTGTTGACCGTCAGATCCAGCGTCTGGTTGTGGCCGAGACCGTACTTCAGGTCCCCGCCGACCTCGGCCTTGAGATCGTCCTCGCGCGTATAGCCGGTCCCGAGGGAATCCAGCCGGAATGACTGCTGCAAGCCACTCAGGCCGTACGGCGTCACGTACAGGGGCGTGCTCGGGCGAATGTCCTCGAGCACGACCTTCAGCGCGAGCGAGGGCTTCAGAAATGCCCAATTGGCGACGGCCGGTACGGGCGGGAAGACCAGGCGCTCCGTCTTGCGCGCCACTTTGCGTTGCAGGATGATGCCCATCACCACCTGCCCGCCCGTCTCCTGAAAACGCAGACTGGTGAACGGCACCCGCAGCTCGGCAAACCAGCCGTCACCGTTCACGACCGTCGCGACATCCCAAAACGTGTTGAAATCCCCGTTGATCCAATCACCCGACGTGATGTCACCGCCACTCGCATCGTGGGAGATGGCCGCGTCCTTGCGAATGCCCGCGGGCGTCGTCGTGAAGAGGAGTGCCGTCTCGTTGTCGTTGAAGGTGTCGAGCAGGATCTCGAAGTGGTCGTCCCCGCTGAGGCGGTCCCGATAGAGGGTGTTCGCGCGAATGCCCGTCGGGTCACGGTCGTACGCCCGCAACGCGAAGTAGATGTGCTCGTCGTCGTAGGCCACGAGGAATTCCGTGCGCTCCGTGGGCGGCGCGCCGTTATCCGGCTCGTACTGCGTGGGAACCCACGGGTGGACGACCCGCCAGGCCGGTTCGTCGCTCAACCCGTCCAGGCGGATCGGTCCCGCGAGACGCGGCAACACGAGGCGCCCCGCTGCCTGCGCGTGCGCGCCGGAGACGAGCCCCAACTGGACCAGGAGCACCACCAGGCAGATTCGTCCGAACGGGAGCGGCTGACGCATGGAAGATCATGTCCCCCGGCGTCGTGCAGCGCGGTCCGCGTCGAGTCGCCTCCACCTGACGGTGGGTGAGGGGTGGAGCCGCACCCGTTACCGCGCGCTCACGCGTGCCGTGTGGCCCTTCCGGCCAGTGGTGGTGAACGCGGCCACGCTCACGGTCCCGCGGAAGGGGATCGGACCCTGGACCGGGGCGCTCCGTGCGGTGGGCTCGCTGCCGTCGGTCGTGTACCGCAGGGTGAAACCGGGCAGCTCCACACTGCAATGCACCATGCCGCCCGCGACCGACAGGCCGGGCGTGGGGATGCGGTAGTTGATGCCCGGGACCTCACGATCCAGCCGGGGCAGTTCCCGCTTGCCGAGCACGTTGACGAAGCGGGACCAGGCCTCGCGGTAGAGGGCGTCGGACTTCGCGGGATCCTGTTCCGTGGCCCAGTCGGGGTCGGGCGCCCAGGCACGCTCGGCGAGCCCCAGGAGCTTCGGCACCAGGTGGTACTCGAGTCGGCCGTCGCCCCCCAGCGTCTCGGACCAGAGATTGCCCTGGATCCCCATGATGTGATCCCGGCCGTAAGCAGTGAGCCGGTCCTTGCCGACGAAAACGGCGGGATCCAGCGGGTTGCCGTTCGCGTCGAGCCGGACGTTGCGGTAGTAGTCGAACGGGATGAACTGAAACGGCTTGCGCAGATCCACGAAGCCGCCCCAGTCGAGCCCCGTCTCCTCCGGGTTCTGATTCCACGCCAGGTCGAAGTACAGGTTGCTCACCGGGCTCAGCACGACCTCGTAACCGCCGTTCGCGAGGCGGTAGGCCAGGTCCTCGGCGCCCCAGCCGGGCACGTTGTTCCAGACGTACGCGCGCCAGCCGCGCGCGGCGAAGTCCGGATTGGGGATGAGCGTCGGCCGCCCGTCGCGGCGGGTCTTGCGGACCGCGATCTCCTCCCATCCCGACGGCGAGAGCCCGTGCTGCTTCAAGATCTGCTCCACCCGGCCATAGAACACGAACCACAGGTCGTCCACGCTCGTGAGGCCGTGCGCCGTGAGGTAGGCCTGGGCCAGGGGCGAGCCTTCCCACACGCCGGCCGGCACCTCGTCGCCCCCCATGTGGATGTGCCGCAGGGGGACGCCCGCCTCGCGGTGCATCGCGACGAGGTCGGCGACCACACGCTCGATGAACGCATAGGTCGACTCGAGCGTCGGGTTCATCACGTTGTCGTGGTAGCCCTGCGCCGACGTGTAGGTCGAGCGGTCGTCCAGGTCGCTGAGCAGGTACTGCCGGGCGCCGGACGTGTCGCCGGTCGCCAGACGGTTCCAGTATCTGGCCTCCATCGCCTTGATGGCGGCGCGCGCGTGGCCCGGCATCTCGAGTTCCGGGATCACTTCGATGTGCCGCGCCGCCGCGTAGCGCAGAATCTCGATGTAGTCGGCGCGGGAAAAGAAGCCGCTGCCCCACGGGCGGTCCACCTCGGGACCGGAGCCGTACGCCGGCGGCAGGAACCGGCGCGAGTCGAGCGTGTGCCCGCGCCGGGCACCCACCGCGGTCAGCTCCGGCAGACTCGGGATCTCGAGCCGCCAGCCCTCGTCTTCGGTCAAGTGGAAATGGAACACGTTGAGCTTGTAGCGCGCGAGCAGATCGAGTGTCCGCAGCACCAGCGGCTTGGGCTGGAAGGTGCGGGCGACGTCGAGCATGAACCCGCGGTAGCCGAAGCGCGGGGCGTCCAC
>JAOTWJ010000215.1 GCA_029862925.1 Gemmatimonadota bacterium
ACGGAAAGGTTGGGCGGTTGGGCGGTGCGCTGATTCTCCACCCGCCCATCCGCCCATCCGCCCGTTAGAACCGCCCTTCCCGCACCTGGCCCTTCACGAGCCCGCGGCGGAGGTCGATCACCGTCTGAGGCGTGAGGCTCTCGTTCTCCGGCAGCGGGACGTCGCCCTTCGCTTTCCCCATGGCCACGACGCTCTTCAGGCGCTGGAGCACGCCCGCGCCGTCGACGGCGGTTTCCCCCTCAGCGTAGTACTCGAACCAGGGGATGTGGGCCCGTGCGTAGTCGCGCGCGGTGAGGGGCGTGCTAGGGGGCTCCTCTCCGGTGATCGCGCGCCACACCAGCGAGTTGGCCAGGTGGACGAAGCAGCGGTGCCCGTGGTCGAGGTCCCAGACGTCGAGCGGCCGATGGTCGCGATAAATCTCCTGCCGCATCCGTCCTCCGGGCGCAAGCCCCATGTCGAAGGACTTCGCGAACAGAGCACGGCCCAGCGGGGCACCGGTGACGGACGCCCCCTCGATCGGCGGCCGGTAATGCTGCCGCTTGATGGGGTACACGTGGAGCTGGAGCCCGCCGTGCTCGGCGGCGCCGGTGATCTGCTCTTCCGCGGAGTAGCCGGCACCGAGGGGCATGGCGACGAACTGCCGGATTATGCCCTTCTCCACGCAGAAGCCGTCCAGCCAAGGCTGCCCGGGTGTCACCGCATAGTCCTGCGGCCCCCGGTGCAGGCCCGGTCGGTAGGCGTCCCCGGTGACGGCGTTGATCTTGCCGGCGGCGATCTTCACGGCGCACGGGTACCCGCCATCGAAGTTGATCCACAGGGCTTCCGACTGGTACATCGGCAGCAGCACGCCGCCGTGCTCGAGCCAGCGCGCCGGCACCCGCTCGGCGAAATCGTCCACGTGACGGAGTGGGAAGCGGCCCAGGCCCGCCGGCAGTGGGTACTCGCGATCGTCGTCGGGGATGCGCAGCGTGCGCTGGAAGTCGATGCGCAGCTCGGCGTCCGCGTGGACGTCCGGGAACCGGACGATCAGTTGGTCCTTGTGCAGTTCGATCATGGGCGCCTCCTTGGCTTACCACTTGCCGTCGCGCACGTCGCGCACCAAGCGCAGGACGGCGCGGTCGGGCAGGTCCTTGAGCTCCCGGATCAGCGTGGCGAACAGCTCGGGCCGCTTGCGGATGGCTGCCTGCAGGTCGGACGAGACCTTGCCCGCCAGTGCCAGCAGCACGTCGGCATCTTCGCCCAGCTCCTCGGCGAGGGCCACGATCTTGGCCTCCGAGGGCGGCGGCGTCTCGTCCCGCTCGACCTTGCTCAGGAACGAGGGCTCGACGCCGATCCGCTGGGCGACCTGCCGGAGGGAGTAGCGGTCGTCGTGCGCGCGCAGTGCCTCGCGGCGGGTCCGGACGTAGTCACCAAAGCCGGTCGTCACATGTGTAGTATGTACTACTTAGTACACGGTGTCAAGGGTGGCGGACGGAGAGGGTCTCGACCGGGTCCACCCGTCGATCCGTCATCCCCCTAGTTCCCCGATTTCGTGAACGGCAAGCACTTGTCGCTCGCCGCACACCCGATCATCCCGAGCGCAAACAGCCCGCCACTCACGAGGACGACCGCAAGCACGGTCCTCCCGGCGTCGCTGTGGAGCGTTTCGATCCGCGCGACATCAGCGAGCGCCACCCCTGCGAGAAACCGACGCATGCTGCGCACGCCCACCGCCTCGCGCAGTCCGAAGAGGCTGTCCGCTCTCACTGTCGGCTCCGCCAGCTCAAAACGCTCGCCCTGCCGCGTCGTCACGCGAACCCGATCAAACTGCTGCTCGGCGATGACCAGTTCGGGAGCGGGTGCAAGCGGGCGCCAGGAATGACAGGCGGTCCCGTACGTCACGAGCGTCGCCGCTGCCACCGCACGCCGAAGGGTGGACATCCACATACTGCGCCTCCTGCATGGAGCCATCCCAACGTTCGCGGGGCGCCGTCAAGTGGTTGTCAAGGCGGTTGGGCGGATGAGGGAGGTGGGCGGCTGGGAGCGGCGGCCGGGGTTGTGTCCCGACCCTGGACCGCACAACCGCCCGTCTATCACCCGAAAAACACATACGCAATGAAGATCCCTGCCACCACGGCGGTGAAGTCGGCAATGAGCCCGCACGTCACCGCGTGCCGTGTCTTCCGCACACCCACCGACCCGAAGTAGAGCGCGATGATGTAGAACGTGGTGTCGGTGGACCCCTGGAACGTGCTCGCCAGCCGGCCGACGAACGAGTCCGCCCCGTACGTCTGCATGGCATCCACCATCATCCCACGCGCCCCGCTCCCGCTCAGCGGCTTCATCAGCGCCGTGGGCAGCGCCGGGATGAAGTCCGTGTTGAGGCCGACCGCACCGAACGCCTTGCCGATCCCCGCCACCAGGAGCTCCATCGTCCCGGACGCGCGAAACACGCCGATGGCCACGAGGATGGCCACGAGGTAGGGGATGATCTTGACCGCGACCGCGAACCCGTCCTTGGCCCCTTCGATGAACGCCTCGTACACATTCACCCGCCGGAACATGGCCAGCGCGATGAATGCCGCGATGACGCCGAACAGCGTCACGTTGGCCACCACGTTCGATACCGTCTCCACCTGCGCCTGTGGCAGCCGCGAGAAATAGCCGAGCGTGGCGGCGACCAGCCCGGTGAGTCCGAGCAGATAGGCCAGGACCACCTTGTCGAACAGATTGATCCGCTGCACGACGGCCACCGCGATCAGCCCGGCCAGCGTCGAGAAGAACGTCGTCAGCAGGATGGGCAGGAAGATGTCGGACGGGTTGGCGGCACCCAGCTGCGCGCGGTAGACCATGATGCTGATGGGAATCACCGTGAGGCCCGACGTATTCAGCACTAGGAACATGATCTGGGCGTTGGACGCCGTGTCCTCGCTGGGATTCAGCTCCTGCAGCTCCTGCATGGCCTTGAGGCCCAGCGGCGTCGCGGCGTTATCGAGGCCCAGCATGTTCGCCGCGAAATTCATGATGATCGAGCCGTGCACCGGATGATCCCGCGGGACTTCCGGAAACAACCGTCGGAAGAACGGGCGCACGACCGTCGCGAGCGCGTTGATCGCCCCGCCCTTTTCACCGACCTTCATCAGGCCCAGCCACAGCGTGAGCACACCGGTGAGGCCGAGCGCGATCTCGAACCCCACCTTGGCCATCTCGAACGTGGAGTTGACCATGGCCGTGAAGACCTGGGTATCGCCGAAGAAGACCAGCTTGACGAAGCCCACGACCAGCGCGACGAGGAAGAACGCGATCCAGATGTAGTTGAGGACCATGGAACTCAGCTCGCGAGGGTGGGATCGGCGTGCGTGAGCAACTCCACCAGCACGGGCACGTGCGCGCGCACGAGGGCATCCGTGGACGCGAGGGGAAACTCGTAGGTCACGACCGCGAGGCCCTGTTCTCCGCCCCACGTGCCAAACGACCCGGGCGTGGGGTAACCGATGTCCCGCACGAGCGGCAGGCCGGTGCGCGCCGCCAACCACTGCCCCAGCGCACTCGCGTTGGCGTCATCGATGCAGGCGAGCGGTGCATGCAGCGCGATCACGGTCTCGGGCCGTAACTCGGTAACCAGTCGCATCAGCGCCTGCGTCTCGGGCTCCGACCCGGCATGCGCGCCCGGGCTCAGCCGCACGTCCTGCGGGTCGTCCAGCGTGGAGCGATGCGCCACCGGCTTCGACTGCCAGTCACGGGTCGGGAAGTTGCGGTTGAGCTCCACACCGCGCGCGTTTCCCCGCGTGCCGCGGATCAGGCCGTCGGGATTGGCGGCGAGCACGACCGCGGCGTGAGGCGACGGCGCGGGCAGCTGACGGAGGGCGCGGGAGAGCGCGAACGTCGTTTCCGCTTCCTCCCCGTGGATCCCGGCAAAGAGCAACAGCGTACACGGCCCCGCGGGACGCCACACTTCCAGCGGCACGCCCAGGTGGGACCGGCCGTACGTGTGCGGTTCCCAGAGGATCGTGCCCCAGTCCTGCCGCGGTCGGAGATTCATGCGGTCGCCTGGTTCGTGTTGGTGACGAAACGAACGACGATTTCGTCGAGGTGCGCGAGCACCACGCTCTTGAGGGCGAGGTCGGCGCCGCGGACCGCGTCGCGCAAAACGTCCGTGGTGAGCTCCCGCCCGTACGTGGCGGCGGTCGGCCCGTGGCTCAGATGCCATCGTTCGGGCGCGACCCCACCACGATCCCGGTCGTACGGCCGAAAGAACCCGTGGGCCGCACCGGCGGCGATCCGCTCGTCGAGCCACGCGTGCAGCGGGCCGAACATCCCGCCCGGGTTCACTTCCTCTGGGATGAGCTCG
>JAOTWJ010000216.1 GCA_029862925.1 Gemmatimonadota bacterium
CCCGTGAGCGTTATGCCGGGACGTGACGGCTTCGGCATCGGAGCGAGCATCGTGTTCTAGCCCCGCGCCGGGCGGTGCTGTTTCGGGGCTGGCGGCAACTTGACGTTTTCGCTATGTCCCCCGAGCCCAATGGGGTCGTGGGGCTGCTCCCACTCGGGCCTTCTAGCCGATCCGCGCCCCATTCCCTATTCTAGGCGTGCGGGAGGCAGACCCGGGAGGGCGGATGCCCGACATCCTGGATCGCCTTGAGGCAGCTGTGGCGGACCGAACCGCGCTCCAGCGCGAGCTGGGTCGCGGTGCCGTGGCCACGGTCCATCTCGCGGAAGACCGCACAAGCACCACCGCCCGCTCGCCCTCGACGTCCTGATGCCGGAGCTCGCGGCCACCCTCGGCCTGGACCGGTTCCCCAGCGAGATCGAAAAACCCGGTGTCCCCTGCCGATGGTTCGCGGCCTTTCGTTCGCGGCATGGACGGCCTGCCGAGGCACTCCGCGCGCAGGGCTGCCGCACCAGGAGGCCCACCGCGCTCCTCCCCAGACGCCCAGCAGCCATCTGTGCCGCGCTGCTCACGGTCGCCGCGGGACGTCTCGGCGCCCAAGACGTTTCCATCGGAGGCAGACTCGGACTGGTTGGCGGATTCGTGTGGTTCCAGGACGAAGAGGCCAACGACATGAACCGGCCGAGGGCTGGTTTCCAGATCGGCGGCGTCGTGGCGTACCGACCGCGTTCGATCCTCTCGATGCAGGCCGAACTCTGGTACGTGCAGAAGGGCTGGACGGAAACGCAGGGGGGCGGGGGCCGGCGGTTGACCTACGTGGAGTTGCCCCTGCTCCTGGCGGTGACGCCTCGCTGGAAGACCGCCCCCCAACTGCTCGTGGGTGCCTCGGCGAGTCTGGAGCTGGGGTGCGCGGTCACCGGCGTGCGCGGCGTGGGCAGCGTGAGCTGCGACGATCCGCAGGTGGAGTGGCATCGCACGAAGGCGCAGTTTGCAGCCTGGCTTGGACTCGGAGTGCGGCGGCGGATGGGGTCGAACCAGCTCGCCGTTCAACTGCTGGCCGGTCTGAACCTGACCAACCTGAACCGCGAGCTCCAGCCACCGGGAGCGGTCAGACTGCTGTCCGCTACCGTGTCGGTCGCGTACGTGATCGCGCTGGGAGGAACGGCACGATGAGCCCACGTGCAGGATCCGCGTTTCGAGTCGGAGCCGCCCTCGCCTCCATCGCGCTCGTGATGGCGGCCGCATGTGGAGAGCCGCCGCTCGAGCCGGTGGTCGTGGCGCCGGTCGAGGGGCTGCAAGGCTTCGAGGCGTCGCTCGACAACATCCGCGTGGGACTCAAGATCCCGGGTCTGGCCGCCGCGATCGCCGAGGGGGGCGAGATCGTCTGGTCACGCGGATTCGGACTGGCCGACGTCGAGCAGGGCAGGCCCGCGACCGACACGACGTCCTTTTACGTGGCCTCCGTCACGAAATCGGTGGCCGCCATCGTCTTGATGCAGCTGGTCGAGGAGGGGCGGGTGAACCTCGACGACCCCATCACCGACTACGGCGTGAATCTCGCAGCCAACGGCGTGGTCACGGTGAAACACGTCTTCAATCACACCTCCGAGGGCACCCCCGGCACCGTGTTCCGGTACAACGGCGCCCGCTACATCAAGCTGGGAAACGTGATGTTGGAGGCGACCGGCCAGACGTTTGCGGAGTTGCTCGCGGAGCGGATCCTGCGGCCGCTCGGGCTCCGCCACACCGCGCCGGATGTCGAGCTCCTGGCGGATTTCTACGTGACCGGCCTCCCCAGACAAGCGTTCCTCGCCAACGTCGCGATGCCCTACGAGCTGGTGGACGGCCAAGTGGTTCCTTACGCCCGGCTGCGTCATTTCAGCCCGGCCGCGGGGTTGGTGACCTCCGTGCGGGACCTCGCCCGCATCTCGATCGCCCTGGATGCCGGGCAGCTACTCGGCGCCGCGGCCCGAGAGGAAATGCTGTCGCCCACGATCGAAATCAACGGGCCAACGAGGACGTACGGACTCGGCTGGTACGTGCAGACGGTCCAGGGCGTCAAGCTCGAGTGGCATTTCGGCCTGGCGTTGGGCCATTCGTCGCTGCTCATCCGCGCGCCGCAGCCGGGCCTCACGTTCGTGGTCGTCGCCAATACCAGCAGACTGACCGCGGCGTACGACATGGGCGCCGCCGACATCATGGCGACCGGGCCGGGGCGGTTGTTCGTGGAATCGTTCGTGCTGGGCAACGAGCCCATCCCCCCCAGGTAGCGCTGCAGCCGGGGCTGTGACGACCGCGCGTCCAGCGGAACTGGTCCCTGGTCTCGACGTTCGTGCCGGGTCCAGAATGGCACCGGTGTCGGAGTGCGCTGGTTCCGGGCGACCCCGCTGGCCGATTCGGGCCGCGCACCGTACCTCGAGCGCGAGCTCGGCGCCAGCGGCATGGCCCTGACGGCGGTACGGCGGAGCGGCGGAACGCGGGTCCGATGCCGGGATGCGGGTGGTTCACCAGGCTGATGCCACATCATAATGTAATGTATTGACTTATTATCATAAGCAGCTTATGATAATGTCATGAGCGAGATCCGGCGCTACCTGGCCCGCATCGGTGCCCGCGGCGGCCGCAAGAGCCGGCGCACGCTCGATGCCGACACCGCGCGCACCATGGTCAAGGTGCGCGAGGCGCGCCGCGCGTTCCGCCGGTTCCGCACCACCTGCTTCTGGTCGTACCGCCCGGACCTGGAAATCACCGCCGCCGACATCCCCTGGGTAGCCGAGCAGCTGATGAAACACGGCAACCGCGCGGCGTGGCACGCCGGAGCCCGGCTGTGCCGTTGACCGACTTCCAGCGCACACTGCTCGCGACCTTGGCCGCCACGCCGAATGACGACCGCTACCTCGCCGGCGGCGCCGCCATGCACTTCGCGCCCAACTCCACCCGCTACAGCGACGACCTCGACTTCTTTCACGATTCCGAGGCCCGGGTGGCTGCGGCGTTCGCCGCGGATCGCGCGACGCTCGAGGCCGCCGGCTACACGCTCGAACGGGAGCTCACCCTCCCCGGGTTCGTCCGCGCGGTGGTGCGCCGGGGCGACGACGCCACCCGCGTGGACTGGGCGCACGACTCGGCCTGGCGGTTCATGCCGCTCGTGCGCGACCCGCTGGGCGGCCTGCTCCTCCACCCGGTGGACCTGGCCATCAACAAGGTGCTCACCCTCGCCGGGCGCGACGAGGCGCGCGACTTCGTCGACATTCTCTTCGTGCACCGGACCGTGCTGCCGCTCGCCGGGCTCTGTTGGGCCGCGGTCGGCAAGGACCCGGGCCTCACGCCGCTGTCGCTGCTCGAGCTGCTCAAGCGGCGCGGTCGCTACCGTCCGGAGGACTTCGGCCGACTGCGCCTGGCCGAGTCCTTCGATCTGGCGGAGGCCAAGCAGACGTGGCTCGCGGCACTCGGCGATGCCGACACCTTCGTGCGCGCGCGGCCGCCGGAGGAGTGCGGCTGCCTGTACTATGCGCGCCCCGTCGAAGGGTTCGTGCTGCCGCGCGCCGATGAGGCGCTGGCGACGCAGGGGATCGTCGCGCACTACGGCGCGCCGGGTGGCGTCCTGCCGCGCATCGCCGACACGCCAGATGAGAAGGCCGGGTGGTCACGCGGACCGAGCCACGACACGCGGGGCACCTAGCCGATCCCTGCCCCGCCCCCTATCGTAGCGCAGCCCCACTCCGGGTCGCCCCATGACCACGCCGGTGGACCGCCTCGCCGAGGCCCTCAAGGACCGCTACACCATCGAGCGCGAGCTCGGCGCCGGCGGGATGGCCACTGTCTACCTGGCCGACGACCCCAAACACCACCGCAAGGTCGCCGTGAAGGTCCTTCGCCCCGAGCTGGCCGCCGCCCTCGGGCCCGACCGCTTCCTGCGCGAGATCACCACCACCGCCAACCTCCGCCATCCCCACATCCTGCCGCTCTACGACAGCGGCCACGCGGGCGACGTCCTGTTCTACGTCATGCCCTACGTGGAAGGCGAGTCGCTGCGGGACCGGTTGACGCGGGAGAAGCAGCTGCCGGTGGACGACGCACTCCAGATTGCCCGCGAGGTGGCCGATGCGCTGAGCTATGCCCACAGTCGGGGCGTGATCCACCGCGACATCAAGCCCGAGAACATCCTGTTGGAGCACGGGCATGCGGTGGTGGCCGATTTCGGGATCGCGCGGGCGGTGGACGCGGCGGGCGGGGCGCAGCTCACCGAGACGGGGTTG